>CALJLV010000165.1 GCA_937982505.1 uncultured Desulfobacteraceae bacterium | reverse complement strand
TTTCGAGGTCCCACAGCAGCGCCATCATCAGGCACATCAGGGCCGCGAGGCTCACCCCGATGACCGTCTGCCGCAAGGAAATGCGGCCGAACCCCAGTCCGCCATAGTCTTCGCCTTCCACATGGCGCACCACCCAGAGCACGGCCAGGGCCAGATCCAGAAAGAAGACCTCGTTGGCCACGAAGGCGGCCGTCGGATCCATGGCGCGTCGGGCCAGGATCCGCAGAACCCAGGCCCAGATCAGCGGGGCGGCCAGGGAGGCGGCGAGCACGTTCGCCGCGACGATGGGAGAAGGACGCCGCAAAAGTTTCCTCCCGGTATCAAAGCCCGCCGCCGGGAAGGCGGCAGGTTTCAGCCCCACGGCCGAGGGCGCCTACCTGGAAAGGCCGTCGGGCCGCGACGCGCAAAGGAGGCGCCAACGGCCCTGCAGGCAGCGCACCGCCACCCCTAGAGGCTTGAGCACCACGGTCAAGGGACGACCGAAGACCAAATCCAGGAGTCCCTCGGCCATGCGGTTCTCTTTGACCAGCAGGGCGCGCAGTTCCAGATCGTAGCGCACCTTCTCCATCAGTTCTTTGTCCAGGCCGCGGCTCCCGTGGCCGCCGCGGCGCCAGGCGTCGGCCAAGGCCGTCACCCGCGCGGCGCTGCAGCGCCGCTCATGGTCGCGCACCAGGTCCCAGAGCCCCTCCACAGTTCCGATCAGATCACGCCGGCACAGACGCTCACGGTCATAGACGGCCTCGATGGGGGCGGTGTCCCGGCAATCGAGGATCCGGCACTCCAGGGGCCGGCAGGCATAGATGGTGCAGGCGGTGTTCCGACCGTCGAAATACCGGCAGACCCTGCCTCCCGGGCGGCTGCGGATCTTGATGAGGTCGCCATCGCAGGTCGTCAGAGCATCTCCCCGGACATTGTCGCGCACCGGCTCGCCCGGCCGGATGGTGTAAAGCTGATCGGCCGGGATGCGCCCCTCATCCACCAGAACGCGGTCCAGAAGGTGCAGGGCCGGCCCTCCCCGGCGGCAGCAGGTGCCGCAGCGGCGGCAGGCGTTTTCAGGCGGCTGTTCCATATCCGATGCGCATCATCCTTTTCGGGTCTCCGGCGCTGCGGTCAAGGGGCGAACCGGCCGCAGGGCCGCCGCCAAACGGGTCCGGACCCACCCATAAGACGGAATCAATCGTTGAGCAAGCCCGCCGAATCGGATATGATCCACCTTCATGAAATCCGCGGCCGTCAACAAACTGACCCTGCTGTTGCTGATCTTATTGATCTCGGCGGTTTTCCTGGCCATGGTGCGCCACTTTCTCATGGCGATTCTGCTGGCCGGCATCTTTTCCGGACTGGCGCGGCCGGTCCATCGACGCCTGGAGCGTCTTCTGGGACACCGGCCGGCGCTGGCTTCGGCCGCCACCCTGCTCTTTTTGATCCTGGTGGTCCTGATCCCCCTGGGGGCGCTGCTGGGGATCGTTACGGCCCAGGCCATCAAGGTGGGCCAATCGGTGACCCCATGGGTCCAGCAGCAGATCAACCAGCCCGGCGCCGTTTCCGATCTGCTGCGCCACCTGCCCTTCTACGACCGGCTGGCGGACCTGATCCTGCCTTACCACGAGACCATTCTGCGCAAGGCCGGCGAACTGGTGGGCTTCCTGAGCCGCTTTCTCATCGGCAGCCTGCGTTCGGTGACGGTCGAAACGGTCCACTTTCTGTTTATGCTCTTTGTGCTGCTCTACACCATGTTTTTCTTTCTCATGGACGGGGAACGGCTGCTGGGCAAGATCCTCTACTACCTGCCGCTGGAGGATCGCGATGAACAGCGCATGCTCGACAAGTTCACCTCGGTGACCCGCGCCACCCTCAAGGGCACGGCGGTGATCGGGCTGATCCAGGGGACTCTGGCCGGGGCGGCCTTTGCCGTGGCGGGAATTCCCAGCGCGGTCTTCTGGGGTACGGTCATGGCGGTGCTCTCGATCATTCCGGGCATCGGCACTGGCCTGGTCTGGGGGCCGGCGGCACTGATCCTGGCAGCCAGCGGCGATTGGGTCGAGGCCATCGGGCTGACCGTCTTCTGCGCCACGGTGGTGGGAAGCGTGGACAACTTCCTGCGACCCCGCCTGGTGGGCAAGGACACTCAGATGCACGAGCTGATGATCCTCTTTTCCACCCTGGGCGGCATTGCCATGTTCGGGGTTCTGGGCGTGATCATCGGCCCCATCATCGCGGCCCTCTTCGTCACCGTCTGGGAGATCTACGGCGTGGTCTTCGCCGACATCCTGCCGGCGGTCGCCGCGGCCGGAGATACGGACGCCGCAGCGCCCGCCGAAGCGCAGGACCACGGCGACGACGCCGGGCCATCAGAGCAGGATCGGGCCCAGCCCCTATCGCGAAACGCCTGAACAAGGAGAAAACCGTGGCGCATCCCCTTTGGCAGCCCTCGCCCCAACAGATCGAAAAAGCCAACCTGACGCGCTTCATCCGCTTTGTGAACCAGCGCTTCGGAAAGGATTTCAGCGACTACCGGGCCCTTTACACCTGGTCGGTCACCGAGATCGCCGATTTCTGGGCCACCTTGTGGGATTTTTTACCCATCCGGCATTCCCGCGGCTACGATCAGGTGGTGGACGATCCGGCCCACATGCCCGGCGCCCGCTGGTTTTCCGGAGCCCGGCTGAACTTCGCTCAGAACCTGTTGCACTATGCGGACGATCGCACGGCCCTGATCTTCAAAAGCGAAGCCAGGCCCGCGGTGCGCCTGAGCTACGCCCAACTGCACCTGGAAGTGGAACGGCTGGCCGCGGCGCTGCAGCAGTCCGGCGTGGTCCAGGGCGATCGGGTCGCCGGGTTCCTGCCCAACATGATCCACACCGCGGTGGCCATGCTGGCCACGGCCCGGCTGGGAGCCGTCTGGTCATCGTGCTCGCCGGACTTTGGCATCAAAGGCGTCCTGGACCGCTTCGGGCAGATCGAACCCAAAATTCTGTTCACCGCCGACGGCTATTTTTACAACGGCAAGGCCTTCGACAGCCTGGGGCGGGTCGCCGAGATCATCGACCGGCTGCCGGCCACCCGCAAGGTGGTGGTGGTTCCCTACGTGAACGCCGCGCCGGCCGTCGACCGGGTGCCGCGGGCCGTGCACTGGGACGAATTCGTGGCCAGCGGCGACGCCCAGGCCCCCGACTTCGTCCAAGTCCCCTTCGGCCATCCCCTCTACATCATGTATTCTTCGGGCACCACCGGAAAGCCCAAATGCATGGTCCAGAGTGCAGGCGGGATCCTCATCAATCAGATGAAGGAACACGTGCTGCACGTGGACCTGAAGCGTGACGACCGGATCTTTTACTTCACCACCTGCGGCTGGATGATGTGGAACTGGCTGATGTGCAGCCTGGCGGTGGGGGCTACGGCAGTGCTTTACGACGGATCGCCCTTCCATCCGGACGGCGAAGTGCTCTGGGAACTGGCCCAGGCCGAACGGCTCACCGTCTTCGGCACCAGCGCCCGGTACCTCACCGCCTTGGAGCAAGGCGCCATCCGCCCCGGCGCACGCTTCGATCTGTCGGCCCTGAGGGCGGTCCTGTCCACCGGTTCGCCGCTGCCGGCCGACGGTTTCGCCTATGTCTACCGGGAGATCAAATCCGAGCTGCAGCTGGCCTCCATCTCCGGAGGCACGGACATCAACGGCTGCTTTGCCGGCGGCAATCCCATCGCCCCGGTCTACGCCGGGCAGCTTCAGTGCCGCCAGCTGGGCATGAAAGTGGCCGCCTACGACCACTGCGGCCGCAGCGTGGTGGGCCAGACCGGCGAACTGGTCTGCGAGGCCGCTTCGCCCTCCATGCCCATCTACTTCTGGGACGACCCGGACGGTGAAAAATACCGCAAGGCCTACTTCGACAAATATCCGGGAATCTGGTGCCACGGCGACTTCATCCAGATCACGGAAGAGGATGGGATTATCATCTACGGCCGTTCGGACGCGACCCTAAATCCGGGCGGAGTGCGCATCGGCACGGCCGACATCTATTCGGTGGTGGAAACCCTGCCGGAAATCGCCGACAGCCTGGTGGTGGGTCAGGATTGGCAAAACGACGTGCGCATCGTGCTGTTCGTCAAACTGGCCCCGGGACAGAGCCTGACCCGTGAGCTGGAAAACCGCATCCGCCAGGCGATCCGCACCCAGACCACGCCGCGTCACGTGCCGGCCAAGATCATCCCCGTGGCCGACGTGCCCTACACCATCAACATGAAGAAGGTGGAGCTGGCGGTGCGCAACGTGATCCACGGCAAACCGGTCACCAACAAGGATGCTCTGGCCAATCCCGGCGCCCTGGACCTGTACGCCGATCTGCCTGAACTGAAGGTTTAGGCCGCTCTTTTTGGACCGGCCTGGACAGGGTCGGGCGGCGATCCGGAAGGAATCTTATGGAAGTTCAGATTCAGGATTGGCACTGGCTGGTGCTGGGGATGCTCTTGATCCTGGCCGAACTTTTCGTCCCCAGCTTCACCCTCTTCTGGTTCGGACTGGGCGCCCTGGTGGTGGCGGCGGGTCTTCGCCTGGCGCCGCAGATGGGACTCAGCGGGCAGATTTTCATCTGGGCCTGCGCGTCGGCCGTGTTCACCCTCCTGTGGTTCCGCCTGATCCGCCCGCGCATGAAGGACCGCACCACGGCCGGCATCAGCCGCGAGGCGGTTCTGGGGGAAAGCGGTCGCGTGATCCGGCCCCCGGAGGAAAACCGCCGTGGCATGGTGCGCTTTGCCACGCCCCTGCTGGGGGCCGATGAATGGCCGTTCATCTGTGAGGATCCCGTGAAGGCCGGAGACCGGGTTTTCGTGCGGGACATTTCGGGAAACACCCTCATCGTGGAAAAGCGCTGAGGGGCGAATCGCGACAACGGCATCATCCGGCCATGACGGACGCCGTGGACAGGTCGGACGCGTCTGGCAGGTCCGGCGAAAATTGTCTGCCCTGAGATTTTCAGCCTTAACGTTTCTTTAAGCCTTATTGGGGGAGCCATGGACGGCCTGGTTGTGGTATCCGTATTCTTCATTCTGGTGGGGGTGACGATTTTTCTGGGGGTTCGCATCGTTCCCCAGGGCAGCAAGCACGTCGTCCAGCGACTGGGCAAGTACAACAAAACCCTGGGCCCCGGACTGAACATCATCATCCCCTACGTGGACACGGTGGCCTACAAGGTGACCACCAAGGACATCGTCCTGGACATCCCGAGTCAGGAGGTCATCACCCGGGACAATGCCGTCATGGTGGTCAACGCCGTGGCCTACATCAACATCGTCTCGCCGGAAAAGGCGGTCTACGGAGTGGAAGACTACACTCTGGCCATCCAGAATCTGGTGCAGACATCCCTGCGGTCCATCGTCGGCGAAATGGATCTGGACGACGCCCTGTCGTCCCGCGACCAGATCAAGGCCAAGCTCAAGGCGGCCATCTCCGACGACATCGCCGACTGGGGGATCACCCTCAAGACCGTCGAAATCCAGGACATCAACCCCTCCCAGACGATGCAGAAAGCCATGGAGGAGCAGGCCGCGGCCGAGCGGGCCCGGCGGGCCACCGTGACCCGCGCCGACGGGGAAAAAGCCGCGGCCATTCTCGAGGCCGAGGGGCGCATGGAAGCGGCCAAGCGCGACGCCCAGGCCAAGGTCGTGCTGGCCGAAGGCACCCAGCGCGCCATTCAGAAGATCACCGAGGCCATCGGGGACAACGACCTGCCCGTGATGTACCTGCTGGGGGAAAGATACGTCGAGGCGCTGCGCGGCATGGCCACCTCGCCCAACGCCAAGATCGTCCTGCTGCCCGGGGACCTACCCCAGGCCGTGAGCAGCTTTCTGGGCACCTTCACCAAGAAATGAGGGCCGGGGAAAAGAGGCCATGAGTGCCGATCAATGGACCGGCCGCCGCAAGCGCGGCGGCGACTTGACCAAACTCGATCAGGTGATCGCCGAGGCCCGCCGTTCGCGATCTGAGCGCGAAAAGGGGTACCGGGAGCAATCGCTCAGGATCCACCCCTGGGTCTGCGCCCGCTGCGGCCGGGAGTTCAACCGCGCCAACCTGCACCAGCTGACCGTGCATCACAAGGACCACAACCACGACAACAACCCCCCCGACGGCAGCAACTGGGAGAATCTGTGCCTCTACTGCCATGAAAACGAGCACCGCCGCTACCTGGATCACCTGGCCGGCGGCGGTTCGGAATCCGTCGAGGACCCCGGAGCGTTGAAGCACAGCCCTTTTGCCGCTCTGGCCAAACTGATGGCCGACAAGAAAATGCCTGATTGAGTGCTCGGATTTCGCTGCAGGCCTTAAGGGGTTTGACTCATTGGCTGCGGCGGATGCGCGTCGCGTCCAGTAGGCCGGCAAGGCGGGGATCCACCCGTTTGCCGTGTCCGCTCGGAAACACATCCCGCCTGTGGCCGTTTCCCGCGGATCTGCTCAACTGCAGATCCCTCACTGACGTTCGGGATGACCGCCGAAGAGGGGTGCCATCCGGCGCAGGCGACTCCCCTTCCGTGTCATCCCGAAGAGCCGGTTCCCCTTCCGTGTCATCCCGAAGAGCCGGTTCCCCTTCCGTGTCATCCCGAGGAGGAACGACGAGGGATCTGTAGTTGCGGATAACGACGGGACAAGAACCACTTGGATGACGCCATCGCAAAACGGAGACAGGAGCGTTTTCGAATCTGCCTGGCCTTGACATTTGCGCCCCATTTTGTACCCTTGAGGGAAACCCCGAAAGGAAAGGAGGTGATGATCGAATGAAATTCAGCGACCTGTTTTTGCCCAAGCTCGCCCGTTCGGATCCCAAGGTCCGCAAAAAGGCCGTCGTTCAAGAAAAAAATGCGGAACTGCTGAAAAAAGTGATCCAGAACGACAGCGATCCGGAGGTCCGTTAGGCAGCCAAGAAACGGCTCCAGGAGCTCAAGACCTGAGACCGCAAACCGCATGTCGCCCCCTGCACCTGCTCGCGCGCCCTGATTGCCGTCCACCCCGCTGATTCGCTCCATCTCCGCGCCTTCTATCCCTGATCCCGCGCCCAAACGACCGCGGCATGACGTGTTCCGGCCCCGACGCCGTTGCCTGACGATGGATTGGACCGGCGGCCGTCTCCCAGAAAGGGCCCGCCCGGCACAGGCTCTTTTGCGCCCCGGCGCCGGGCGGGCTTTCCATTCCTGCGACCCGGATGTCTTTTCCCAATACCCCGGTTTTGCGCGTCATTTTACCCTTGCCCAAATATCGGTCAATTTTTTGATTGTATTTTGTGCCCGACTCCGATATGGGCTGATCTTTGATTGACCGGAAAACACGACACGGGGAGACACAGCTCATGATCGAAATTCGATTGCACGGCAGAGGCGGACAGGGTGCTGTCACGTCGGCCGAGTTGCTGGCCCAGGCGGCCATCCAGGAAGGCAAGTACGCCCAGGCATTCCCGAGCTTCGGGCCGGAACGGCGCGGGGCGCCGGTGGTGGCCTTCTGCCGCATCAGCGACGAGCCGATCCGCCTGCGCACCAACATCTACACCCCCGATCTGGTGCTGGTCCTCGATCCGTCGATCCTGCGCCTGGTCAAAGTGGGCGCCGGGCTCAAGACGGACGGGGTCCTGGTGACCAACACCAAATACAGCGGCCCTGAACTGCGCCGGGAGCTGGGGATCACCCATGCTTTGGTGACCGTCAATGCCACCCGGATCGCCCAGGAAGAATTGGGTCTGCCGATCACCAACACCACCATGCTCGGGGCCCTGCTCAAGGCCCGGGAAGTGGTTCCGGTGCGGGCCCTCATCGGCCCGCTGGAAAACCGCTTCGGGCGCATCGCCGTCAAGAACATCAAGGCGTTTCAACGCGCCTACGCCGAGGCCGAAATCGATCGCCCCTGACCACCGCGGGCGTGGCCATCATCGTTTCTGAAAAAAAGGAGACCTTCCGTGAAATCCGAGGAAGCGCTGAGCTGGAAAGATTTGGAGGTCGGCTGCGTCGTCAGCCAGCCGGGCAACGCCAGCCAATACCGGACCGGGGATTGGCGCTCCATGCGGCCGGTGGTCCATCGGGACCACTGCATCCGCTGCGGCGTCTGCTACATCTTTTGCCCGGACATGGCCATCCGCAAGACGGATGAAGGCTACTTCGAGGCGGATCTTTACTACTGCAAGGGATGCGGCATCTGCGCGCAGGAGTGCATCACCGGATGCATCTCGATGGTGCCGGAGGAAGAATAATGAGAAAGAGAACCGGAATCGAGGTCTCCATCGCGGCGGCCGAGGCGGTCGGCAGCGCCAACGTGGATGTGATCGCCGCCTACCCCATCACCCCCCAGACCCACATCGTGGAACACCTGTCGGAGCTGGTCAACAACGGTGAACTCGACGCCCAGTTCATCCCGGTGGAATCCGAGCATTCGGCCATGAGCGTGTGCTGCGGATCATCGGCGGCCGGGGCGCGCACCTTCACCTGCACCAGTTCCCAGGGCCTGGCCCTGATGAATGAAATCGTCTTCATCGCCGCCACCCTGCGTCTGCCCATCGTCATGATTCTGGCCAACCGCAGCTTGTCGGGACCCCTGAGCATCTGGAACGACCATACCGATGTCATGTCGATCCGCGACTGCGGCTGGATCCAGGTCTTCGCCGAAACGGGACAGGAAGTCTACGACCATGTGATGTTCGCCTTCAAGGTGGCCGAAAACCCCAAGGTTTCCCTGCCGGTGATCCTCAACATGGACGGGTTCATCCTGACCCACGTCATCGAGCCCATCGAGTTCTGGGAACCCGAACAGGTGTCCGGCTATTTGCCGACCTTCAAACCGGTCAATGCCCTGGATCCGGATCGGCCCACCACGGTGGGCGCCTTCGGTCTGCCGGGCATCTTCACCGAGGCCAAGAAGGCCCAGGACATGGCCCTGATCGAATCCAAACCGGAGATCATCAAGGCCTGGGAGGAGCTGGGCCAGGTGACCGGGCGCCACTACCGGCCGGTGGAAACCCACCTTGCCGAAGGGGCCGAGACCGTCTTTCTGACCATGGGCAGCATCGGCCAGACCGTGGCCATGGCGGTGGAAACCCTGCGTGAACGGGGCGAGGCGGTGGGCCTGGTCAAACTGCGCCTCTGGCGCCCCTTCCCCTTCGAGGAGCTGCGCCGGGCCGTCGGGGGCGCCAAACGGATCATCGTCATCGACCGCGCCATTTCCTACGGTGGCACGGGCGGACCGGTAGCCAGCGAGATCCGCGCCGCCTTCTACGGCGAGGAGAACATGCCGGTGGTGACCAACTTCCTCTGCGGCCTGGCCGGCCGGGACGTGACCCCCGACGACTACATTGCCATGTACCAACAGACCCGGCGGATGGTCGCGGGCCGGGTGCGCCAGGAAGACTACGTCATCTACGGCGTCCGCGAATAACCGGATCCGCCCCGTCGGTTCGCATCCGGCTCAAGAAAACGGAGATCGACACATGGAAGCTTTGAATGTCTACGCCGCGCGCCTGCTGGAGAAAAACGAGTACTTCACCCCGGGCCATCGCGCCTGCCAGGGCTGTGCCGAGGCCCTGGCCGTGCGGCTGGTGGCCAAGGCCCTGGGCCGCAACGTGATGGTCGCCAGCGCCACCGGCTGCATGGAAATCATCTCCTCGCCCCTGCCCTTCACCAACTGGCAGGTGCCCTGGATCCACGTGGCCTTCGAGAACGCCGCGGCCGTCATCTCGGGCGTCGAGGCAGCCTACAAGGCCCTGGCGCGCAAGGGGCGCATCAAGGACCGCGGCACGGTCTTTCTGGGCATGGGGGGCGACGGGGCCACCACCGACATCGGGTTCCAGGCTCTTTCCGGGGCCTTCGAACGCGGGCACGACTTCCTCTACGTCTGCTACGACAACGAAGCCTACATGAACACCGGGATCCAGCGCTCCTCGTCGACCCCCTTCGGGGCCAGCACCACCACTTCGCCGGCCGGCAAGAAGGTCGCGGGCCAGGTCACCTGGAAGAAGAACATGGCCGAAATCGCCGTGGCCCACAACGTCCCCTACGTGGCCACGGCCTGTTCCAGCTATCCGTTCGACCTCATGGAAAAGGTGCAAAAAGCGGCCCAGACTCCCGGCCCGGCCTATGTGCACATCCTTTCGGTCTGCCCCACCGGATGGCGCCTGCCGCCCAACAAGGCCATCTGGATCGGGCGCCTGGCGGTGGAAACCGGCGTCTTTCCCCTCTACGAGGTCGCCGACGGCCGTTACCGCATCACCGTCCATGTCCCGGAACTGCGGCCGGTGGAAGAGTACCTCAAGCCCCAAGGCCGCTTTCGCCATCTGACCCCGGACCTGACGGCCCAGATCCAAGAGCGGGTCACCAAGGAATACAGAAAGCTGGTGGCCAAGACCCAGTTCACCTACTAGCCCGGAGCAAAGCCGCCGGCGCTATTTTCCCCGAGGGTGCAACGCATGGAAGCCAAAATCGCCGAGATCGTCAGCAAGTACCAATCCAACCCGGGTTTCCTGGTCCCGATCCTGCAGGATGTCCAGAAGGCGTTCAACTACCTGCCGCGCGAAGCGCTCCAGGAAGTCGGCACACAGCTCAAGGTGCCCATCAGCCGGATTTTCGAGGTCGCCACTTTTTACAAGGCCTTCAGCCTGACCCCCCGCGGCCGCCATCAGATGCACCTCTGTGTGGGAACCGCCTGCCACGTGCGCGGCGCCGCCATGATCGGCGACGGCATCGAGCGGGTCCTGGAGATCAAGGCCGGCGAAACCACCGCGGACCTGGAATTCACCTTCGAGACGGTCAACTGCCTGGGCGCCTGCGCCCTGGGGCCGGTTCTGGTGGTGGACGAGGAGTATCACGGACAGATGACCCTGGCCAAGGCCAACAAAATCCTCAACAAGCTGGGGAAAAAGGTAGTCAGCGATGAAGAAGAAGATTGAGTCTCCTGCGGAGTTGACCCGTTTACAGTCCGAACTCAAAGGCCGCATCGACCCGGCGCAGCCCTGCATCGCCATCTGCGCCGGCACCGGCTGCATGGCTTACGGGACCCAGAAGATCGTCGACCGGTTCCGCGAAGAGATCCAGGCGCGGGGCCTCGAGGGGCAGGTCGCCTTCCGCACCACCGGCTGTCACGGCTTCTGCGAGAAGGGCCCCATGGTGGTGATTCACCCCGACCGCATCTTCTACCAGCGCATCGGCATCGACGACGTGCCCGAGATCATCGAAAAGACGGTCCTGGGCCAGGAGGTCATCGAGCGGCTGCTCTACAAGGACCCGGTCACCAAACAGCGCATCGTGCATGAACACGAGGTCCCCTTCTACGGCCGCCAGATGCGCCTGGTCTTTGGCAGCAACGGCCTGATCGAACCGACCAGCATCGAGGACTACCTGGCCATCGGCGGCTACAGCGCCTTGGCCAAGGCCATCGGCGGCATGGCGCCCCAGGCGGTGATCGATGCGGTCATCACCGCGAAGTTGCGCGGCCGCGGCGGCGGCGGGTTTCCCACCGGCTGGAAGTGGGATGCCACGCGCAAGGCCGAGGGCGATCCCAAATACGTGATTTGCAATGCGGACGAGGGCGACCCGGGCGCTTACATGGACCGCAGCCTCCTGGAAGGCAACCCCCACTCGGTCTTAGAGGGGATGATCATCGGGGCCTATGCCATCGGCTCCAGCCATGGCTATATCTATGTGCGCAACGAGTATCCCCTGGCGGTAAAGAACATCACCCTGGCCATCGAACAGGCGCGCGACCTCGGGCTTGTGGGCGAGAACATCCTCGGCAGCGGATTTTCCTTCGACATCCTGATCAACCGCGGCGGGGGCGCCTTCGTCTGCGGCGAGTCCTCGGCCCTGTTCGCCTCCATCGAGGGGCGGGCCGGCGAGCCGCGCGCCAAATACGTGCATGCCACCGACAAGGGGCTCTACGACAAGCCGACCTGTCTGAATAACGTCGAAACCTGGGCCAATGTGCCGCTGATCATCGACAAGGGCGCGGACTGGTACGCCGGCATCGGCACGGAAAACAGCAAGGGGACCAAGATCTTTTCCCTGGTGGGCAAGATCAACAATACCGGTCTGGTGGAAGTGCCAATGGGGATCACCCTGCGCGAGATCGTCTATGATATCGGCGGCGGGATTCCCAAGGGCCGCAAATTCAAGGCCGTCCAGACCGGGGGCCCCTCGGGCGGGTGCATCCCCGAAGCCCACCTCGACAGCCCGGTGGACTTCGACGAGCTGACCAAGCTCGGGTCGATGATGGGCTCGGGCGGCATGATCGTCATGGACGATCGCAACTGCATGGTGGATGTGGCCAAGTATTTTCTGGCCTTTCTCGAAGGTGAATCCTGCGGCAAGTGCACCCCCTGCCGCGAGGGAATCCTGCAGATGCGTAAAATTCTCGAGCGCATCTGCCAGGGCGAAGGCCGAATGGAGGACCTCGACACCCTCCAATGGATGGGCCAGGCCATCGCCGACGGGTCCCTGTGCGCTCTGGGCGGCTCGGCCCCCAACCCGGTGCTGACCACCATCCGCTATTTCCGCGACGAATACGAAGCCCATATCAAGGACAAGAAATGCCCGGCCGGGGTCTGCAAGGCCTTGATCACCTTCTCCGTGGATCCCGAGGCCTGCACCGGGTGTCGGGCCTGCGCCCGGGTCTGTCCCACCGAGGCGGCCACCGGCAAGAAGAAGGAAGTCCATACCATCGATGCCGCAAAGTGCATCAAATGCGGGGCCTGTTTCGAGGCGTGCAAATTCGACGCGATCAAGATCGCCTGACAGGCAGCCAGCCGAACCGCTGTCCGAACGGATTCCGGTTCCACCAAGGGAGAACGAGATGTCGGAAATGGTTACGCTGACAATAGACGGCCGGTCCGCGCAAGCGCCCGCCGGCACCACCATCCTGGAGGCGGCCCGCGGCCTCAATATCGATATCCCGGCCCTATGCAGCAACCAGGAGCTGACCCCCTACGGCGCCTGCCGTCTGTGCATGGTGGAAATCACCCATGGCAAGCGCACCCGCCTGGTGGCTTCGTGCATCTACGAGGTCCAGGAAGGCCTGGTGGTCCGGACCGAGACCGAGCGGGTCAACAACGTGCGCCGGCTGGTGATCGAGCTGCTGCTCAGCCGCAATCCCAAGCACCCGCGCCTGCTGGCCATCGCCGAGCGCCTGGGGGTGGATAAGAGCCGCTTCGAGGTCGAGGTCAAGGGGTGCATCCTCTGCGGCCAGTGCGTGCGGGTCTGCCGCGAGGTGGTGGGGGTTTCGGCCATCGGCTTCGAGAGCCGCGGCACGGATCGGCGCATCTCGACGCCATTCAACGTGGCCCCTGTCGACTGCATCGCCTGCGGCTCCTGCGCTCAGGTATGCCCGGTGGACGTGATCCCGTTCAAGGAAGAAAACGGGGTGCGCACCATCTGGAAGACCAATTTCGAACTGGCCAGGTGTGAAAAATGCGGCCGCTACTTCGCGCCGATGCGCCAGTTGGCGCATTTCAGCCGGGTCACGGGTCTGCCCCTGGAACACTTCACCCAGACCTGCGTCCATTGCCGGTAGGCCGTGACGGCTCAAGAAAGGATCAGCCCATGACTGCCACGACCGAAGCGCGCATCCAAGCCCTCGAGGTGGCCCTGAACAACGAAAAGCAGGAAGCCGCCTTCTATCTGAAACATGCCGAACGGACCACTGATCCGCTGGGCAAGCAGATGTTCCAGACCCTGGCGGCCGACGAAGCGGAGCACTACCAGCGCATCCAGGCCCTGCACCAGAAGCTCCAGGAAGGCGGACGTTGGCCCGAGACCCTTCCCCTGACCGTCAAGGGAACCCGGGTGCGCGACGTGCTCAGTGCGGTGGTCGAAGCCGTGGCCCAGACCCCGGAAAAGCGCACCAGCGACATGGAGGCCGTCCAGATCGCCATCGAATTCGAGCGCAAGGGTGAGGCCCATTACGGTCGGCTGCGGGAAGCGGCCGACGACCCGGTGGAAAAGGAATTCTACGGGATGCTGGAAAGCATCGAACGCGAGCACCGCCTTTCGCTGGAAGACACCTACGAGTATTTCAAGGATCCCGAAGGGTGGTTCCAGCGCATGGAAAAGCACGGTCTGGACGGAGGCTGAACCGAAAACCTTGCCGCCTTCAAGCTGAGAGGCCGGCGAGGACCTGGCGCCGGCCAAAGATGGGCGCCGGGCATCCGGCGGGTTGAAGGCACCGCCCGGCCCCCCCGGTCGCCCGTTCCCGTATTCTCTTCAGCCGCCGGCGATCCTCCGGACTGCGGATCCGGCGCGAGGCGCGCCTCACCCTTATGCAACGTCTTTCCATCATCATCCCCTGCTACAACGAACGCCCCACCCTGGCGCGGCTCATCGACAAGGTGAAGCGCTCTCCGGTGGTCGAAAAGGAGATCATCCTGGTGGACGACGGTTCCACCGACGGGACCCGTGAACTGATCCGCAATCAAATCCAAGGGCTCGTCGACCGGGTGGTCTACCATGAACGCAACCGGGGCAAGGGGGCGGCCATCCGCTCCGGGCTTGCGCTGGTCACCGGAGACATCGTCCTCATCCAGGATGCGGATCTCGAGTACGACCCGGCCGAATATTCCAAGCTGATCGGCCCCATCCGGGACGGCAAGGCCGATGTGGTCTACGGGTCGCGCTTTACCGGCGAGGGCCCCCACCGCGTCCACCTCTTCTGGCATTATGCGGGCAACCGGGCGCTGACCCTGCTCTCCAACATCCTCACCAACCTCAACCTGAGCGACATGGAGACCTGCTACAAGGTCTTTCGCACCGAAGTGATCAAGTCGATCCAGATCCGCCAGAACCGCTTCGGCTTCGAGCCGGAACTGACCGCCAAGATCGCCCGGATGAAATGCCGGGTCTACGAGGTGGGGATTTCCTACTACGGCAGATCCTACGACGAGGGGAAAAAAATCGGCTGGAAGGACGGCCTCCAGGCGGTCTACTGCATCCTGCGCTACAACCTGTTCAGGTAGCCGCTTAAGACTCGGTAAAAAGCGGCACTGGCTGGAAGCGATTCACGTCCACCAGTCCCCGGTCGGTGAGCTTGAGTTCGGGAATCACCGGCAGGGCCAGAAAGGACAGGGTCAGGAAGGGATCGCGCAACCGCCCGCCCAACTCGCGCTGGATGCGGTTGAGCCGCTCCAGATCCCTGCAGACCGCATCCAGCGGAGCCGTGCTCATCAGTCCGGCCACCGGCAGGGGCAGTCGACGCCGGATCCGGCCATCCACGGCGGCCGCCAATCCGCCCCCCATCTCCGCAACCCCGGCCACAGCGGTCTTTAGATCGGCATCCGTGACGCCCACGGCGATAATGTTGTGCGCGTCGTGGGCCACGCTGGAAGCCAGGGCACCGCGACGCAGGCCGAAACCGCGCACGAAAGCGATACCGGTTCGGCCGCTTCCGCTGTAGCGGTCGACCACCACCAGCTTGAGCAGATCGCGGGACGGGTCCGAGACGGCCAGGCCATCCTGGACGCAAGCCGCGGTTCGACCGTGACCGGTAATGATCTGATCGGGTATTAGTTGGATGACCCGGATCTCTTTGCCGCCGGCCGGGACACTCAAATCCAAGGCTCCGGGATCCAGGCGCATGACGGTGGGCGCCTCGGCAGCGGTCTCCTTTCGGACGGCACGGATCTGGCCGTGGGCGGACACCTGCCGGCCGCCGGCCCAGACCGAATGGATGCTGACCTGTTCGAGGGCATCCAGGACCACCAGATCCGCCCGCCGCCCGGGGGCAACGGCCCCGCAACGGCGCAAACCGAAATACTCGGCGGCGGTGAGGGTGGCCATCTGAATGGCCCGCACCGGGTCGAGACCCCGGGCCACGGCCCGGCGGACCATGCTGTCGATGTGGCCCTCGGCCATCAGGTCGTGGGGATGGCGGTCATCGGTGCACCACATGATCCGGTGCCAGTTGGCGTCGTTCACGACAGGCAGAAGGTCGTCGAGATTCTTGGCCCCGGTTCCCTCCCGGATCATGATGCGCATTCCGGCAGCCAGCTTTTCGCGAGCCTCGTCCGCCCGGGTGCATTCGTGGTCGCTGCCGATCCCGGCCCCCACGTAGGCCGCCAGACCAGGCCCGGAAAGCCCCGGAGCATGCCCATCCACCGCTTTGCGGTGCGACTCGGCGGCCTCGATCTTGGCCAGCACTTCCCCGTCGCCAGCCAGCAGGCCGGGAAAATTCATCACCTCGGCCAGGGCCACCACGCGTGGATGCCTCCAGTAGGGGGCCAGGTCGGCGGCGGAAAGGCGGGCGCCCGAGGTTTCCAGGCTGGTGGCGGGAACGCAAGAGGACAGGGCGAAGAGAAACTGCAGGTCGAGCCCCTCTGTGGCCTCCAGCATGTAGTCGATCCCCCTCAGCCCCAGGACGTTGGCGATTTCGTGGGGATCCGCCACCACCGTGGTGGTGCCGCGGGGCAGTACGGCCCGGGCGAACTGGGCTGGCACGGTCATGGCACTTTCGATGTGCACGTGGGCGTCGATGAAGCCGGGCGCCACCCAGCGGCCCTCCAGATCCACCGTCCGCCGGGCCGGACGCCCCTCCAGGGCGGCGATGGTCCCGTCGCAGACGGCGATGCTGCCCACACGGATGGTTCCGTCGAAGACATTGACGATTCTGGCATTGGCCAGCAGCAGGTCGCAGGGAACGTGGCCCTGGGCCGCTCGAATCAGCGATTCGCGCCGCATGGACACCTCCGGCCGCTGGGCGGGGCGGGCCCGGTGAACAAAAAAGCCGCAACTCACTGGAGTTGCGGCTTTTGTCAGCGTGTGGTGCCGAAGGGGAGACTCGAACTCCCACTGACGTACGTCAACTAGACCCTGAACCTAGCGCGTCTACCAGTTCCGCCACTTCGGCACGTCTGAAAAGAACAACCTTTGCGCGTTGAGAAAAGGATTGATTTCGTGCAAAGGTTGCTCTATTTAATTTTTTTTAACTTTGCTGTCAAGTGAATTTCCGCCGTCCCGGTGATTTTTCTGAATGGTGACATGCGACTTATCGAAGACCTTGAAAAAATTGATGAACCCTTTCATAACGCCGTCCTCACGATCGGGAATTTCGACGGCGTGCACATCGGCCACCAGGCGCTTTTCCATGAGGTGATCGAACTTGCCGATGCCCTGGGCGGCACGTCGGTGGCCATGACCTTCAACCCCCATCCCCTGCGGGTGGTCAGGCCCGAGGCCCGCCCTCCCCTGATCACCATCTACGAGCAGAAGGTGGAACTGATCGCCTCCGCCGGGATCGACGTGCTCATCGGGGTGCCATTCAATCTTGAATTTGCCGCCATCCCGGCGCCGCGCTTCATTTCCGACCTTTTGGTGCAGCGCATCGGCATGCGGGCCATCGTGGTGGGCCAGGACTACACCTTCGGCCGCAACCGCGAGGGCGATATCGCCCTCCTGCGCCAGATGGCGCCGCGATTGGGCTACGAGGTCCTGGTGGCCGACTGGATCCGCGTTCCCAGCACCGCCAGCGATCGAATCTCTTCGACCCGGATTCGCGAGCTGGTGCAGGCCGGAAAGATGGCCGAAGCCCAAAAGATGCTCGGCCGCCATTACCAGATCCGCGGCACGGTTGGGGTTGGGCGGCGCCGCGGCGGCGCCCTGCTGGGATTTCCCACCGCCAACATCACCCTTCAGGACGAACTGTGCCCGCCCACCGGGGTCTATGCGGTGACCGTCCAGCTGGCCGGAATCCCGTACCCGGGCGTGGCCAACATCGGCTACAGCCCCACCTTCGATGACCACATCTTCACGGTGGAAGTGCACCTCATCGATTTCAAGGGGGATCTTTACGGCCACCCCATCCGGGTGAACTTCATCGACCGCATCCGAGACGAAATCCGCTTTGCCAGCCTCAAGGACCTGTCGGACCAGATTCACCGGGACGTCCAGGTGGCACGACGGATCCTGGCCTCGGTCCTCCCCTGATCCGATGCCGTCTTCCGTCCGCTGGTCCCTGGGGGTGGGCCTGGCCGTGTCCGCAGGGGCCCTTTACCTGGCCTTCCGCAACGTCCCCCTGGAGGCCCTGTGGCGCTACCTGGACCAGGTCGACTACCGCTATCTGGGCCTCTCCCTGCTGCTGGTGGGGGTCGTGCTGGCCGCCAGGACCTGGCGCTGGCAGATCCTCCTGGGGCTCACTCATCGGATCGGGTTCCGCCAGGCCTTTCACCCGCTGATGATCGCTCTCATGCTCAACGGTATCCTGCCGGGGCGAATCGGTGAACTGGCCCGCCCGGCGCTGTTGCGACAGCGGCACCGGATCGCCTTCGCCACCGGCCTGGGCAGCGTGATGACCGAACGCATCCTGGACCTGTTGAGCCTGCTGGCCCTTTTCGCCTGGGTCCTGGCGGATGTGGACCTGAACCAGGGAAAGCCGGCCAGTTTCGGCGGCTACCGCCTGGACGGCGATGCGGTTCTGACCGCCGCCCGGGCCACACTGGGGGCTGCCCTTGTGATCCTGGCGGCGGCGGGGGGCCTCTGTTCGGCAAAGATGCGCCGCCTTGCCGTCCAGTTCCTCGGTGGGATGGCGGATGCCATCCCCTGGCTTTCCCCCCCGCAACGCCGTTGGATCGAAGCCCGTATCCTCCTGCCCTTCCGCGCCGGCCTGGAGCATCTGGCGGCCGGCCTCGCCCTGGGACGCCACCCCTGGCGCCTTTTGGCAGCAGCGGGGCTGTCGATCCTCATTTGGCTGCTGACAGCGATTTCTTTTCAGGTTCTGGCCCTCGGCTTTCCGGAACTCGAACTGCGCCTGGCGCAAATGACGGCCGTCATGGCAGTCATCTGTTTTTGCATCGCTTTGCCCTCGGTGCCGGGATGGTGGGGGCTGTGGGAAGCCGGCGGCGTCTTTGCCCTGTCTCTTTTCGGCATCGAACCCGGTCCGGCCCTGGCCTTTACCCTGGTCAACCATGGGGTGCAGATCCTGCCGCCCATCCTCATCGGATGGGTATCGATGCTCATCGGCGGGGTGCGCCCGGGCACCCTTGCCAGGATTTCCCGGACCGTTTGACGATCTTTGGATTGAAAATCGGTGTTCAGGTCTTAAAGTAAAGAGCCGGCAACCTCTTCGGACGGCACCCTGGATCCCGAACGGGACGCTGGACCGGCTCAAGCCGAACATCGGCAGGCGGAGAAGACGACCCCATGACGATTCGTGACATCCTCACCTATCCGGATCCGTTTCTGCGGCGCACGGTGGGCCCTGTGCACACCCTGGACGAATCGATCCAGCGCGACATTGAAGACATGATCGAAACCATGTACGCCGAACCGGGAGTGGGTCTGGCCGCCACCCAGATCGGACTGGACCGGCGCATGGTCGTCTTCGACGTTTCGCCGGCCGAGGGTCCTCGGCGCCCCGATGCCCTGATAAACCCTGAAATCGTTTCCACGGAAGGCAGCCAGCTTTCGGAAAACGAAGGGTGTCTGAGCGTGCCGGATTTTCGTGCCGATGTGGAGCGTTTTTTCAAGGTTCGGGTCACGGGGCTCAACCGCGAAGGCAGAGCCGTGGAGATCGACGCCGAAGGTTTTGCGGCCATCGTTCTGCAGCACGAGATCGACCACCTCAACGGGGTGCTGTTCATCGACCGCATCAGCCGCCTGAAGCGCGAGATCTACAAGCGTCGGGTGCGCAAGCAACTCAAGCAGGCCACATGAAAAACGGGACCCTGGACATCGTCTACATGGGCACGCCCCAGTTCGCCGTGCCCGGACTGGAAGCCCTGGTGGCGGCCGGGCACCGCATCCGGGCGGTGGTCACCCAGCCGGACCGCCCCCGGGGCCGAGGCCGCCGATCCGGCCCGACGCCGGTCAAGGTGGCGGCAGAGGCGCTGCATCTGCCGCTGTTTCAGCCCGCACGCCTGCGGGATCCAGACACTGCGGAGGCGCTGCGCGCCTTCGGCGCCGACCTCTTTGTCGTCGTGGCCTACGGGCAGATCCTGCCGCCGGCGGTGCTGGACCTGCCGCGCCTTGGCGCGCTGAACGTGCACGCCTCCCTGCTGCCGGCCTATCGCGGGCCGGCCCCCATCCAGTGGGCCATCATCCGCCGCGAAAGGCGAACCGGGGTGACCGCCATGGTGATGGACGCCGGGCTGGATACCGGGGATATCCTCCTGGCGGCCGAAACCGAGCTGGCGCCGGACGAAACCGCCCGATCCCTTCATGACCGCCTGGCGCTCATGGGCGCCGATCTGCTGGTGGAAACCGTGTCCCGGCTGGTCGCCGGAAAGCTGATTCCCAGCCCCCAGGATCCTGAGCGGGCCACCTATGCCCCCCTGTTGACCCGCTCCCACGGCCGTATCGACTGGCGCCTTCCGGCACTGGAGATCGACGCCCTGGTGCGCGGCCTGACGCCCTGGCCCGGGGCTTTTACCTTCTGCGGCCAGGCACGCTGGAAAATTCTGGCCGCCCGCGCAGTGGAAAGCGATGCGCCCGCAGCTCCCGGAACCGTTGTGCCGGGTTTCGCCGACGAACTGTGGGTCATGACCGGCAAGGGGGTGCTGGTGGTGGATCGGATCCAGGCCGCCGCCGGCAAGCCGCTCACCGCCGCCCAGTTCCTGCGCGGCACGCCCGTGCCCCTCGGCACCTGTCTCGGCTGATGGCCGCCCCGGCAGCACCCGCGGATGCCCGCGATCTCGCCCTGCAGATTCTCGAAGAGACGGAAAAGGGCCGGTCCAACCTGGACCGCATCGTCCAGACCGCCCTTGGCGCCCGCCCCGACCTTGCGCGCCGCGATCGGGCCCTGGTCTTCGCCCTGGTTTACGGGGTCCAGCGCTGGCGCCGCCGCCTGGATTGGGTGGCGGCCCATTTCGCTTCGCGCCCCTTCGACCGGATTGAGGCGACCGTGCGCCAGATCCTGCGTCTGGCCCTGTTTCAGCTCCTCTTCTTGACCCGCGTGCCCCCATCGGCCGCCGTGCACACGGCCGTGGCCATGACCAAGACCCGGGTGCCAAGAGCCGCGTCCTTCGTCAACGCCCTGCTGCGCAGCGCCCTGCGGCGCGGTCTGCAGGTGCCTCTGCCCGACCTTGACGCGGACCCGGTCAAGGCCCTGGGCGTAGGGCTCTCTTTTCCGGACTGGATCGTGGCCCGCTGGATCGACCGCGACGGCCTGGCCGCCGCCCGCGCCCGCTGCACGGCGGCCAACCGCCTTCCCCTCCTGGCGGTGCGGGCCAACACCCTGAAAACCGATCGCGAGGCGCTTCTGAACCTTTGGCGCACCGAAGGACTCCAGGGCCGTCCCACGCCTTTGGCGCCGGATGGGATCGTCATCGAAGGGTTTCAGGGAAATGTAGACAACCTTCCCGGATTTTCCCGAGGCTATTTTCAGGTCCAGGATGAAGCTGCTCAGCTGGTGGGCCTCTTGCTGGCGCCGAAACCCGGTCAACGGATTTTGGATGCCTGCGCCGGCCTGGGGGGCAAAACCGGCCACCTGGCCGCCCTGGGGGCCAATCAGGCCGAAATCCTGGCCACCGATCAGGCGCCGGACCGCCTGGCGGCCCTGGCGCTGGAAATGCGCCGCCTCGGGGCGCAGGGGATCCACACCCGGACGGTGGACTGGCAGAATGCCCCGCCATTGGACGGCCTTCCGGTCTTCGACCGCATCCTGCTGGATGCGCCCTGCTCCGGGCTGGGCGTTCTGGGGCGAAATCCGGATGGCCGCTGGCGCCGTCGGGCGGCGGACCTGACCCGCTGTGCCCGGCGCCAGCAGACCCTGCTGGGCCATCTGGCGGATTTGCTCAAGCCCGACGGGCTCCTGGTCTATGCCGTCTGCAGCCTGGAGCCCGAGGAGACTTGCGATGTTATCCGCGCCTTCTTGCAGCGGCGCGCCGATTACGGCATCGCACCACCGGCGGATGTCTTTGCGGCCTGCGCCGGGCCGCTGATCCGCGCTGGCGGTGCCGTTCTCACCGACCCGGGAAAGAATCCCCTGGATGGCTTCTACATGATCGGTCTCCAGCGTCGCCGCGCCGCGGATCCTTGATCCCGGCGCGCCGCTGGAATCAGGGGTTGTAAAGTCCGACGCCCTGTTGTATAAAACCTCGTTCACTAACTGGCGAATCTTCGGACGAATTTTCAACACCCCCGGAAGCGGATATGTCTCGCGATTTCCTCGACGACCTGCTCGCCGCCCTCGGCCGCGTCCTGCCGTCGCCTTGCGAGCCGCTCAAGGAGATCCTGATTCTCAGCGGGATGCCCGAAGAAACCGAGAACCTGCGTTATCTGGCCTACAACCGGCGGCGCTTCCCGACGGCCCGGGGCGAGCTGACCTTTTCGGCCGTGGCGGTCCTCAACAACCGCCGCATGGCCCACTGGCGTCTCGAGGGGTTTCCCCGAGCCCTGGGGCGTCTGGTGTTTCACCCCCTGTGGACCCGCCGCAACCCCATGGATCTGTTTCTCAACAACCTCCGGTGCGATTCGCGCATGCCCCCCCTGCTGGCCGAAGCCCGCCATGATTACACCCTCCTGGGGATCCTGAGAGTGGCCCCCCGGGAGCCTCAGAACGCTCCACCCTGGCTCCAGCCGGTGGTGGCGGTTCCCGGCCTGGACAAGGTCCGTCTTCAAACGATCCTGGCCTTCGAGGACGCCCACCGTATCTCTGGCTGAGATGCGGCCCCTGCATCTATAGACCAAACGATCGCCTCCCCCATGCAGGCTCTGGAAGTGCGGCCGCGGCTCAAAAAGACGGCGGGCCGCCGCCTCCTCGGGGAGGCTTGCGACCCGCTTTTCCAAGGGATTGGCGCCCGCCGGGGCAGCGCTGCGGCAATCGAGAAACGGCATCTGCCGCCGTGGTGACCTCCAGAGGCCTGGAGCGGTTCCTTCCAGGGGGGGCAGCCGCCTTCAGGGAATCCGTCCCCAGGCCTCCGGCGGTTTGCGTGCTCACCCGTTCTCTGCGGCCATGTGGGCCGGGGCGGCCTTGGCGGCCGCCTCTTTGCGCCGCGCCAGGATCATCTTGGAAAATCCGCAGACGAAGATCACAAAGGCGATTTCCGTTCCGTACACCATCCATTTGGAAGGCTGGAGCAGCGCCTTGACCCACTCGTCGGTGATCATCATCTCGCCGCCCACCTTGCCCAGAATGGCGGCCCCGAGCCACAGGATGATCGGGTAGCGGTCCATCAGCTTGGACAGCAGGCTGCTCATGAAAACCACGAAAGGAATGGAGAGCCCCAGTCCGAAGATGAGCAGAAACATGTTCCCGTGGCTGGCCGCGCCCACCCCGAGCATGTTGTCGATCCCCATGCTCATGTCGGCCACGATAATGATCCACAGGGCCTGCCACATGCTGCCGGCCTCCTTGCCGTGCACATCCTCTTCGGCCCCCTCTGTGAGTAGTTTCACCGCGATCCAGATGATCACCGCCCCGCCCACCAGTTTGACGTATTTCATGGCCAGCAGCTGGGCCACCATAAAAGTGGCGATGACCCGGATCACCACGGCCCCGCCCGCACCCAGGGCAATGCCCCACTTGCGCTGACGGTCGGGAAGGTTTTTGACCGCCATGGCGATCACCACGGCATTGTCCCCGGCCAGGACCAGATCGATGAGCGTGATGCTGAGCACCGCCATGAAGAAATGCCAGGTAAACTCGATGTGTCCGAACATGCCTAGATCAATCATCGGGGTTCTCCTTTGTCTGGGGTATCGATTAAGGTGTTCACCCTGGTGGCGACGGGAGCGGCCTGTGAAGCCGTGCTGGAATCCTGTCAAAGCAACTTGCATACCATTGCACGCAAGGGAGGAAAGGCGGCCTCAACCGTTTGGCGGGCCGTTGTTTTCGGCTCTTCAGGCACCCTGGGGCGCCCGAGGCCGGCCGGCCGTGGAAACCGGCGGGTGACAACCCAATGAAACAATCAAGAGACAGGACGGATCGGCGAATGAATCCTTCCGGCGGCGGCAAACCCCTTGGTGGAAAGAAGCACTTATGCTAATGTGGACCACTTCGCCGCGGCGGGAAGGTACCCCTTCGGTTTCGCCGGGCATCCTGGGAACCGGCAGCGAATCGACCGATGACGCAGGCTTCGGATCAACCGCACACACCCCAGAGGCAGGCCTTGCGCCAGGCAGAACAACTCGTGGCACTGGCCATCGAGCGGGAAGACATCTGCTGGTCCGTCGACCATCTGCCGGCCGCCGTCGCGTCGGCCGTGGGGCATACGGTGGCCTACGAACTTCAGGCTCTCAAGATCATCGCGGTGGGCTGGAGCCTGGCCTACCTCATGGCCGACACCCCGGCCCGAACCCGTCTTCAGACGGCCTACTGGGAATCGATACGGCGATTGGCCGCCGAACTGTCCCACTCGGCCGGACAGCTCATCGGCCAGGAAATCGATTATTTCGACCTGCTCAAGAACCGCTTTGAGAGCTACCGGACGGCCATCAACGAAGGCACCCGCGGCGGCGAGCCGTCCCGGGTCATCGGATCGGTGTTTGCTGTTCGCTGCGGAATGTCCGGGGATCTGACCGTGGCCATGGCCGGGTCCCGCCTCTTTGTCAACGCCGTGGCGCGGGTGAAGGCCTTTTTGACCGACCGCGCCGCTTGAATCTCGTCAGGAGGAACCGCCCTTGACCTGCCACTACAAGTACATCGCCTCTCCCATCGGATTGGTGGAAATCTGCGCCGATGACCGGGCCTTGAAATCCATCGACTTCGTCGATCACCCGCGCCATCTCGGCGACAGCAACCCCATCGCGGACGAAGCGGCCGGCCAGATCGGGGCCTACTTTCGCGGTTCCCGCAGCCGCTTCGAGATTCCTCTGGGCTTAGATGGAACGGATTTTCAACTGGCCGTCTGGCACCAGTTGATACAGATTCCCTACGGCTGCACCGTGTCCTATCGGGACATCGCCCAGGACATCGGGCATCCCCGCGCCGTGCGGGCCGTGGGCGCGGCCAACGGCCGCAACCCCATCGCCATCGTCGTCCCCTGCCACCGGGTGATCGGCGCCGACGGCCGCCTGACCGGCTACGCCAGCGGCCTGTGGCGCAAGGCCTGGCTCCTGCAGCACGAGGGGATCAAGGATATCAAGGACACCGGCACCGAACCCTGCTGACGCTTCCCGCAAACGGAGCCAAGATGATCAAGACGTTGATGTACCGCCTCTTTCGCCTGGGCGGCCTGCCGCGATCCGAACGCCTCGAGCTGCAAAAAGAGGGGTTGCAGTACCTCGACGAGGGGATTCCACTGACCATCGGATGGCGCCGGTATCGTGAAGCGAACCGTTACATCGCCCAGCACCGGCGCAGCCTCACCGGCACCGTGGCCTTGACCCGAAGGCGCCTGTTGCTTTTCTCCGCCGCGCGGCCGCTTTTGGCCCTGGACCTGAAAGACCCCAGGGTTGAAAAGCTCAAGATGACCCATCCCACGGACGGCACTCTGGCCTTGTCGCTCAATGCGGAAGACTTCCATCCGGGATGCAGCGGACAGATCACCTACTGGCTATCCACCGCCGGAGCCCAGGCCCTTCTGAATCTGTGGCACAGCCGTCCGGCGTTTCCTGCGGATTCAGGTCCCGCCCCATGTCCGAGCTGCTCGTCCAATTCGCCCTGATCCTGATCATCCTGGTCTTCGTCGCCGGCGCTTCGGTGCTGGTCATGTCCCTGGCCAGCCTCTTCATCGGCGGCGCGCCCTACGGGGCCACCCCTCTGCACGTATTGCAGCGAATGCTGGAAGCGGCCGCCATTCGGCCTGGAGAAAAGGTTTACGATCTGGGCAGCGGGGACGGGCGGCTGCTCATCGATGCCCACAAGGAGCACGGCGCCGTGGCGGTGGGCATCGAGATCTCCCCCTTTTTCTGCTGGATCTCCCGGATCAAGGCGCGCGTGGCCCAGGCCGAAGTGACCATCCTGCGCGGCAGCTTCTTCCGGACCGATTTCAGCGACGCCGACGTGGTGTTCTGCTACCTGCTTCCCGCTCAGATGAAGCGCCTGGCCCCCCGCTTCGCGCGGCTCGGCCCCGGCACCCGCATCGTCTCGCTGCGATTCGAAATTCCCGGATGGCGGCCGGTCCAGCGCATCTGCCGCGACGGCCACCGTCCCATACCGACCATCTGGGTCTATCGGGTGGGAGAACCGCCGTCTTGACGAACGGCGCGGCTTGGACCATGCTGTAGGCCATGCATGCCGTGATTTTGAAAACCCGCCGCGACCTTTCCCTGCGCCGGGGCCATCCGTGGGTTTTTTCCGGCGCCATCGCCCGTGTCATGGGCCAGCCGGGGCCCGGAGACACCGTGGCCGTCCTGAGCGCCGACGGCAAGCCGCTCGGATGGGGCGCCTATTCGCCCGCCTCCCAGATCCGCGTGCGGCTCTGGAGCACCGACACACAGCACCCCATCGACGAACCCTTCTTCCAGCGGCGCATCGCCCGGGCCGCGGCCCGCCGGCAGGGGCTGTCCCTGGAGGACCAGACTGATGCCTGCCGTCTGGTGAACGCCGAATCCGACGACTTGCCGGGCCTCATTGTAGACCGCTACGCCGACTTCGCCGTGTGCCAGTTTCTGGCCGCGGGCGTGGAGGCCTGGAAGCCGGCGGTGGTGGACGCCCTGCGCCGGACGCTGCCCCTGAAGGGCATCTTCGAGCGCTCAGACCCCGAGGTACGCGGCAAGGAAGGACTGGCACCGGCCACCGGCCTCCTCTGGGGGGTCGCACCGCCCCAGCCGATCCTCATCCGTGAAGGACCGCTGCGCTTCGAAGTGGATGTCCATCGGGGGCACAAAACCGGTTTTTACCTTGACCAGCGTGACAATCGACGCCTTGTGGCGGCCTATGCCGCCGGCGCCGAAGTGCTCAACGCCTTCAGCTACAGCGGGGCCTTCGGCGTCTGGGCCCTCAGCGGGGGGGCACGCCATGTGATCCAGCTCGATTCGGCCCCTGACGCCCTGGCCATGGCCGACCGGCACACCCGCTTGAACGGCCTGGACCCTGGGCGCGTCACCCTTGTCCAGGCCGATGTCTTCCATCAACTGCGACGCTTTCGCGACGAGGATCGCCGTTTCGACCTGATCGTCCTCGATCCGCCCAAATTCGCCGCCTCCAGCAGCCAGGTTTCCCGGGCCGCCCGGGGCTACAAGGACATCAACCTGCTGGCGTTCAAGCTGCTGCGGCCCGGAGGCCGGCTCTTCACCTTTTCCTGCTCCGGCCACATCGAGCGGCCGCTTTTTCAGAAAATCGTCTGCGATGCGGCCCTGGATGCCGAACGCAGCGCCTGCATTCTTCATCATCTGGGCCAGGCCCCGGACCACCCGGTGGCCCTGCATTTTCCCGAAGGAGAGTATCTGAAGGGAATGGCGATCCAGACAGACTGACCGGCAGGCGAACAAGGGCCTTTTCAGGACAGATCATGCGGACAACCATCACCGGCATCGTGGCCCGGCATCCGGCCACCACCCTGATCCCGCGAGCCTTCATGATCGGCTGGCACGGGGTCCCGATCCTGGTGTACCAGGGGTTCAGCCCAAGCCTGGCCAATCTCAAGCAACACATCCGCCAGGCCCTCAGAGACCTTCCTCCCGAAGCGCCGGGCAGCCGCTGGCCCAAGACCTCCCTCGGCGCGCTGCCCGACGAGCGACCCCTGGACCTCGACAGCCTGCGCCGCCTGCGTACCCTGTGCGACCGCATGACCGCCGATTTGGTCGCGGCGGCCAAGTCCCTGCCCGTGACCCGCCTCGAGTGGGTCCAGCACGAATGCCGCAGCCTCGAGCGGCGAAGCGAAACCGTCAGTATGGCCCTGATGCCCAAAACGCCAGAAGCAGGGGGCGGCGATGCCCCCGATCCGGTGGAAAGAGATCGCGTGGAGGCCCTCCTGCGCGGGTTCCGGGACGCCAACCTGGCAGCCTATCTCTCCCTGGTCAACCGATCCGGGCACCGCATTGACCATTACCGGCAGCGGGCCATCGGCCGCAGTCTGGTCTTCGACCTGGCCGACAAGGCACCGGCGCTGATCGAAGCCTTCATCAGCGGGGTGGAGGGCATTCTCCCGGGCCGCTACGCCTGGTTTGCCCCCAACCGTCGCCATGTGACCATTCGCCGTCTGTCCAGGTAGATGCCCGCATCGGCGGTCCCGTTTCAGTCCCTCGGTGGGAAGGTGAGACTGGCCACCAAGTGGTCGACGGCGCCGGCGAAAACCGCGTCGAAGGCCAGGCCTTGGAGCACGGTCCCCTCCAGTTTGCGATACTGGATCAGCCCGTGGACGGCGGCCGCAAAGAGAACGGCAAAACGGCGCGCATCGATGCGGCCATCGAAGGCGCCCTGAATCTGTCCGCTGCGGACCAGGTCTGAAATCTGCCCGATGATGCGCGTGCCGTGGCGGTCGATTTCACCCTTGAGAGAGGTTTCGAAGAGGATCTGGGGATTGGTCAGAAAACAGTTAATCACATCAAAGTAGTCACGATTTTCCCGGCTGAAGGCCAGCATGGCGGCAGCCGCCCGGCGCAGCTTGTCGGCCGGCTCGGCGACGGCCGCCTGGGCCTGGTGAATCCGCTCGGCAAGCAGATCCAGCCCTTCCTGCTGCAGTTCGGCGAAGATCTCCTCCTTGCTGCGGTAGTAAAAATAGATCGTTCCCACTCCCAGTTCGGCGGCCCGGGCGATCTGGTTGATCGAGGCGGCCCGCAGCCCCTTTTCCAGGAGCAGGCGGCGCGCCACATCCAAAATCTGCTGGCGCCGTGCCTGGCGCTCGCGTGTCCTGCGTTCGGCTGTGCCCACCGGCCCTCCTCTTCAAGCTCCCGGCTGGACCGGATCGAGGCCCCCGGCCTCCAGGGCCGGCAGCGACTGGCGTGAAAAGAGCAAGGCGGCGCTAAGGCCGGCGATGATGTGCCAGATCCCCCACCAGGCCACCAGGATCGCCATTCCCCCCAGGCCGTCGAAAAAATTGAACACCAGCACCAGGCCCAGCGCCGAGTTCTGGATCCCCACCTCAATGCAAACCGCCCGGCAGTCGCGGATGGGCAGCCGCGCCAGACGGGCAGTCCAATAGCCGATGTTGAGGGCCAACAGGTTGTGCAGAAAGACCGCCAACACCACAAGCCCCACATAGCTCAGGAAATTGGACCAATTGGCGCCCAGGGCGCCCAGGACGATGAGGATGAAAAAGCCCAGCGAAAAGATCTTGAAGGGCTTCCGGACCCGGTCGGCCAGGCCCGGAAACCGCCGGCCGAGAAAGAGCCCGACGAGCAGCGGGATGCCCAGGATGATGAAAACCGTGGTGAACACGTCCATCGGGCTGAGGCGCACCTGGCGCAGGATGGCGGCCGTGTCCGGATTCAGCCCGCCCCAGATCGAGAGGTTCAAGGGGGTCATGAAGATGGCCGCGGCCGTGGAAAGCGCCGTCATGGTGATCGACACGGCGCAGTTGCCCCTGGCCAGATAGGTGATGATGTTGGAGAGGTTGCCGCCGGGGCAGGCCGCCACCAGAATCATCCCCAGCGCCATGCTCGGGTGTGGCCTGATGATCAAGGTAAGCAGAAACGTGAAGGCCGGCAGGAGGATGAACTGGGCCGCCATCCCGATGCCGGGGGCCTTGGGGCTTTTGACGATTCGTTTGAAATCGTCGAGTTTCAGATCCAGGGCGACACCGAGCATCATCAGCCCGATGGCGGCGTTGATCACCATCAGACCCTGGGGATTGAAGTTGAGATGTACCTGATCGATGGTCGCCATGTCCATGGAAGGGTCCTCCGGCGCTCAGCGCTCCTGAAAAAACAGGCCTCCGATCCGTCGCAACGAACTCATCCCGCCTTGTAAGCCCCCACATTGGCAAGGGCGATGCTGCCCGGGCTGACCGTGGTCGTGTCGGTCATCACGTTGATGCAGGCGGTTTTACCGGAAGCGAAGGCCGCCTCCAGAGCCGGGCGAATCTGTTCAGGCGCTTCCACCAGAGTCCCGAACCCGCCCAGGGCCTCGACCATCTTGTGATAGTCGACCCGTCCGATCCAGGTCCCGTCCGCGATGGCATGCCCGAGGCGGATCTCTTGACTGTGGCGGATCATGCCCCAGCCCAGGTCGTTGCAGATCACCACGACGATGGGCAGCCGTTTGCGCAGGGCATTTTCGAATTCCATGAAATTGAACCCCACCGATCCGTCCCCGGTGACCAGCACCACCCGGCTGTCGGGATAGCGCAGTTGGGCGGCCAGGGCATAGGGCAAGCCAACGCCCAGGGAGCCGAAGATGCCATAGTCGAGATAGTGCCCGGATCGTTTGCAGGTGCGCGTCATTCCCATCCAGGTGGTCGTGTCGCCGCCGTCGGCGACCACCACATCGTCCTCTCGATCCATAAACCGGTCGATCTCCCGGGCCAGGCGCAAGGGGTGAATCGGCGCCGAATCCTTTGACCAGTCTTTTTCAGCCGTGGCTTTGCCGTCGGCATGGGCCTTTTTCAGGGTTTCGACCCAGGGGGCGAACCGCTCGCGCAGCGCCGCCGCGCTACCCGCGGCCTCCAGGCGCCGGTTGAGTTCATCCATGAAGGCTCCGGCATCGCTAACGATGGGCAGGTCGACCCTGCGGTTGCGGCCCAGCTCCTCGGCGCAGATATCCACCTGGACGATGGACGCCCGGGGATGGAAGATCTGGCCGAACATGTAGTAGAGTCCCACCCGGGTGCCGAGCAAGATCACCAGATCGGTCTCCAGGTAGGCGGCAAAGGCCCCTCCGGGACGGATCGCCAGAGCGCCCTCGAAGCAGAGCGGGTGATGGTCGGACACCACGCCGCGCCCGGACAGCGAGGTGAACAACGGAATACCGGCCGCTTCGATAAAACGCTCCAGACTCGCGCCGGCCTCGGCCTGCCAGATCCCGGTGCCGCCGATGATCAAGGGCTTCTGCGCCCGGCCGAGCATCTCGACGAGCCGGTCGACCCCTTGCCGGTCCACCGGCCGCGACACCACCTCGGTGGCGGCCCTGTGTACGCCGCCCTCGTCCACCTTGGCGTTGAGCACATCCACCGGGATTTCCAGATAGACCGGTCCCGGACGGCCGCTCTCGGCATGGCGAAAGGCCATCTCCACAAACTCCGGCACCCGTTCGGGCTTCAGGCATACCAGGGTCTTTTTGACCATCGGCCGGATCACCGGTTCCTGGCTCATGTCCTGGAGGTCGAGCTTTTCGCGCGTTTCGAGCCCCACCGCGCCGCAGATGAGCACCACGGGGGTGTTGGACTGGAAGGCGCTGGCCACTCCGGTCAAGGCGTTGGTAAAGCCGGGACCGGCCGTGACCATGGCCACCGCAGCCCTGCGGGTCATCTTGCCCCAGGCTTCGGCCATGAAAAGGGCCGCCTGTTCGTGGCGGGTGTCCACCAGGCGAACGGACGTGTTTTCCAGGTACTGGTAAATGGGGGTGATGTGTCCGCCGCTGAGGGTGAAGATCTTCTCGACCCCGCGGGCCGTGAGCGCCTGGGCGGCGAGTTGACCGCCGGTGACGATTCCCATGATTTTGCCTCCTCGCTGAATAAAAACGAAAATGGATACTTTCCGCCCAAGCCGGCATCCACACCAGGCAGATGGGCGTTTGGCCGAAACCTTTGGACGGATCTTGAGGGGCCGGCTGAATCCGCGGCCCCATGCGGTTCTATAGCTCCATTAACTGCCCGCCGGTGATGTTGACGGCCTGCCCGGTCATGTAGGAAGAGGCATCCGAGGCCAGAAAAGCCACCAGCCGCCCGACCTCGGCCGCATCGCCGATCCGGCCCAGCGGAATGGTCTTGCACATTTCGGCTTCGCGTTCGGCCGGGGTCGAGTTGAAAAACTGGGCCTCCAGCCCGAAGCGCCAGCGTTCTAAATCGGTCATGATCTGGCCCGGGCAGACCGCGTTGACCCGCAGCCCCTCGCCGGCCAGTTCCAGGGCCATCACCTTGGTGAGCATGATGACCCCCGCCTTGGCCACCGCGTAGGCCCCGTTGAACAGGGGCGGCACTTTTCCGGCCCGCGAGGCGGTGTTCACGATGCTCCCGCGGCTGCCGCGCATCAGGGGCAGCAGCGCCCGGGTGACGCGAAACACGCTGTGCAGGTTGACGTCGATGGTGCGCATCCAGTCTGTTTCGTCGTAGCTGTAGAAGGTGTTGGGCACGCCGAAGGAGGCCCCGGCGTTGTTGCACAGGACATGGACCTGTTCGAAAACAGAGGCGATTTGCGCCACCATGGCAGAGATGGCCTCGGGGTCGGTGACATCCACGGCCACGGGCAGGGTCCGCACCCCATGGTCCCGGGCCAGTTCGGCGGCGATCTGTTCGAGTGCTACCGGGGCTGCCGCACCGTGCTGCCCACCTCGACCCCCTTCCGGGCCCAGATCCGCCAGGATCAGGTTGGCCCCGCAGCCGGCCAGGGCGTCGGCGATGCCATATCCGATGCCGGTCCTCTTGCCGGCCCCGGTGATCAGAGCCGTCTTGCCGCTGAGATCCGCATACATTTGACGCCCCCTTTTTGATAAACATTGTTCGTTTTTAGAATGGTGCTCGACTATACCACGTCATCGGGCTTTTGCAAGCGGCAAACAGTGGGAGTCGGCGCGCAGGGCGCGAAAAGCTCCCAAAAAAAACCGTACTGTGATACGAGTGCTGCCGCCGCCCCCGCCACCGCCCTGATCGGCCTGTGCCGCGGGAGGGTGGACCTTGCGGGCGCACAGCGCCGTCACCGGCGCCCGGCCCTGGATCTTCACGCCATCGGGAAAGCAGGCCATGACGACCCACAATCATCTGTCCCGACCCCTGGTGGCCGACTGGTCGACGCTCCAGCGCACCTTTCTCAAGCCGGAAAGCGAAGCCGCCCGCGGCGCCCTGTTCAAGTATATGGAGCCGATCCTTTTCGGCCTGCAGGACTTTCTCCAATCCCATGTGGGCATCACCCGGGAGGCGTCCCTGAGGGATCTGTCCGCACGCTTCACCAATGTGGCCATCGCCGAACATCCGGAAAAGAAGCTGGCCGAAATCATCACGGAACTGATCGAAGAAATCGCACCCCATGCGGTCAACGTGGCCTCGCCCTATTTCGTGGGTCACATGACCGCCGCGATCCCCTTTTTCATGGTGCACCTGAAAACCATCGTGGCTGCCCTGAACCAGAACGTGGTCAAGGTGGAAACCTCCAAAGTCGTATCCGTGCTGGAAAAACAGGTCCTGGCCAAGATCCACCGCCTCATTTTCCGCCGCGGCGACGATTTTTACGCCGGCCATGTGCAAAATCCGGAAACGGCCCTGGGCACCTTCGTGGAGGACGGTACCCTGGCCAATCTTACTGCTCTGTGGGTGGCGCGCAACCGGCTCCTGGGCCCCCTGCCCGGGTTTTCGGGAGTCGAATCCGAGGGGCTCTCCGCCGCCCTGGCCGCCCATGGACTCCGGCGTGTCGTGGTGCTGGCTTCCGCTCTGGCTCACCACAGCCTGCGCAAGGCCGCCGGGGTTCTGGGTATCGGCCATGCCAACGTCATCGCCCTGGCCGTGGACCATCGCCACCGCGTGGATCTCAGAGCCCTGAACGCCGTCTTGCGGGATCTGCAGGCCGAGAAAGGCCCCACCCGGGTCATGGCCCTGGTGGGGGTGGCCGGCAGCACCGAGACCGGCGGCATCGATCCTTTGCCCCGTCTGGGCGAGATCTGCGCCGAACACCGGATCCATTTCCACGTGGACGCCGCCTGGGGCGGCCCCACCCTCATGTCGCCCACCTATCGCCATCTGCTGGCGGGCATCGAAGGGGCCGATTCGGTCACCATCGACGGTCACAAGCAGTTTTACATGCCCATGAGCTGCGGGATGGTCTACTTTCGCGATCCGCGAGCCATGGACGCCGTGGCCTACCATGCCCGCTACGTCAACCGCCCCGGTTCGGTGGACCTGGGGATCCGCTCCCTGTGCGGCAGCCGCGAGGCGTCCTCCCTGATCCTGCACAGCGCCCTGAAGATCATGGGCAGCCGCGGCTACGCCCTGCTCATCGACCATGGCATCGAGACCGCCCGGGCCTTTGCCGAGGAGATCCGCCGGCGGCCGGATTTCGAGCTGCTCAGCGACCCGGAGCTCAACATCCTGCTCTATCGGCTGCGGCCCCGGGGCCTGGCGCAACTGCCGGCCCTGTCCCCCGAAGCGCGCGACCGGCTGCTGAACCGCATCAATGTAAGTCTCCAGCGCCTGCAGCGCGAGGCGGGCAAAAGCTTCGTGTCGCGCACCAGCCTCCGCCCCCCCGGCCCGGCCGCGGAGCCCGTCGTGGCCCTGCGCTGCGTGCTGATGAATCCCATGACCGACATGGCCGTCCTGGGTGAGATTCTCGATGAACAAGAGGCTCTTTACCGCCGCCAGATCGCACCGGCGCTCGACCTCCGACCGGATACCGCCTGAAAACGGACGCCGAAAGGCATGACCGGTCGATTTTTCCACCGCGCCAAAAATCCTGACACCGCCGGCACGGCTGGGCACCGCGATGCCGCCGCCCCCTTCATGGGAAACGGCGGCCCGCGGTGCCCCATCCACGGCCCGCGGCACCGTCCGAGGCCGGCGCCTCAGGCGCATCTTCGGCGCTGGCACATCCTTTGCCTGCGATGGGCGGAGACAGCGGGCTTTGCAGGGGGGATCGGCACCGCCATGACAGAGTTCACCAAGCGGCCGGTTGTGGAAAAACAGATCATTCTGGCGGTGACCGGAATCCTGGTCGTGCTGCTGTCCATCGGTGCATCCCTGAGCGGATGGTCCGGAGAGGAGGTGCGCCGGATCGTCAAGGATCAGTTCAACGCCGAACAGCTCGTCATCGCCCGCAGCGTCAAGGGCCTCATCGAACGGGAGCTCAATTTCCTCAAACGCGAAATCCAGTTGCTGGCCCGTGAAGCCGGCCGGCATTCCTTTTCGCCGGAGGCCATGCAGATCCCGATCCAGATGTCCTTCAGCCGGGTCATCGAAAGCGGCGTGCGGCGCATCGAAATCGTCGATCTGGAAAACGAGCGCGGTTACGTCTATCTGCCCTACCGCCGGTGGGCGGAGGCCGAAACCCGCGTCGAACCGCCCGACCACAGGGTCCTGAACCAGGCCTTCGCCCAGGAGCGCACCTGGGTCAGCCCCCCGGCGCTGGACGGCGCCGAGATCTACCTGATCCTGGGCGCGCCCCTGGCGGATCAGACCGGACTACAGATCTTTTTCCACGTCAACGTCTCCTGGTTCCTGGCCCCCTTCATCAAGCACATCCGCTCGGGCGAGACCGGGTACGCCTGGGTCATCGACGGCCAGGGACGCTTTCTCTACCACCCGGACGCCTCCTACATCGGCCGCAGCGCCTTCAAGGCCCGATCGGAAAAGTACCCCGGCTTCTCTTTCCAGCGGATCAACGAAATCCAGGAAAACCAGATGCTGCGCGGTGAAGAGGGAACCGGCATCTACGATTCGGCCTGGCACCGGGGACTGACCGGCGAGTTGATCAAGCTCATCGCCTTTTCGCCCATCACGGTGTCCGCATCGCCTCCCCAGCACTGGTCGGTGGCCGTGGTGGCCCCAGAAAGTGAAATCGAGGCCGCCGTGCGCCGCAGCCACTTTCTGCTCTGGTCCCTGCAGGCCCTGGGGCTTTTCATCCTCCTGGCGGCCGGGGTGGCCATCGTGGCCCTGGAGATGCGCTGGTCCCGGCGTCTCGAACGGCTGGTGGAAAGCCGCACCCGGGCACTGCGGCGCAGCGAGGAAGATTACCGCAGCCTGGTGGAAAGCGCCGAAGACTTCATCTACACCGTCGACAGCGAGGCCCGCTTCCTGTCGGTGAACAGCTTCACGGCCAAATTCTTCGGCCAGAAGCCGGATGACCTCTGCGGTCGGCCCCTGGATGCGCTTTTCAGCCCGGCCGTGGCCGACCGCCAGCGCGAGCACATCGCCCAGGTGTTCCGGCAGGGACGCAGCATCCGCGACGAATTTGAAGTCCAGACGGGCGCCGGCACCATCTGGCTGGGGGCCAATTTCATGCCGGTGCGCGCCGATTCCGGATCGGTTCAGGCCGTGCTGTGCATCGCCCGGGACGTGACCGAGAACAAGCAGCTGCAGCAGCACCTGATCAACACGGAAAAACTGGCCTCCATCGGCACCCTGGCCGCCGGCTTCGCCCACGAAATCAACAACCCCCTGGGGGTGATGCTCGGGTTCTGCGACCTGCTGCTGCGGGGCAAGACGCCCGGCTCGCAGGAGTACGAGGACCTCAAGACCATCGAGCGCCAGGGGATCCATTGCAAGGAAATCGTGGAAAACCTCCTCAGCTTCGCCCGCAGCCGCGGCAACACCCCGGACCATGCGCATCTGAACCGCTGTATCGAGGAGATCGTGCGGGTGGTGCGTCACAATCTGGAAATGAACGGCATCGAGATCCATACCAGCCTGGACGAATCCATCGGAACCGTCAGCGGCGACCATCGTCAACTGCAGCAGGTCTTTCTGAACCTGATCAACAACGCCGCGGCGGCCATCTCCGGGGGGGGCACCTTGACCGTCACCACCCGGCTCGAAAAAGGCGGCCGCTGGGCTTCGGCCCGGGTGCGTGACACGGGCTGCGGGATCCAGCCCCAGGATCTGGACCACATCTTCGAGCCTTTTTACACCACCAAACCCGAGGGGGAAGGCACCGGCCTGGGACTCTTTGTCAGCTATGGCATCGTGGGCCGCTACGGCGGCACCATCGAGTGCCAGAGCCACACCACCGAGACCCCCGGCCGGCCCCGGGGAACGACCTTCACCGTAAAGCTGCCGATTCGCATCAAGGAGGAATGATGGGGGGACGCATCCTGGCAGTGGACGACGAAAAGGACATGCTGGCGCTGCTGCGGCGCATCATCAGCGAGGATACCGACCACGAACTGACCACCGAATCCGACCCACTGCAGGCCCTGGAACGCTTCAAGGCGGAGCCCTTCGACCTGGTGATCAGCGATTTGAAGATGCCCAAGATGGACGGGCTGCGCCTGCTCGAGGCCATCCGCCAGCACAATCCCCAGGCGGCGGTGATCCTCATGACCGCCTACGGCACCATCGAAACCGCCGTCGAAGCCACCCGCAAGGGAGCCCAGGATTTCATCACCAAGCCGTTTCGGCGCGAACGGATCCTGGTGACGGTGGAAAAGGTGATCCAGTGGCAGCAGGTGGCCCGGGAAAACGAGCGCCTGCGCGAGGCGCTGGCCCATCGGGAGAGTTTTGCCAGCCTAATCGGTGGCACCCCGATCATGAAGGAGGTCTTCGAGCGCATCCGCCAGGTGGCCCCCACCCAGGGGACGGTCCTGATCACCGGCCCCTCGGGCACCGGCAAGGAGCTGGTGGCCCGCGCCATCCATCAGTACAGCCAGCGGCGCGACAAGCGGCTGATCACGGTCAACTGCACCGCCATTCCGGAAAACGTGCTGGAAAGCGAGCTCTTCGGCCATGTGCGCGGGGCGTTCACCGGGGCCTGGAAGGACAAGAACGGCCTGGTGGCCGAAGCCGACGGAGGTACGCTCTTTCTGGACGAAATCGGTGACCTCTCCCCTTTGATGCAGACCAAACTGCTGCGCCTGCTCCAGGAGGGCGAGTACAAGCCGGTGGGCAGCGTGGTGACCCACAAGGCCGATATCCGCTTTATCGCCGCCACCAACCACAACCTGAAGACCGCCATCCGCGAACGGACCTTTCGCGAAGACCTCTACTACCGGCTCAACGTGATCCACTTCGACCTGCCGCCCCTGCGCGAGCGCAAGGACGACATCCCCCTGCTGGCCTACCATTTCTTAAACAGGTACGCCCAGGCCAACCAGAAGCCCATCGAGGAGATCTCGCCGGTGGCCCTTCAGGCCCTCATGGCCCGCGATTATCCGGGTAACGTGCGCGAGCTGGAAAACATCATCGAACGCGGGGTGATTTACTGCCGGGGCAAGACGCTGACGGTCAAGGATCTGCTTCTGGACAGCGAACGTGAAACGGCCATGCCCGAACTGGAGATGGACATGGCCCGCCTGCCCTTCAAGGACGCCAAGGACCGCATGATGCAGATGTTCCACCAGCAGTACATCGAGGCCCTGCTGCGCGAACACGGGGGCAACATCAGCCGGGCCGCCGAAACCGCCGGGATCCAGCGCCAGTACCTTCACCGGCTGATCAAGGAGACGGGGATCGATACGGACACCTTCAAGGAAAAAGCGTAGGCCGTCATCAGCAATTCCAAGAAGCCCCATTCCCCGTACCCCCCGAGCACCCAACCGTGCGGCACGAAATCTAAATGTGATTTCGGGTTCTTCGCGCAGCACCGAGACAGGCGCACGGCACGCATGGCGGCTGAAAACCGCATCCCCGGCTAAGGCAGCCCGTGTTTGGCCAGCCGGTGGCGGAAACTGCGAAAGGTCAGCCCCAGCAGTTCGGCCGCTCGGCTCTTGTTGCCGCCGCTGCACTCCAGGGCTTTTTGCAGGTAGGCCTGTTCGATCTCTTCGATGATCGCATCCAGTTCGACGCCCTTGTCCAGGTCTTCAAGATCCTGCAGGGAGCGCTTTTCGCCGCGCTTCCAGCGGTGCTTGTGCATGGACAGGGCCAGGCTGTCGGGCAGGATGATGTTGGTGGTGGAAAGCGCCACCGAGCGTTCGATGAGGTTTTCCAACTCGCGCACGTTGCCCGGAAAATCGTACCGCTGGAGCAGGTCGATGGCATAGCTGGATATCTTGGTGATCTGCTTGCCCATCTGACGGCTGTATTTTTCCAGAAAATGCTGCGCCAGCAGGCGCAGATCGTCCTTGCGCTCGCGCAGGGCCGGCAGCCGGATCTCGATGACGTTGAGCCGGTAGAACAGATCCTCACGAAAACGGCCGGCGATCACCTCTTCCTCCAGATTCTTGTTGGTGGCGGCGATGATGCGCATATCAGCGGAGACATCCTCGTTGCCCCCCAGGGGTTTGAAGGCCCGCTCCTGGATGGCCCGCAGCAGCTTGACCTGGATCTGGGGGCTGATTTCTCCGATCTCGTCCAGGAAGAGGGTGCCCCGATCGGCCACGGCAAAGAGGCCCTTCTTGTCCTGGGTGGCCCCGGTGAAGGCGCCCTTCTTGTGCCCGAACAATTCGCTTTCCAGCAGCGGTTCCGGAATCCCGCCGCAGTTGACCACCACGAAGGGCTGATCGCTGCGTTCGCTCTGGTCGTGGATGGCCCTGGCGATCAGTTCCTTTCCGGTGCCGCTCTCGCCGGTGATGAGAATGTTGGTGCGCGTGGCCGCCACCTGCAGGATCAGCTTGTAGACGTGCATCATCTGGGGGCTGTTGCCGATGATGCGCCCGAAGTGCACCGTCTTGCGCAGCTCGTCGTCCAGGCGCTGCTTTTCCGCCTCCAGCGTCTTGAGATCCAGGGCCTTGCGGATGGTCTCCTGCAGCTCTTCCATGTTGAAGGGCTTGGGCACGTAATCGTAGGCCCCCAGGTTCATCGCCTCCACGGCCGTTTCGGTGGTGGCGTAGGCCGAGATCATGATCACCACCGTTTCGGGATCCTTCTGGCGGGCGACCCTGAGGACCTCCAGCCCGGTGATGTCGCCCAGGCGGATATCGCAGAGCAGCAGGTCGAAGCGCTCGGTTTCCAGCAGTGCCAGGGCGCTCTTGCCGTTGGGGGCCAGGTGCACCCCGTAGCCCAGGCGCTCGAGCATCAGCTGCAGGATTTCACGCATCCCCTCTTCGTCTTCAACCACCAGGATCCGGGCGGCAGGATTCACGGCAGGCATCTTTCCATGCGCAAAAAAAGAAAATCAGCGGTCACAGTTCGTGGACGATTCTTCCGGCCACCATGGTCATTACCGCCCTGCCCCGGACCTTCCAGCCGTCAAAGGGGGTGTTGCGGCTCAGACTGAAAAAACGCCCGCTGTCCACGACCCATTCCAGGGCCGGATCGATGAGGGTCAAATCGGCCGGCCCGCCTTCCGCCAGACCGCAGGGCAGGCCCATAATCCTGGCCGGGTTGACGGTCATCCGGGCCACCAGGTCGGGCAGGGACAGCACCCCGTCGGCCACCAGCTGCAGGGATAGCGGCAGGGCGGTTTCCAGGCCCACGATGCCGTTGGCGGCCTGGTCGAATTCCAGGTCCTTTTCGAGGGTGCTGTGGGGCGCGTGATCCGTGGCGATGGCATCCAGCGTGCCGTCGGCCAACCCCTGGCGCACCGCGCGGCGGTCCGCCGCGCTGCGCAGGGGCGGGTTCATCTTGGCGCGGGTGTCGTAATCGGCCACGGCTTCGTCCGTGAGGGTGAAATAGTGCGGTGCGGTCTCGGCGGTCACCCGCACCCCGCGTCGCTTGGCGCCGCGGATGGCCTCCACCGATTCGGCGCAGCTCACGTGGGCGATGTGCAGCCGGGCGCCGGTCAGTTCGGCCAGGGCAAGGTCGCGCATCACCATGACGCTTTCGGCCGCGTTGGGAATCCCGGCCAGGCCCAGACGGGTGGCCACCGGTCCCTCGTTCATGGAGCCTCCGTCCGCCAGCTCCAGCTCTTCGCAATGGCTGATGATGGGCATGTCAAAGCCGAGGGCGTACTCCATGGCCCGGCGCATCATCTGACTGCCGGTCACCGGCCGCCCGTCGTCGGAAAACCCCACCGCTCCGGCGTTTTTGAGGTCGGCGAATTCGCAAAGCCGGGTTCCGGCCTGGCCTCGGGTGATGGCCGCCACGGGATAGACCCGGGCCGAGGCGGCGCCCCGGGCCTGCTCGCGCACGAAACGGGTCACCTGGACACTGTCATTGACCGGCACGGTGTTGGGCATGGCGCACACGGCCGTAAATCCGCCCGCCGCCGCGGCCCGGCACCCGCTGTCAATGGTCTCCTTGTATTCGTGACCCGGCTCGCGCAGGTGCACGTGGATGTCGATCAGGCCGGGCACCAGCAGCAGCCCGCGGCCATCGATGACCCGCTCCACGGGACCGCGGCCGTCCACCGGGCCGGTGCCCACCTGCTCGATGCACCCGTCGGCCACCACCACATCCGCCACCCTGTCGGTTCGGCCCGGATCGATGATCCTGGCACTGCTAATCCGGATTCGCATTGCGGGTGCCTCCGAGCACCAGAAACAAAAGGGCCATGCGCACCGCCACCCCGTTGCTCACCTGATCGAGAATCACTGAAAACGGTCCGTCCGCCACCTCCGGCGCCAGTTCCACGCCGCGGTTGACCGGTCCGGGATGCAGGATCAGAACATCGGGCCGCGCCCGCTGCAGGCGGGCCCGGTTCAGCCCATAGACTCGCGCGTACTCGCGTTCGGTGGGAAAAAGCCCCGCCTGCTGGCGCTCCTTTTGGATGCGCAGCATCATGATCACGTCGGCGCCCTCGATGGCCCGGTCCACCTCGCAGGTCGTTTCCACGCCCAGCTGTTCGATTCCCCGGGGCATCATGGTGGGCGGTGCGGCCAGCACCACCCGGGATCCCATGCGGGTAAAACCGATGCAGTTGGAACGCGCCACCCGGCTGTGGGCGATATCCCCGATGATGGCGACACGCAGCCCGTCCAGACGCCCCTTGCGGTCACGCACGGTGAGCATGTCGAGCAGGGCCTGGGTGGGATGCTCGTGGCGCCCGTCGCCGGCGTTGATCACGCTGCAGCGCACATGGCGGGCGATGAGGTGGGGCGCCCCGGCACTGGAATGGCGGATCACGATCACGTCCGGGTGCATGGCTTCCAGGTTGCGGGCCGTGTCGATGAGGGTTTCCCCCTTGACCAGACTGCTGGTGCTCTTGGACAGACTGACACTGTCGGCCGAAAGGCGCTTGGCCGCCAGGTCGAAAGAGGTCTTGGTCCGGGTGCTCGGTTCGTAGAAGAAATGCACCACGCTCTTACCGCGCAGGGTGGGCACCTTCTTGATGGACCGGGTGGAAATCTCGCGCATCTGCACCGCAGTGTCGAGGATCAGGTTGATCTCGTCCACCGTCAGCGAAGCCATGTCCAGGATGTCTTTGCGCTTCAGTTGCATACAGTCTCCGGCAAGATGTCAGGGGCGCGCCCCGCCGCCGGCCGCTGGCGTGGCCGGTTTGACCAAGGATCCGCACCGGCTGCCTGGCGCCCGAAGGCCTTCCCACACCGCCAGCCGATAACACCGTCACCGGTGAACGCCACTTATTCCCGCAATTCAGGGGTCATCCATTCATGCCTCATTTGATGATCGTGCCGATCCGATCCCAGCGCACCCAGCGCCACCAGGTCAGCCACTCCGCACCGCCGGGGAAATGCTCCTTGTCCCAGGACCAGTAGATGATGAAGGCTTCCCCCTTGACGGCCTTCAGGTCCACGAACCCCCAAAAGCGGCTGTCGTAGCTGTGGTCACGGTTGTCGCCCATCACGAAGATCTTTCCGGGCGGGACGGTCACCGGTCCCATGTTGTCGCGCGGCTGGAGGATTGCGGGAAACACATGTGGATCCTTGAAAACCGCGTAGGGCCGTTCCACCGGCTCGCCATTGACCAGGAGCCGCTTGTTGCGCACCGCCACCGTGTCGCCGGCCACGGCCACGGTACGCTTGATGAAATCCTTGTCCGGCTCCTCGGGAAAGCGGAAAACGACGACGTCTTCCCGTTCGGGTGCCGAAAGCGGGATCAGGGTGGTGCCCAGCCAGGGCACTTTGACCCCGTAGATGAACTTGTTGACCAGAATGTGATCCCCGATCTGGAGGGTTTCTTTCATCGATCCGGAGGGGATCTTGAAGGCCTGGACCACGAAGGCCCGAATGAACAGCGCCAAAAGAACGGCGATGAGGATGGCCTCGAGGTTCTCGCGAATGCGGCCCTTGGAGGCGCTGGAGGCGTCGTCAGGCACGGCCGGATGTGAGTTCACGGCATGACTCATTTCTGTCAACCTCCCGCCTGGAAAGGCGGTCAGGAGACGGTGGGTATTAGCCGCTCCGGGACGCGGGAACGCCTTTTTAAACAGCGGCCAGACCGATGCGCAGCAGTAGATTGGCCGCTACCCCGGCTGCCAGGTCGTCGGCCACGATCCCCAAGCCTCCGGGCAGTTTTTCCAGCCTCCGGATGGGAAAGGGTTTGGTGACATCCAGGAGGCGGAAAAGAACGAATCCGGCGGCCAGCACCACCCCGTCGGTGGGCAGCCCCCAGAGGGTTACCAGGATGCCGGCCATCTCGTCAATCACGATGCAGCCCGGATCCCTGGCGGCCAGCACTCTGGCGCCGCGGTCGGCGGCCCACACGGCCAGAACCACAAAGGCCGTAAGGGCGGCAAGGGCCATGGGCGCAGTCATGGACCCCAGAAGCAGGCACAAAGGAATCCCCGCAACCGTTCCGAAAGTGCCGGGGGCCACGGGGATCTTGCCGACCATCAGGCCGGTTGCGCACCAGACCGCCGCTTTGTCCATGGGCGTCATGGCAGGTGTCTATCCGCTGGATGGGCTTTTGTCAAGTTTGCTGCATCCGGCAAATCGCGGTCAACCGAAAGCGGGGCTGAAAGGCGCACGGGCCCGGGTTCTGGAAGGCATTGTGGCAACGGCCGCACCGGAGCCCGCCGGGCAGTGCAAATCGACGCCTTCCGATCCGCCCCGGAAATCAAGGTCGCCTAATCCGGCGCGGCCTGGATGAGGGGCGGGGCCCGGGCGGGCAGCATGTGCCGGCGCCCGTCTTTCGGCTGGGCCAGGAAGGGCCGCACCAGGGCCCATCGGGCCGTGAAATGCAGCGTGACGGCGCCGTCCAGGTCCGTGCGCCACAGATCGATGCCCTGTTCGGCCACCTGCCGCACCACCTGCGGATGGGGCCAGCCATAGCGGTTGCGCCAGCCGCAGGAGGCCACCGCCGCTGCGGGGGCTACCGCCGCCAGAAAGCCCGGCGTACTGGAGGAGCGGCTGCCGTGATGGGGCAGAACGAGCACGTCCGCCTTCAGGGCGGCAGGGTCGGCCGCCACCAGGGCCGCTTCGGCCGGTGCCTCGATGTCGCCGGTAAAAAGGATGGCGCGGCCCGCGGCGCTGATGCGAACCACAATGGAGTTGTTGTTGCCGCGGCACCAGTTCTGCGTGGCGGCCTGGTCGCGAAAGTCGCGCGGCGGATGCAGCACTTCGATCCGTGTGGCTCCCAGGCGATATTCCCGGGGCAGGGTCGCGAAGGCGGGCCAGGGGATCCGGCGACGGGCGATGGTTTCGGTGAACTTCCGATAGCCGAGGGTATCGGCCGCTTCCTGGTTGCTCCAGACCCTGGCCACCGTAAAAACGTCCAGCACATGGAGCAGGCCGTTGAGGTGGTCCGCATCGGCGTGGGTCAACACCACCAGGTCGATGGCGCCGATCTTTTGATGCCGGAGGAAAGGGGCCACGATCCGCTGGCCCACATCGAAAGCCGCGTTGTCGGCAAAACCGCCACCGTCCACCAGGATCACCCGCCCGCCAGGGGCCTCGATGACCGCGGCGGCCCCCTGCCCCACATCCAGCACCGTGGCGCGCAGATCCCGATGCCAGAAGCGTCTGTAGCCCCAGTAGAGCCCGTCGGCGGCCAGCGCCGCGGCCACCACCAGGGCGGCCGCCACCCGGCGATGGCGCGTGACAGCTTGCCGGTGGCGCCACCATACCACCACCAGCGCAAGGGCCGCATAGTAAAGTGCGATCTCCAGAAGCCGCGGGGTAAAGGTGGCCACGGCACTGGAAGGCCAGGCGGCCAGGAGGCCCAGGAGGTCCAGGGCCGGGGCCAGGATCCAGTCGCAGACCTTGAAGATGCCCAGCGACAGCCTGTCGTGGATCAGCGCGGCCAGAGACCCGGCCAGGGCCACGGGGACCACCAGCATCCCCATCCAGGGCACAAAGAGGAAGTTGGCCCCCAGCCCCACCAGGGAGACCTGGTGGAAATGTTGCATCACCAGGGGCAGGGTTCCCAGAATGGCCCAGAGCGACACCAGGGCGAACTGCCGTGCCCAGCGGCCCAGGCGTTCCCAGGGACGCTGGCCACTCGAACCGGAGGGCCGCCGGACCCCGGCCAGGATCCAGACCACGGCGGCAAAGGAAAGCTGAAACGAGACAGAAAAAAGGACCGGCGGATGGACGACCAGGAGGATCACGGCCGCCAGGGTCAGAGTGCTGGGCAGATCCGGATCCCGCTCTAGCAGCAGGGCTCCCAGATAGGCGCTGACCATCATGGTCGCCCGTTGGGTCGAGGGCGACAGTCCGGCCATCAGACCATACCCCCAGACCGCCAGGGCAGTGGCCAGGGCCGCGCCTTTGGCGGTCCAGGCCCGCCGCACCATCAGGGGCCACCAGACCAGAAGCCGCACCCAGACCCCGTAAACCAGGGCCGCCACAATCCCCACGTGGAGTCCTGAAATGGCCAGCAGATGGCCCACTCCGGCCCGGTTGAAGGCGTCGCGCAGCGCCGGCGAGATGCCTTGCCGATCCCCGATGGTCAAGGCTCGGATCACGGCGCCGCGATCGTGGGGAGCGGCATCCGCGATCAGCGCGCCCACATGACGCCTCAGGCGCGCCATAAGCGCTCCAGGCTCCTCCGGCGGACCGAGGTCGAGCCGTTCGACCCGGTCCGCGGCCACGTAGGCCGTGGTCCGCACGCCCTGCAAACAGAGGTGGCGCCGGTAATCGAATCCTCCCGGATTGTTGAAATTGCGCGGCCGGTGAAGGCGGGCGGTAAACGCCAGGGTCTCGCCCGGAAAAAAGGAGGGGCTCGTGCCGCGCACCGTCACCCGCACCAACCCCCGGTGAGGGCCGGAGGCCGGGGCCGCGGGCGGCTTTTCCAGGGCCAGGATGAACTGCTGGCGACCGGCGGTCACCCGGGGCACCTCCGTCACCTTTCCCTGCAAGGGCACGGCCGGACCGTCGGCCCACCGGACCGCGTGGCCCTCAACCGCACGGGGCGCCATCCAGGGCTGCAGCGAAAGATACCCCAGGCCCAGCACCACCAGCAGCGGCGCCAGCGCCTGGGCGCGTCCTCGCACGGTCCCCAGGACCAGCACCGGAATCGCGGCCGCAACCAGCCCGCCTCCCACGGCCCAGCCGCCCGGATACCAGGCACCCAGGGCGATCCCGGCCGCCAGGGTCGCGGCCAGCACGACCATGGGCCTGTGAATCGGCTGCATGACGTCATCTTGGTGATCGGGCCGGTGGCGGCCGCGGCATGGCCGAAACTCCAGCGCGATGTCCCCGTGCGGGGGCGACGGCCGTCTCGCAGCGGCTCAGTCGCAGACCGGCTCGCTGGCCTCCGGGGCTTCGGCACCCTTTTCGCGCCGAATGCAGGCCCCCAGATCGGCCAGCTTGCGGTCGAGCTGCTCGTAGCCGCGGTCGAGATGATACACACGGCTGACCACCGTGGTCCCCTCGGCCACCAGACCGGCCAGGACCAGCGAAGCGCTGGCGCGCAGGTCGGAAGCCATCACCGGGGCGGCCGAGAGCCGCCCATTGCCCTTGACCACCGCGGTGTTGCCGGTGACGGCGATATCCGCCCCCATGCGCCGCAGCTCGCTGACATGGATGAAGCGGTTTTCGAAGATGGTTTCACTGATGATGCTCGATCCGCCGGCCACGGTCATCAGCACCATGAACTGGGCCTGCATGTCGGTGGGAAATCCCGGATACGGCGTGGTCTTGATATCCACCCCGCGGATCTCGGAGGCCCCCGCCACCCGGATGGTGTCCACCCCGGTCTCCACGGTGGCGCCGGTAAGCCGCAGCTTGTCGATCACCGCCTCGAGATGATCCGGCCGGCAGCGCTGGATGTGCACATCCCCCCGGGTCAGGGCCGCGGCCACCATGTAGGTGCCGGTTTCGATGCGGTCGGGGATGATGGCCAGGGAAACCGGGTTCAGGGCCTCGACCCCGTCGATGGCCACCACCGCCGTGCCGGCGCCCTGGATCCGCGCCCCCATGGCCTGCAGGGCCTCGGCCAGGGCCACGATTTCCGGCTCCCGGGCGGCGGTGCGCAGTACGGAGATCGGAAGAGCACACGTCTGAACTCCAGTCACGTCAGTAAACCTCGTATGC
>CALJLV010000164.1 GCA_937982505.1 uncultured Desulfobacteraceae bacterium | reverse complement strand
TCATATTCAGAGATTTTCTCAATGGCGCGCTTTACAGCTATGCGGAAAGAGTCCTTCACGTTTTTCCTTTTGTCACCTAACGTCCTCGGTTTTCCGCCCCTTGCCTTTGAGCCATTTAATGCGCAGGCGATCACCGTCATTTCATCCCTCAGTTCTTCTTCTTTTTCCTTGTTGCCTGTATCGCGGGCTTCATCGATGTCCTGTAATAATTCCGAAATCCTTTCTCGATATTGTTCTCTGGCTTTTGCATCGATAATGACGCCCGCATCAGTAAGGGGAATTCCCTGAGTGATCTGGTATCCGTCTTCAATGTCATCGCCGTCGATTTCGGCAGCCGAAAAAATACCACTGGATGGATCATAAAATGAGCCGCAAACAAGCTCGGCCACCGGGATTGGCTGGTTCGGGTGTGACAGCAGATAGCTCAGATACTGAGAACCTTTATTTGCAGTTACCAGTTTGATGGGCTGCCCTTTATTGAACCTGACTTCCCAAACGTCACCACGTCGACGGAAATAATTAGCCGGTTGTTCGATTGTCAGTTCAATTGCCGGAACGGAGATAACTGATCCTGACTCATACATTGTCCGCAGCAGGCAATCTCCAGGCAGCGTGCGCTGAAGAATGGCGGTTATGTTTCTGGCGATCATTGTTTTCATCGCATCGCAGACCTCCGTGGCGTGGCGCTTGTAAAGGTCATAGACCTTCTGGGCCGCGCTCCCCGGGTTTCCATCCAAATACCGGAAAACGCGACTCACCTCGCTGAATTGAGCAATAAACTGGGTGATACCATCCAGATCACGGACCTGGTTGGCACGCTCCAGGTACGCGGCCGCCATGATCTTGTCTTCGTCCTTGCTTCGACTTTGGGTAAAGATGTCCGCCTTGTAGGCTTCGACGGGATCATACTGATCTGCCTTTGCCGCAATCACGGCAAATCTACGGTCAATGCACTGGGAGCAGGTCCCGCAATGGGTATGATCGTTGGTCATCTCACATGTATGCGTACAGGTGGTCGATGCCGCGATCATATCTTGGCACCCGGCTTTGGTAATGACCTCGACGACCTCGGCCTTGGTTTTCCAGATGTATGGGTTCTCAATGGTGAACGGCTCGCCAGCCACCAGGCTAATGATTTCCTGGAAGCCTCGGAATACCCGGGGATGAGTGGTGCGCGTTGCTCGTCCGCCAACCACTTGGGCACAGACCGGCAGATTCAGACTAATGACACCGTTCTCGTAGAATCGGACGCTATTCAGATTGAGCATTTTCGCGATAGTCGCCCCGATGGACACATATAGGAAGGAGCGGCTCCGCTGGGTGTACTCTTTGTTGAGCTTCTTGTTCTTGTTGACGCGAACGCCGATGTGAAGGGGAGTGTTTTCGCCCGCTTTGTCGGCAATCATCTTTTCCAGACGGCGGTGGCGCTTATTGAGTTTCGGAGTCGGCTTGTGGGTCACCAGAACGACCCGGTGCTTTTCGTTCAATACCTCATCGATAGCCCCCGCCAGTGAATCCAGCCCGCCTGAAAACATCACCACCTGTTCCGGATAACCGTGAAGACGTCCGTCATCGTTGAAGTCCAGGTAACCTTGGAACGCCTGGGCATCTTTCAGCTTGGTGAACTCGAAGTGATAGCTGTCATCAGACAGGAATCCAAGTGTCGAGCACAGGGCCTGCTGAATCTCCTCACCATTCCAGAAATCCGGGTTCCGGACCGGAATGATGAAATGCAGATTTCTCCGCCAACCGTGACCAAAGGAATCAACGTCATCGGCTCCACGTGGAATGGCCTGGTCGGCGCAGTACACGTAGGTGGCGATCTCGAGCAGATCCTGGAACGAATCCGGCACGTCCTTGCTCATCTTTTTGTGGATGTCTTCGATGCGCAGGGTGATCTTGTCCGGCCCATCCTTGCCCCACAACCGCAAGCGCAAATCCCGTTCCGGATTTTCCTCAATTCCGCTGGTCGGCGCGTTTCCGCAGATGATGTAACGCTTATCTTGCATTGGTTCGCGCTCCTTCCTTCAGTTCGTCCTTCATTTTCTTCAGCGCATAGGAGGCGAAGCCGTTAGACGACTCCCGGGAAATGTCACCGCCTTCTTCGTATTTGTGCTTGGAAAACCAATCCGCCGAAAACTGTTCGACGATCAGGGATGCTTCCTTGCAGTGCGTGGTCAAGGCCTTCTCGAATTGTCCCACCTCATTCATGGTGGTAAAGCGCTGGCCTTCGCCCAGATGGGTCGCCAGTGTTTTTGTCAGGAAATAGTTCATGCTATCGTTGGTCAGCTTGGCGAAGAACGTGCGGGACAGCTCGCCGAACTCCCGCTTTTTTCCGAGCGAAGCCAATGCGGCCTGGACGTCGCTGGCGTCTGGCGCAAACAAGGAGGGCAACTTGGGAGAGATGTGTTCGACCAATGCTCCAACCAAGGCCCGCTGCGACATCTCACCCAAGTCAGAGCGGCTACCGTTGGACTCAATCTTCCGATCCATTGCCTCTGCAACAGCGGCGGCAACGTCGGGCAATGAGGTGTCCTGCGGTAGATTGATACCTACCGACTGCAGATGATCGTTGAAGTTGTCCTTCTTGGCGGCAGTGGCAAGCTGGGTCATCAGCCATACCGCCTCGGTAAACCCCTCATCGTTGAGCACAAATGAGAAGGCCTTGTCAGCCGCCCGTATTGTGGCGTTGGCGATCTGGGACACGTCGGCACCGGCCGTGATCAGGCCGACCACCTCTTTCCATGCCCTCG
>CALJLV010000163.1 GCA_937982505.1 uncultured Desulfobacteraceae bacterium | reverse complement strand
AAATCGAGATCAAGCTCATCGCCCGCCTGCGCAAGCACAAGGACAATCCGAAGTTTGTCGCCCTGGGCGAGCGCCTCGAAAAGCTCAAGGAGCGGCACGAACAGGGCCTGCTCCACAGCCTCGACTTCCTCAAGGAACTGCTGACTCTGGCCAAAGAGGTCGTCCAGGCCGAGAAGCAGGTGGACCCGGTCGATGAACAGGCCAAGGCCAAAGCGGCCCTGACCGAACTGTTCGCCGAGGTGAAAAACGGCAAGACGCCAATGGTGATCGAGCGGATCGTGACCGACATCGACGAGATCGTGCGGCTGGTCCGGTTCCCCGGCTGGCAAAACACCAAAGCCGGAGAACGCGAGGTCCAGAAGGCCCTGCGCAAAGTGATTTACGTGAAGTACCAGGTCAAGGACCAGGATCTGTTCGACAAGGCGTTCGGGTATATCCGGCAGTACTACTGAGATGGGATGGTAATGGGGCTCTATGGCTAAAACAGGTCAGGCAAAGCAGATCATTGAAAACCGCAGAGGCGACACCTTTGACGGTTGGCCTGCCCGTACCCTACTGGAGGCGGGCGACATTCCCATTGCCCAAATCGCCGAGCTTGCCTTGCGTGAAGGACAGAGCTCGAATCCTTTGTATCGGGTCCACCGCTGGTTTGCTCGCCGGGTGGGCTCTCAGTTCCGTTCGATCCTCACCGCGCTGACCCTTCCCCCTGACAAGGCCGACTCCTTTTGGGGTACCTATCTCGGCAAGACCTCCGTGCATGGCGCTGTCGTTCTCGATCCGTTCATCGGCGGCGGGACAAGTCTGGTGGAGTCTATGCGCTGCAACGCCCGGGTGATTGGTTTTGATATCGATCCGGTCGCGACGTTTATTACCCGATTTGAATTGTCCGCCTCCCGGATGGAGGATCACTACCCGGAAATCGAGCAGATTTGCAATGAGGTCGCCCAACTCATTACGCCGTTGCATCGGACCATGGTGGACGGCGTCGAACGGGATGTTCTTCACCATTTCTGGGTCCAGGTGAAGCAGTGCTCGAATTGCCAGAGCGATGTAGAGCTTCATCCCCATTTTCAACTGGCCTACTCCAAAGAGAAGGGCCTGCAGTGGGTGTTCTGTAAGGACTGCCATGCGGTCCACGAATTGCCGATTGAGCGTAAGGTGCTGCAATGCTCTTGCGGTAAGCGCACCACTATCAGCGCGGGCACGCACGGCAACGGGATCATGACCTGCCCGACCTGCAAGCACACACAGAAGATCGCAGCGGATGACCTTGACGGTGCCGAACGCCCCGCTTGGAGGCTCTTTGCCCAAGAGTATCTGGTCGGAACCGGCAAGAACTGCACAAGGCATTTCAAGCGCGTCGAAGAAGCGGACCAGGCGTTGTACGACCAAGCCACCCGGAAGCTGCGGATGATCGGGAATGGCTTGCTTGTGCCGACGAGAAGCATTCCCCGCGAGGGGCGTTCGGATGGACGACCATTGATCCACGGGATTCGGCATTACGCAGACTTTTTCAACGACCGGCAGAAGCTCCACCTGCACCTTCTCGGTTCGGCCATCGGCCGAGTGGAAAGCGATGAGGCGCGGCGCTGCCTTGAGCTGGCCTTCAGTGAACATCTCACCACGAACTGCATGTACACGGCCTATGCGTTTGGCTATCGCCGAACGAGCCCAATGTTCTCCATTCACTCATACCGGCACATCACCCGTCCGGTCGAGCTGAACCCTTGGCAGGATGGCGTCGGACGGGGAACGTTCATCAACACGGTCCGGAAAATATCAAAGGCAATTGCCTTTGCCAAAGCGCCCGAGGAGCTGCATCCGGAAGGCACCAGAGTCGCTTATGAAGATGATTTCGAGCGCGAACAAGCCTGTCTTGGCTCTGTCGATGATGTATTGAGCGGCAGCGCCACGGCGGCGATTGAAACCCAGTCTTCCGAGGAACTCCATTTACTACCGGACGGCTCAGTGGATCTCGTGCTGACTGATCCGCCGTATTTCGACAATCTGAGTTACTCGGAACTCTCGGACTTCTATTTGGCCTGGCATCAGGCTTTGGGAATCGCACCGCCCCCGTATGACGA
>CALJLV010000162.1 GCA_937982505.1 uncultured Desulfobacteraceae bacterium | reverse complement strand
TCGTCAACTGCATCTTCGATCGGTGCACGCCGGATATCGTGCCGGAGGTCTATATCCAGACCGCCGAAGGCAAGTCCCTCCTGGTGGCCGAGATTCATCCCGGTTCGCAAAAACCATACGGCATCAAAAGAGACGGCGGTTCCCCCGAAATCTTCATCCGTGCGGGTGCCTCCAATCGAAAAGCATCCCGGGATAGCATCGAAGCCCTGGCGCGCCAGCGGCGCAGGATTTCCTTCGATGCACTGACCGTCTGCGGCTGTCCGGTCGATGAGGTCGATCTCTCCGCTTTCATCCGGGACTTCGAGGCCCGGACCGGTCGCAAGTTGGGCCATCCCCAGCTATTCAACCTGGGGCTTTTCCAAAAGGAATCCGAAGGCTTGTTTCCCACCAACGCGGCGCTCCTGCTTTCCGACTCGGCGGCCCGCAGGCGGTTTTTCGGCTACGCCAAGATCGAATGTGCCCGCTTCAAGGGGACCGACAAAAAAGTGTTTCTCGATCAGGCTACCATCGACGCCCCGATTCATGCGGCTGTCGAACCCTGTATGGCTTTCATCAAGAAGAATATCGCCCTGGGAGCCACCATCGGCGAGGTCTATCGTGAGGACCGCTGGGAATACCCGCTGGAAGCCATCCGGGAGGCACTGGTCAACGCTATCATTCATCGGGACTATGCCGTTGCGGGGGCCGATATCAAGGTGGCGATCTACGACGACATGCTAGAGATCACCAGTCCCGGCCCCCTGCCCGACACCTTGCCCGTGGAAGAGCTTGGCACCGGCCGCAGCGAGATCCGCAACCGGGTTTTGGCGCCGATTTTCAAGGAACTCAAGCTCATCGAGGCCTGGGGCAGCGGCATCCAGAAGATGCGGCAGGAACTTACGGATTATCCGGAGATCGAACTTGTTTTGAAAGAGGCGGGTCACGTATTTCAGGCTCAGTTCATCAAAAAGGATTCGCGACTGCAGCCAGAGTCGCGGCCAGAGACAAAGACGGGACCAAGTAGGCACCAAGCTGACACCAAGCAGGGACCAGGTAGGGACCAAGCAGGGATCAAACAGGGACCAAGTAGGGACCAAGTAGGGACCAAGCTTGGGCTGACTCCAGAGCACCATAAGGCGCTGAAAAAAGTCTTAAAGCCAATTTCTTTGGCCGAGTTGATGAAAGAGACAGGTCGGTCGAACCGCACCAAGTTCAAGAAAAGTATTATCGACCCCTTACTGCGTGCCGGACTTCTGGAAATGACAGACCCGGACAGCCCCAACAGCCCGAAGCAAAAATACCGCCTGACTGACAACGGCAAGGCGCTTTTGGAAAAACAGGAGCAACCAACCCCATGATCAACGGAATCAAGAGCCAGGTGGACAAGCTCTGGACCGAGTTCTGGACCGGCGGCATCACCAACCCGCTCATGGTCATCGAGCAAATTTCCTTTTTGATGTTCGCCCGCCTGCTGGATATCCGCGAAACCCGCGAAGAAAAAAAGGCCAAGCGCACAGGCACGCCGTTTCGCCGGATCTTCGGTGATGGCGAGCAGGACCTGCGATGGTCCCATTTCAAGAACGTGACTCCAGCCGAAGCCATGCTGGTGCTGCTCCGCGACAAGGTCTTCCCCCACTTCAAACGGGTGGCGGTGGACGGGGCCAAGTTCGGCGAGTACATGAAAGACGCCCAGCTCATGATCCAGAAGCCGAGCCTGCTGGTTTCGGCCGTCAACATGATCGATAAGCTTCCCCTGGCCGAGGGGGACACCAAGGGCGACCTGTACGAATACCTGCTCAGCAAACTCACCACCGCCGGCATCAACGGCCAGTTTCGCACCCCGCGGCACATCATCCGCAAGATGGTGGAAATGGTCGATCCCCGGCCCGACGACACCATCGGCGATCCGGCCTGCGGCACGGCCGGGTTTCTCGTCTCGGCCATGGAATACCTGTTGGAGACCTACACCTCGCCCGAGGCGGTCATCGAAAACGACGACGGCAGCAAGACCTTCACCGGCGACCGTCTCGTGCCTTACATGGACCACATCCAGACCAAAATGTTCAACGGGTTCGACTTCGACGTCACCATGCTGCGCATCGCCTCCATGAACCTGCTCCTTCACGGCATCGACGCACCCGACATCCACTACCAGGACACCCTGAGCAACAGTTTTCCCGACCGGTTTCCGGAGTTTGCCAAGGACCATTTCGACGTCATCCTCGCCAATCCGCCCTTCAAGGGAAGTCTCGATTATGAGGACGTTCACGCATCGCTTCTGAGCAAGGTCAAAACCAAGAAGACAGAGTTGCTGTTCGTGGCCCTGATCCTGCGCATGCTCAAGATGGGCGGCCGTTCGGCCACCGTTGTGCCCGATGGGGTCCTGTTCGGCTCCTCCAAGGCCCACCTGGCGCTTCGCAAGATGCTCGTCGACGAAAACCAGCTCGAAGCGGTGATCTCGCTTCCCTCCGGAGTGTTCAAGCCCTACGCCGGTGTCTCTACCGGCATCATCGTCTTCACCAAGGGCGGTCGTACCGACAACGTCTTTTATTACGACGTTCAGGCCGACGGCTTTTCCCTGGACGACAAGCGGGATGAAATTGAAGACAACGACCTGCCGGACATGCTGGCGCGCTGGCGACGCCGTGATCCCAAAAAGGACATACCACTTCGGGAAGCATTAACATTTTTCGTTCCAAAGAATTCTTCGATGACCTCTTCCAGGTAATCTTTACGGACCCAACCTGTAGCTTTTATGAATGCACCCAACATTACTGTATTGGGAATTGCGCGTCCCAATGTTTCCATCGCAATGGATGTTGCATCCAGATACGCAAAACATTTAATGTTTTTATCGTGTAT
>CALJLV010000161.1 GCA_937982505.1 uncultured Desulfobacteraceae bacterium | reverse complement strand
AGTTCTTCTTTTTTGCCGGGGGGCTTTTTACCGCCGTCCAGTTCGCCCGGGAACCCTTTTTCATCCCGGCCCTGGCCCCCCTGATCTACAACCTGGGAATCATCGCCGGCGGGCTCCTGCTGGCCGGGGGTCTGGGCATGGAGGGGTTCGCCTGGGGGGTTCTGGGCGGCGCCCTGGCGGGCAATTTCCTCCTGCAGTACTGGGGCGCGCGGCAGGTCGGTCTGCGGCTGGTGCGCGGCTGGCACTGGCGCCATCCGGACGTGGCCCGCTACCTGCGCCTGACCCTGCCGCTCATGTGCGGTCTGACCATGATGTTCTCCACCGAAGTTCTGATCAGGTTTTTCGGCTCCTATCTGCCCCCGGGGGGCATCGCGGCCCTCAACTACGGGCTGCGCATCATGCTCATGCTGGTGGGCGTCTTTGGCCAGGCCGTGGGGGTGGCGGCCTTTCCCTTCATGGCCCGCCTGGCGGGCCAGAACCGCCTGGACGAACTCAACCACCTCATGGCCCAGGCCCTGCGCCACCTGGCCCTGGTCCTGCCCTTTGCCGTCTGGATCATGGCCCTGCGCCACGAGGTGGTGATGCTCCTTTTCCAGCGGGGCCGCTTCGACGCCGACGCCACCGCCCTGACCGCCGGGCTCCTTCCCTATCTGCTGGTGGGCGCGGCGGCCTTCGCCGCCCAGACCGTGGTGGTGCGCGGCTTTTACGCCCGGCAGAACACCCTGCTGCCAGCCGTTTTCGGCACCCTGGCGGTGGTGGCCTCCCTGCCGTTGTATCTGCTGGGGATGTGGCTGATGGGGGCTGCCGGGGTGGCCCTGGCCCTGTCCCTGTCGGCGCTGCTGCAGGTGGGGCTGCTCTACGGATGGTGGAACCGGCGAAGCGGCAACCGCTGGCAGGGGCAGGTCTACCGCTGCTACCTTCGGGTCGCCCTGTTCAGCCTGGCCCTGGCGCCGGTCCTGGAAGCCGCGGTGCGCGGGCTGCGCGCGCTGCCGGGACCGGTGGGCGCGGGGCGCAGCCTTGGGGTGACCGTTGTGTCGGGGCTGCTCTTTGCCGCGCTGCTGGCGGCGGGCGGGCGGCTGCTGAAGATCGAGGAGATCCGGGGCCTGTGGGGGCATCTGCGGCGGCGGGGCCGCCCGGCCCCATCAAATCGGGAATCGTCCAGGCCTCCGCCTGCCTGAAAACGGAATCTGGAACCTGGAACCCGGCAAAGCCCGTCAACACGTTGACGAGGCCGTGTGGAACCCGCAGCCGCCACTTGACAAGCCCCCCGTAAAAAGAGCTATTAGGGGCGTGCGTTTTTCCGCCGGCCCGGGTGCCGGGGGCGCGGGTTTCCGCCACACATCAAGGGGGAGAGATGAAAGTTCTGGTCAGCGACAATCTGGGAGAAATCGGCATCGACATGTTTCGCCAGGCCGAAGGGATCGACGTGGAGGTGAAAACCGGACTGGATGCCGAAGCCCTCAAGGCGATCATCGGCGGCTACGACGCCCTGGTGATCCGCAGCGCCACCAAGGTGACCGCCGATCTGCTGGCGGCCGCCAGACGGCTCAAGGTGGTGGGTCGGGCCGGCATCGGGCTGGACAACGTGGACATCAGCGCGGCCACTCAGCGCGGAGTCATCGTGATGAACACCCCCGGGGGCAACGTCATCACCACGGCCGAACATGCCATCGCCATGATGATGGCCCTGTCGCGCAACATCCCGGACGGGACCCTTTCACTGCGCCAGGGGCGCTGGGACAAAAAGACGCTTCAGGGCCGCGAACTGTACAACAAGGTGCTGGGCGTCATCGGGATGGGCAAGATCGGCTCCATCGTCGCCGACCGGGCCCGGGGTCTGAAGATGCAGGTCGTCGTCTACGACCCCTTCGTCACTCCCGAGCAGATCGAAAAAGCCGGTTTCGAGAGCGTGCGCCTGGACGAGCTTTACGCCCGGGCCGACTACATCACCCTCCACGTCCCCAAGCTCAAGGATACCATGGGGATGATTGACGCGGCGGCCTTCGCCCAGATGAAGGACGGGGTGATGCTCATCAACTGCGCCCGGGGCGGTTTGGTGGTGGAAAAGGACCTGGCCGAAGCCATCGCCTCGGGCAAGGTGGCCGGCGCGGCCCTGGATGTCTTCGAGACCGAGCCGCCGGGGGACCATCCCCTCTTCAAGCTGCCGCGGGTCATCGGCACTCCCCACCTGGGCGCCTCGACCAAGGAGGCCCAGACCAACGTGGCCGTGGCCGTGGCCGAGCAGATCATCGCCTACCTGCAACACGGCACCATCATCAACGCGGTCAACGCCCCGTCGGTGACCGGCGAACTGCTCCAGAAGATCGGTCCCTATCTGCACATCGGCGAGCAGATCGGTTGCCTCCAGGGCCAGCTGGTGTGTGGACCGATCAAGGCCGTGACCATCGAGTACGCCGGCGATTTCAAGGGATTGGATCTGGCCCCGGTCTCCATCGCCATCCTCAAGGGGCTGTTGACCAAGGAGGTCAAGGACGACGTCAACTTCGTCAACGCCCAGGCCATCGCCAAGGAGCGCGGGATCCGGGTGGCCGAAAGTACCAGCACCGACAGCGACATCTATCTGAGCCTGATCACCGTCACCGTCGAGACCACCGAGATGCGCAACACGGTCGCGGGCACCCTTTTCGGCAAGAATGATCCGCGGGTGGTGCGCATCAACGACTTTCGCCTGGAGCTGATCCCCTGCGGGCACCTGGCCCTGATCTACAACCAGGACAAGCCCGGCGCCATCGGCAGCATCGGCACCACCCTGGGGCGCTTCAACATCAACATCGACCAGATGCAGGTGGGCCAGGACGCCAGCGGGGAGCACAACATCATCTTTCTCAAGACCAGTACCTGCATTCCGGCCGAGGCCCTGGCGGCGATCCGCGAACTGCCGCTGGTGCGCAGCATCACACCCCTGGAGTTCGCCGAAACCATCGGGCCGGCGCCGGGCGCCGGGTGCAGGGCCTGAAGGCGCAAGGGACGGAAAAAGGACCCGGAATGACCTCCTTGACCGGCGCCTGGCGCGGCGGCCCCGGACCCGGGCGCCGCGGCGGGCATTTTGGGGAGCACGCTCAGGCCTGGCGGCCGTGCTCGAGAATCCACAGGGCGTACTGGCGATCCGATTGCGCGGTATGGTGGAACCACCAGCGTTTGAGAAAGGCCAAAATCTCGTCCGAAAGCTGCTCGCGCCCGGCGCTGTAGTCGTTCAGGAAGCGGCGGATCTGGCCGAGAAACAGTTGGTGTTCAAGCCGGTGGGCATCGAAGCGGGGAAAGTCCGAGGCGATCATGACGTCGTCTTCGGACCCGAAATGGGCGTCGGAAAAGGCGATCATGCGCTGGACGACCTTGAGCAGCGTTTCCCGGGGGGCGCCGGAAAGCCGCAGGTCGGCCAGATCGTTGATCAGGGCAAAAAGCAGCCGGTGCTGATCATCCAGGCGCGAATCGTTCACCGAAAGGCTTTCGGTCCAGATCAGATGCCCGCCGGCCTGAAGCGGCGCATCTGGAAAGGTGGCGTCGCTGTCCAATACCCGGCGCACCCAGGCGGCATGATCCAGGCTTTCGTTGTTGAGCCGCCGGAGCACCTCGCGGGCCTTGTCGGTGAGCGCTTTGAACTGGGTGAAGACCCCCGATTCGACCAGAGAGGACTCGATTTCCATGGCATGAGAGAGGGCCATGACGCGATCCATGACCTCCTGGGCTCCCTGATGCATCAGGGTTTCGATGCGCGCGGTCATGGCGGCGATATCGTGCGTATCAACCCTGCCGGGATCGAACAACAACACTCCCTTGGCCGCCGCCGTCTTGAGCGAAGACACGATCCGGGCGTGCAGGCGCTCCTCGCGGGCCATGCGCTGCCAAAACTCGCGGTCCATTGAAAAGCGCCTGGCAAAGGCGGTGTAAAGTTCCGCCATGCGCAGTTCCTGGGTTTGATACAGGTCCAGGATGCTTTCTTGATTCTGCTTGAGCGGCATGAAAAAAGACCTCCTGTTCGGGGGGCGGCGGGTAGCGGGCTTTCGCAAGGCCTCAGCGCATTATACACCCGTGGCCCTGACGGGTCACGCCCATTTGATCCGCAAGCGGTCCCGGTCCCTTCCCGACCGGGAAAGACCTGGCGCCATGGTCAATCGCCTGATCGCCGTTGTGTTCCTGCTCTACATCGGCCTGAGTTCGGCCCTGATGTTCGTCGCGGCCCTGGTCATCTGGATATTCACGGTCCCTTTTGACCGGCGCCGGGTGGCCCTGCACATGTTCACTTCCTTCTGGGCCTGCCTGTACATCTGGTCCATGCCGGCCTGGCGCCTTTCATTGACCGGGCGCGATCGCCTCGACCCCCGGCAGACCTACATCATCGTTTCCAACCACCAGAGCCAGCTCGACATCCTGGCCGCCTTCCGCCTTTTTTTCCCCTTCAAGTGGGTGTCCAAGGCCGAGGTCTTCCGGCTCCCCTTCGTGGGCTGGAACATGGCGCTCAACGGCTATATCCGGCTGCGCCGGGGCGACCGGCGGAGCGTCGAACGCATGATGGCGGCCTGCCAGCGCGCCCTGCGTTCGGGCAGCTCGGTCTACTTCTTTCCCGAAGGGACCCGCTCGGCCAGCGGCGAACTCAAGCCCTTCAAGCCCGGCGCCTTCATCCTGGCCCACCAGATGCGCCTGCCGATTCTGCCGGTGGTCATCCACGGCACCCGCGAGGCCCTGCCCAAGCACAGCCTCAATTTCCACGGCCGCCATCACATCCGCCTGCACGTGCTGGAACCCATGGTCCCTGAGCGTTTCAGGGACCTGGACGTCGCCCAGACGGCCGAGCTGGTCCGCCAGACGATCGCCTCGGCCCTGAACGATCTACAAAAGCGCTGATTTCCGGTGCCTTATGTTCATCCCTCGCTCTTGCGCCGCGCACGCAGGGCCTTCTGGCGCTTTTCGGCCGGCAGGTGCTGCTTGCGCAGGCGCACGGAAACCGGGGTGACCTCCACCAGCTCGTCCTCGCGGATGAAGGCAATGGCCTGCTCCAGGGTCAGGGCCGCCACCGGCGAGAGCAGCACGTTGTCGTCCTTGCCCGCGGCGCGCATATTGGTGAGCTTCTTTTCCTTGCAGGGGTTGACGTCGATGTCGCTGCCGCGGTTGTGCTCGCCGACGATCATGCCTTCGTAGACCGCCGTTCCCGGAACGATGAAAAGGCGCCCGCGCGGTTCGAGGTTGAACAGGGCATAAGCCACTGCCACCCCGCCCCGGTCGGCCACGATGGAGCCGGAAAAGCGGCTGGGGCAGTCGCCCCGGTAGGCCTCGTAACCTTCAAAGCGCGCGTGCATGATCCCGGTGCCCCGGGTGTCGGTGAGAAACTCGTCGCGGTAGCCGATCAGGGCCCGGGTGGGCACGGAAAAAGTGATACGGACCCGCCCCTTGCCGTTGTTGACCAGGTTGGTCAGGCGTCCCTTGCGCAGGGTGAGCTTTTCGGTGACGATGCCCATGAAGCGCTCTTCGCAGTCCACCAGCAGGCCTTCGATGGGCTCCAGGACCCCGGACTCCGTGGGGCGCAGGATCACTTCGGGCCGCCCGACGCAGAACTCGTAGCCTTCGCGGCGCATGGTTTCGATGAGGATGGCCAGCTGAAACTCGCCGCGGCCCTTGACCAGGACGGTTTCCCGGTCCTCGCCGGCCTCCACCTGGATGGCCACGTTGCGCAACGTCTCCTTGACGAGCCGCTCGCGGATGCGGCTCATCTGCACGTAGCGCCCCTCGCGGCCGCCGAAGGGCGAGTCGTTGAGCACGAACTTCATCGACACCGTGGGCGCATCCACGTGGATCCGATCCAGCGCCCGGGGGTCCCGGGCGTTGCAGATGGTGTCGCCGATCATGACCTCTTCGATGCCGGCCAGGACCACGATGTCCCCGGGCTGGGCCTGGTCCACGGCCTGCAGGGTGATGCCCTGGTAGATCTGCAGCTTGGAGACCTTCAAGGGCCGGATGGCGCCCTCCTGGCCGACGCAGACCAGGGCGTCGCGGGCCGCCACGGTACCGTTGAAGATCTTGCCCACCGCCAGGCGGCCCAGGTAGTCCGAGTAGCCCAGATCCGAAACGCGCATCTGGAAAGGGGCCGCCGGATCGTAGGCCGGGCCGGGGATCTCGTCGATGATGGTGTCCAGCAGCACGTGCAGGTGGGTGCCGGGCTCGGCCAGGGTCCGCTGCGCGATGCCCTGGCGGCCGATGGCGTAGAGCAGGGGAAACTCGAGCTGTTCGTCGCTGGCGTCCAGGTCGATAAGCAGGTCGTAGATCTCGTCCAGCACCGCTTCGGGGCGGGCATCGGGACGGTCGATCTTGTTGATCACGACGATGATCTTCAATCCGGCCTGAAGGGCCTTCTTGAGCACGAAGCGGGTCTGGGGCAGGGGGCCTTCGGAAGCGTCCACCAGCAGGATGGCCCCGTCCACCATGGACAGGGCCCGCTCCACCTCGCCGCCGAAGTCGGCATGCCCCGGGGTGTCGATGATGTTGATGCGCACCTGCTTCCAGGACACCGAGCAGTTCTTGGCGGCGATGGTGATTCCGCGTTCGCGCTCCAGATCCATGGTGTCCATGACCCGGTCATCCACGGCCTGGTTGTCGCGAAAGATGCCGCTCTGGCGGAACATGGCATCCACCAGGGTGGTCTTGCCGTGGTCTACGTGGGCGATGATGGCGATGTTGCGCAGGTTCTCGTTACGGGCGGTCAGGGGCATACACGTCTTCCATGGGATGGGGTCAGGGGAGTCTGGGCCGCGGGCCGTGGGAGAATAAGACGGCTTCGGATTTTGACAAGGGGTGGGCTGCCTCAATAGGGGGGCGTGGCCGGTCGATGGCCGCAGAGGCGGTCCACCCGGTCGGTGAGCCGGTTGAGCACCCCTTCGGTCTGGAGGCGCAACGCTTCAAGATCCTGGGGGCAGATGTGGGGCGGCACCCGAAAGGGCTGACCGAAGTCGATGCGCACCCGGCTGAAGGGCTGGGGCAGGATGGTGCGGTCCCAGGCCCGGGGAAAGCGCCACACCCGGTCGGCCGAGCAGGCCACGGGCACAAACCAGGCCCCGGTCTCCTTGGCCATGGCCAGCATCCCCTTCTTGAGCACCCGGGCCGGCCCCCGGGGGCCGTCCACCGCCGTGCCGCAAAAGCGCTTGCCCCCCGGCCGGGTCATGAAGTCGACCATTTCCCGAAAGGCCTGGGGGCCGCCCCGGGAGGAGGAACCGCGGATGGCGGTGTAGCCGAAGCGCCGGGCCACGCGGGCCGTGAGTTCCCCGTCGCGGCTGCGGCTGATCATGATCCCGCTGCTGCCCAGGTTGCGGAAAAAATAGAAGAGGAAAATGGCGTGGCGGTGCCAGGAAGCCCCCACCACGTTGCCGCTGTGCGGGTTGCGGATATGGCTGTGGTAGACCGAGGGATTGAGAATCTCCACCCGCACGGTGCCGAACCACAGACGGGCCGCGGCGGCCACCAGGGCGGCCCGCGCCTCGATCCCGGGCGGCGGGCGGCGCGTCAAGGCTGAAAAGTCTGGCATGGAAAACCTCGGGCCGGCGGGGACGGGACCCTTGCCGGCGGCAGCGCAATGGGCGCCAGGGACGGTCACAGACGGCCCGAACGCCAGATGGAGACGATGAGCCAGATCCCCAGAACGGTGGCGATGGTGTAGCCCGTGAGCCCGAGGATGCCGGTCAGGGAAAGGGCCTGGGGCCCGAAAAGATCGACGCTGAACTCCAGCACGCGCTGGCCGCTGTTCATGATCAGGGAGGCGGCGATGGTGGAAGCGGCGATGATCAGCCCCACGGTGAGGCGGTTGATCCCCTTTTCCAGCTTGGCGTGAAGATCCTCGAAACCGCTGTGGCGCAGGGCCAGGCCCTGGCGGCCGGCGGCGGTGTTGCGCACGATGGTCCCCAGGTGGCGGGGCATCTGGCGCAGGGTGCGGGTCAGAACCCGGCCGTCGCGGCCCAGATTGCGCCACAGGCGTTCGGCCCGCAGCTCCCGGCGCAGCAGGCGGCGGGCGTAGGGCCTGGTAAATTCCAGCAGGCTGGCGTCCGAACCGAGAATCTTGCCCAGGGCCTCGGTCTGGATCAGGGTCTTGAACAGCAGCAGCAGGTTGCGGGGAAAGCGGACCCGATACTTGAAGGCCAGTTCCATCACCTGATCGTAGACATCCTTGACCGAGATGGTGGAAAGGGACCGGCCGTAGAAGACCTCGCTCATGTCCTTCAGATCGGCCTTGAAGGCGAGCAGGTCCATCTCCTCGCGGATCAGGCCGGCCTCCAGCAGGGCGTCCATCACCTGATCGTAGTCGCGTTCGGCATAGCCCAGAAACAGATGGGCCAGTTGGCGCATGGTCTCGTCGTCCAGGTATCCGGTGATGCCGAAGTCCACCAGGGCCACCCGGCCGTCGCGCAGCACGATGGTGTTGGCCGGATGGGGATCGGCGTGGAAGAAGCCGAACTCCATCAGCTGGCGTGACAGGGACCGCAGCCCGATGCGGGCCACCCGCCGGGGATCGAGGCCGGCGGCCTTGAGGTCGGCCACCTGGTCCATCTTGAGGCCGTCCATGCAGGTCATCACCAAAACGCTGCGGGTGGTGATCTCCCAAAAGACCCGGGGAATCACGATTTCCGTCGAGCCGGCGAAGTTGGCGGCGAATTTCTCGATGCTGCCCGCCTCGATGAACATGTCCAGTTCGCGGAAGATGGTGCGTTCGAACTCGCGCACCACGTTGACCGTCCCCACGATGCGGCCGAACTCGAAGCGGCGTTCGAGCTTGCCGGCGAAGTAGTACATCAGGGCGATGTCGTCGCGGATCTGTTTTTCCATCCCCGGCCGGATCACCTTCACCGCCACCCGGGTGCCGTCGTGGAGCCGGCCCAGGTGCACCTGGGCCACCGAGGCGGCTGCCAGGGCGGTTTCGTCCAGGCTTTCCCAGACCGCGTTCAACGGCTTGCGCAGTTCGCCCTCGATGGTCTGGCGGATCAAGGCGAAGGGGATGGGGGCCACCTGATCCTGGAGCTTGCGCAGCTCCTCGACGTAGGCCAGGGGAATCAGGTCGGCCCGCAGGCTGAGCATCTGTCCGAGCTTGATAAAGCTGGGTCCGAGTTCCTCCAGGGCCCGGCGCAGGCGCACCGGGGAGGGGAACCCGCGCCCGGGCGGCGCCTCGTTGGCGGCGGAGGGGCTCTGGCCGGCCCGGGCGCCCGCGCGGTCCAGGAGGCTGCCGAACCCGTGGCGCGCCAGCACCTTCAGGATGGCGCCGAAGCGGGTCAGTCCGCCGATGCCGTAGGGCTTGGAAGATCTGGGCATGAAAGGTCTCTCGGGGGCTGGGGGTCATGGCCCGGGCAGGACCGGTTGCGGGATTCATATACCCATCGGGGCCGTTAGGCAAGGGATCGGGGGCTTTGGATTGGCGATTGGGGATTGGCGATTTTCGATTGGATTGGCGATTGGGGATTGGCGATGTGAAAACCCCCGATCAACAGTCACCCATCCCCGACCATCCGCAGGCTGCCGGGAGGCGGCTGATATCCCCCGCCGAGCTGTCCGCAGGCGGCCATCAGGTCGCGCCCCTTGGTGTTGCGCCGGCAGACGAAGACCCCGGCGTCCGCGAGGCGCCGGGCGAATTCTTCGATTTGCGCCTCGTCCGGCGCTTCATGGGGGAATCGGCCGTCCCCGGGGTTGAAGGGAATCAGGTTGATGCGGCTTTTCAGGGGGGCCAGAAAGCGGGCCACCGCCCGGACGTCCCGGGCATTGTCGTTGACCCCTGGAATCAGCACGTAAGCAGCCATGACGGCATCGTTTTTCCCCAGGGGATAGGCGGCCAGGGCCGCTCCGAGCCGTGCCAGGGGAAAGCGCCGGTTCACCGGCATGAGCCGGTCGCGCAGCGCGTCGTCGGCCGCGTTGAGGGAGACGGCCAGCTTGAGGCCGGGCAGCCGTTCGCCGGCCAGCCGTTCGATCCCGTCGGCCAGGCCGCAGGTGGAAACGGTCATGTGGCGCAGGGCCACGTCGAGGCCGCGCTGGTCGTTGAGGACCCGCACGGCCCGGACCAGTGCCGCGTAGTTGTCCAGGGGTTCGCCCATGCCCATGAAGACCACGTTGCGCACCCGGGCGCCGAAGCGCCGGCGGGCCCACCACACCTGGGCGACGATCTCCGCCGGGCCCAGGTCGCGGACCCGGCCCATGCGGGCGGTTTCGCAAAAACGGCACCCCATGCGGCAGCCCACCTGACTCGACACGCAGACCGTGGCATGGGTGGCCATGGGGAGCACCACCGATTCGACGGCGCAGCCGTCCGCGAAGCGGGTGACGAACTTGACCACCCCCTGGCTCTGGCGCTCCTCTACCACGGTCCCCGGAACCGGCGCCAGGTCGTCGCGCAGGCGCCGTTCCAGTTGCGGAGAGGCCAGCACCTGCGGCGCCTCGAAGGCCCTTGGGTTTGCCCGGCCGAACATCTCGCGCATCAGGGCGGCGGCATGATAGGCGCCGCGGCCGTAGCGGCGCTTCAAGGCGGCGGCCAGTTCGTCGAAGGTCAGTTCCAGCAGGTTCAGCGTCATGGCGCCATCCCCTAAGATATTTCGCGGCCCCTGTCCATGATCTTTGCAGGACCGGCGAACTAGGGTATGGTTCCGGGCGAGCCAGGGCCCGATTGGCCCGCAACGCCCCCCACTGCGCAAAGGAGGCCCGCATGTCCAGAGTTCTGATCATCGGCGCCGGCGGCGTGTCCAACGTCACGGTGCACAAGTGCGCCCAGGTTCCCGAGGTTTTTTCCGAGATTCTGCTCGCCAGTCGCACCCCGGCCAAGTGCGAGGCCATCGCCGCCGAGGTGGGCCGGCGCACCGGCCGGACGATCCGGACCGCCCGCATCGATGCCGACGATGCCGCCGCGGTGGCCGAACTGATCCGCGCTTTCCAGCCGGCCCTGGTGGTCAACCTGGCCCTGCCCTACCAGGATCTGCCCATCATGGACGCCTGCCTGGAGACGGGGGTGGACTACCTGGACACGGCCAACTACGAGCCCCCCGACGAGGCCCGCTTCGAGTACAAGTGGCAGTGGGCTTATCGGGACAGCTTCCGGGAACGGGGGATCATGGCCCTGCTGGGCAGCGGGTTCGATCCGGGGGTCACCAACGTTTTTTGCGCCCATGCGGTCAAGCACCACTTCGACGAGATCCACGAGCTGGACATCATCGACTGCAATGCCGGCGACCACGGCCAGCCCTTCGCCACCAACTTCAACCCGGAGATCAACATCCGCGAGGTTACGGCCCGGGGCCGCTACTGGGACCGGGGCGAATGGATCGAAACCGATCCTCTGGCCTGGTCCATGACCTACGATTTTCCCGCCGGAATCGGTCCCCGGAAGTGCTATCTCATGTATCACGAGGAGCTCGAATCCCTGGTGCTCAACCTGCCGGGCCTCAGGCGGGCGCGCTTCTGGATGACTTTCGGCGACAGCTATCTGAAACATCTCGAGGTGCTGGGCAACGTGGGGATGACCCGCATCGACCCGGTGGACTTCGGCGGCACCCGGATCGTTCCCCTGCAGTTTTTGAAGGCCCTGCTGCCCGACCCGTCCAGCCTGGGGGAAAAGACCCGGGGCAAGACCTGCATCGGGTGCCTGATCCGGGGCGTCAAAGCCGGGCAGGTCAGGCGCTACTACGTCTACAACGTCTGCGACCACCAGGAGGCCTTCGCCGAAACCGGGGCCCAGGCCATCTCCTACACCACCGGGGTGCCGGCCATGATCGGGGCCATGATGATGCTCACGGGAAAATGGCGCGGCCGGGGCGTCTTCAACATGGAGCAGTTCGACCCCGACCCCTTCATGGAAGCGCTCAACCGTCACGGACTGCCATGGATCGAGCGTACCTGGAACGATTGAACCCGGCCCGGCTCCCCTCGCCGTGCTTCGTGGTGGACGAGGCTGTCCTGGCGGCCAATGCGGCGGTCCTCGACGGGGTCCAGCGCCGCACCGGGGCCAGGATCCTTCTGGCGCTCAAGGGGTTTGCCACCTTCGCCGCCTTCGGGCCGCTGCGGGAGGTGCTGGCGGGCACCTGCGCCAGCGGCCCCTTCGAGGCCCGTCTGGGGCGGGAAACCTTCGGCGGCGAGGTCCACGTGGCGTCTCCGGCCTATTCCGGGGCCGACATCGAGGCGCTGGTGGACCTGGCCGACCACCTCGTGTTCAACTCCTTTGATCAGCTGCGCCGTTTCCTGCCCCGGGTGCGGGCCGCAGGGCGGCCCATCGAAGTGGGGATCCGCATCAACCCCGAGCACTCCGAGGGAACGGTGCCCATCTACGATCCGTGCACCCCCGGCTCGCGCCTGGGGGTGCGCCGGGCCCATTTCGACGCCGGAATGCTCTCGGAAATCGACGGCCTCCATTTTCACACCCTCTGCGAGCAGAACGCCGACGCCCTGGAGCGCACCCTGGAAGCCGTCGAAGACCGGTTCGGCGAGTTTCTGCCAAAACTCAAATGGCTCAACATGGGCGGAGGGCACCACATCACCCGGCCCGACTACGACCTGGATCGGCTCTGCGCCTGCATCGAGCGGGTGCGCCGGCGCTACGGGCTCCAGGTCTACCTGGAGCCGGGCGAGGCGGCGGCCCTCAACGCCGGAATTCTGGTGGCCACGGTTCTGGACGTGGTGCCCACCGATGCTCTGCCCGTGGCGATTCTCGACACGTCGGCCGCCTGCCACATGCCCGATGTCCTGGAGATGCCTTACCGGCCGGAGGTCATCGGCGCGGCAAGGGCGGGGGAAAAACGGTTCACCTGCCGTCTGGCGGGCAAAAGCTGTCTGGCCGGCGATGTTATCGGCGACTACAGCTTCGATGCAAAGATTCAGGCCGGCGACCGGCTGGCCTTTCTGGACATGGCCATCTATTCGATGGTCAAGACCAACACCTTCAACGGGGTCCCTCTGCCCGCCATCGCACGCTACGACAGCCGCAGCGGCGATCTGGCGGTGGTGCGGCGCTTCGGGTACGCGGATTTCAAACACCGGCTGTCCTAAAGCGCCCCGCCGAGGGCAATCGAACATCCCCGGCCCTTAAACCAAGGGGTCGGACCGGTCCATCAGACCGGCGCCAAGGCGCCCTGCCCGGAGCTCAGCCCATGCACAGCGACACGTTCACCTTCCGCACCGACGACGGGATGGAAATCTTCACCTACCGCTGGCTTCCCCCATCGGATGCGCCCGTCAGGGCCGTCGTCCAGATCGCCCACGGAATGGCCGAGCATGCCGGCCGCTACGCGCGCCTCGCCGAGGCCTTGTGCGCGAGCGGCCATGCGGTTTACGCCAACGACCACCGGGGCCACGGCCGCACGGCCGGGGACCCGGCCCGGGTGGGGTATTTCGCCGACCAGAACGGCTGGTTCAAGGTCGCAGGGGACCTGCGGCAGCTCACGGCCCGCATCCGGGAGCGCCACCCGGGCCTGCCGGTGTTTCTGCTGGGCCACAGCATGGGCTCGTTTCTCGTGCGCACCGCCATCATCCAGGATGCGGAGGGCATCGCCGGCGCCATTCTTTCCGGCACCGGCGGCGATCCGGGCCTTCTCGGCGCCGTGGGCCGGGTGCTGGCCCGGGCCATCGGCGCCGCAAAGGGCCGGCGCCGCCCCAGCCCCCTGCTCAACGCGCTTTCCTTCGGCGGCTTCAACAAGGCTTTTTCACCGGCGCGCACCGCCTTCGACTGGCTTTCGCGGGATGCCGCCGAAGTGGACCGCTACATGGCCGATCCTTTCTGCGGCGGGGTCTTTTCCGCCGGATTCTTTGCCGATCTGCTCGCCGGGCTGGCCTGGATCAACCGGCCGGCGCACATCGCCCGGGTCCCCAGGGACTTGCCGATCTATCTGTTTTCCGGGGCCATGGACCCGGTGGGCGGCAACACCCATGGTGTGCGGCGGGTGGCGGAAGCCTATCGGCGGGCCGGCATCCTGGATGTGACCCTGCGCTTTTACGATGGCGGGCGCCACGAGATGCTCAACGAGATCAACCGCGCCGAGGTCGTCCAGGACCTGGTGGACTGGCTTGATCAGCGGATGAAAGACATTCCCTGAGACCGGCCGGCGGTCATTTTGCGGGCGGCCTGCCGCTGCGGGCCTTCAACCAGCGGGCCAGGCGCGCCAGACCCTCTTCGGTGCCCACCTGCGGCCGGTAGCCCAGATCGCGTTTGGCGGCCGAGATGTCGAACCAGTGGGCGCTGGCCAGTTCGGCGGCCACGAAACGGGTCATGGGCGGCTCGCCGGGAAGACGAAAGGTGCGGTAGAGCCATTCGAGTACCGCACCCAGGCCCCGGGCCGCTGACGGGGAGATCGATCGGCGCACCGGGGGCAGCCCCCCCGCGGCCAGGATCCGGTCCACCATCTCCCAGAGGGCAATGGGATCGTCCTGGCTGATGAAGTAGACGTTCCCGGAAAGCTGCGGATGGCGCGCCAGGGCGTCGGCGGCCAGCAGATGGGCCGCCAGATCGGAAGAGCACACGTCTGAACTCCAGTCACGTCAGTCAATC
>CALJLV010000160.1 GCA_937982505.1 uncultured Desulfobacteraceae bacterium | reverse complement strand
TCGGGTCCAAGGGGATCATGTGGCCGGCCGTCGAGGAAGTCGAAGCCCTCAAGGCTTCCCTGGGCACGGTGGCCGACGATGGCGTGAGCCGGGGCCGGCCGATGATGGAAACGGCCAGGCAGGCCGCCGAGACGATCCTGATGCTGGCCCCGGAGACCAACGGCGAGACGGCGGTCAAGTCGTGGAAAGTGCTGGAAAAACGCACCGGCGTGCCGCTCAGCCACCTCAGCGAGCCCCGCCGGGCGGAGCGCTTTCACTTCGACGATCTCACCGTGCAGCCGCGCAAGATCATCACCTCGCCCGTCTGGAGCGGCATCGAGTCGGAAACCCGGCGCTACTCGCCGTTTGTCATCAACATCGAGCAGAAGGTGCCCTTTCGCACCCTCACCGGCCGGGCCCAGTTCTACCAGGATCATCCCTGGATGCGCGACTTCGGCGAACACCTGCCCCTGTACCGGCCGCCCCTGGAGGCCCATGCTTTCGCCTCCACGCAGGTGGCCCGCGAGCCGGGCAGGGAGATCGTGCTCAACTATCTCACCCCCCACTCCAAGTGGTCGATCCACAGCACCTACTCGGACACCTTGACCATGCTGACGCTCTTTCGCGGCGGCGAGGCCATCTGGCTCAACGACGAGGACGCAGGGAAAATCGCGGTGCGCGACAACGACTGGGTGGAATGCTTCAACGTCAACGGGGTGGTGATGGCCAAGGCCGTGGTGAGCCCGCGCATCCCGCCGGGCAAGGCGTTCATGTACCACGCCCAGGAACGGCTGATCAACACGCCCGGCTCGCGGCGCACGGGCAAGCGCGGCGGCACTCACAACAGCGTCACGCGCATCCTGGTCAAGCCGACCCACATGATCGGCGGCTACGCCCAGCTCAGCTACGGCTTCAACTACTACGGACCCATCGGCGCCCAGCGCGACGAGATGATCGTGGTGCGCAAGGCGGGAGAGGTGGACTGGTATGAAGATTAGCGTGCAGACCGCCATGGTGTTGAACCTGGACAAGTGCATCGGCTGCCACACCTGCTCCATTCCCTGCAAGAACGTGTGGACCAACCGCCCGGGCGCCGAGTACATGTGGTTCAACAACGTCGAGTGCAAGCCGGGCATCGGCTATCCCAAGCAGTGGGAGGACCAGGAGCGGCACCGGGGCGGATGGGAATTTGAAAACGGCCACCTGCGGCTCAAGGCCGGCGGCAGGATTCACAAGGCCCTCAACATCTTCCACAACCCGGACCTGCCGACCATCGACGACTACTACGAGCCCTGGGACTACGACTACCAGCGGCTCATCGACAGCCCCCGGCGCCGCCACCAGCCCTCGGTGCGCCCGCGCTCGCAGTTGACCGGCGCACCCATGGACCCCAAGTGGGGGCCCAACTGGGAGGACGACCTGGCCGGCCTGGGCGAAACCGGATCCGGCGATCCGAATTTCAGCGGCCTGGAGGTGGACGCCTATCTCCAGTTTCGCAACGTGTTCATGTTCTGGCTGCCGCGGCTCTGCGAGCACTGCCTGCACCCGGCCTGCGTGGCCTCCTGCCCGTCCGGGGCCCTTTACAAGCGCGCCGAGGACGGGATCGTGCTGGTGGACCAGGAGCGCTGCCGCGGCTGGCGCTACTGCGTCTCGGGCTGCCCGTACAAGAAGGTCTATTTCAACTGGAAGACCGGCCGGGCGGAAAAATGCATCCTTTGCTACCCGCGCCTGGAAGCGGGCCTGCCGACCCTCTGCGCCCACAGTTGCGTCGGACGCATCCGCTACCTGGGCGTGCTCTTATACGATGCCCAACGCGTGGCCGCGGCCGCGGCCACGCCCGACCCCCGGCAAATCTACCCGGCCCACCTCGACCTGCTGCTGGATCCCCGGGATGCAGAAGTCGAAAGGGGCGCCCGCGCCCAGGGGATCGCCGAAAATGTCCTGGCGGCGGCCCGACACTCGCCGGTACTTGCCTTGATCAAAGAGTGGCGCCTGGCCCTTCCCCTGCACCCGGAGTTTCGCACCCTGCCCATGGTCTGGTACGTGCCGCCGTTGAGCCCGGTGGCCAGCCGGGTGGCACCCGAAGAGACCGTCGATGCCCTGGACCGGCTGCGCATCCCGGTGGCCTACCTGGCCAACCTGCTCACCGCGGGCGACGAGGCGCCGGTGCGCCTGGCCCTCAAACGGCTGGGGGCCATGCGCGAGTTCATGCGTGTCCGCCGCGTCGAAGGCCGTGACGATGCCAAGCCGCTCGAGGCTGTGGGCCTGGACGCGGAAACGGTGGAAAAGATCTACCGCCTGCTGGCCCTGGCGCCCCTGGCCGAGCGTTTCGCGCTGCCCGCGGCCCCGGTGGCCGATGACGGCATTTTCCGGCGCCAGGGGGCCTGCGGCTTCGGAGACGCCGTCTGATGAAAACGGAAAAGGGAAACCCCCTGACCGCCGACGCCCTGGCCCTGGTTTCGCGGCTCTTGCAGTACCCGGACGAGGCGTTCTTCGCCGACCTGCAGGCGCTGACCGCCGCCGCCGGCCGATTGTCCCCCGGCCCGTTGGCCGATGCGGTGGAAGGTTTCCTGGAGGAGATCAAGGCCCAAGGGTCTGTCGCTTGGCAGGAGAAATACACCGCCGCCTTCGACATGAATCCGGCCTTGACCCTGAATCTGACCTATCACGCCTTTGGGGACACCGAGCCGCGGGCCGCGGCCCTGGCAGACCTGGCACGCACCTATGCGGCGGCGGGCTGGGCGCCCACCACCGGTGAGCTGCCCGATTACCTGCCCCTGATGCTCGAGTTTCTTTCCATCTGCCCCGAGCCCGACCGCGGCGGGGCGGTGTGGCGGACCCTGGAAGGACTGGCGGCCTACGCCGAACGGCTAGGCTCCGAGGTGCCGGCCTACGCTGCCCTGCTGGCCCCGCTGGCCGGTTTGTGCAGTCCGGAGCAGGTGGACGGAAACGACCCCCACCCGCCGGCATCCGGCGGCCTGTAAATCGAACCTGGAGGGCGCCATGGATCTTGCCTATACCCTCATGTTCACCGTTTTCCCCTACCTTTGCCTCGCCACCTTCGTCGTGGGGCACGCCTACCGCTACCTCACCGACCGCTACGGCTGGACGGCGCGCTCCAGCGAGTTTCTCGAAAAAAAATCCCTCCGGGCCGGCTCCACCATTTTTCACTGGGGGATCATCTTCACCTTCTTCGGCCACGCCGGCGGCATGCTGGTTCCTCAGCGCGTTTTCGATTTCTTCGGCATCGGTGCGGGGGCCCACATGGCCGTCGCCTACTGGAGCGGCCTGGCGGTGGGGGTGGCGGCCTTTGTCGGCATCCTGCTGCTGGCCTGGCGGCGCCTGATCCAGCCGCGGGTCCGGGTCGTGACCACCGTCAACGATGCCGTGACCGTCGGCGCCCTGATCGGGGTGATCGGCCTGGGGCTCTACAACGTGCTCTTCGGCCACTACAACGTGCTCTACACCCTGGCGCCCTGGATCCGCGGCATCGTGACCTTCACCCCGGATCCCCTGCTGATGCGCGAAGTGCCCCTGAGCTACAAGCTGCATGTCACCGCGGCCTGGGCCCTGCTGGGCTTTTCGCCCTTAAGCCGCCTGGTGCACATCTGGAGCGCGCCGGTCTACTACCTGCTGCGGCGGCCCGTCGTGATGCGCCGCTACCCGGGCGATCCGGCTCCGGAGCGCTCCTGATTTCCCGGCCCGACCGGGCCGCAACCGAACGGGCGTCCGGGACGCTCCAAAGCACGAGGGGATAAACCCTTCCCCTGCAGGGGATGGCCGGCGGTGGATTTCGGTCACAACACAAAATACAATCTTCGGAGGGTAAGGCGGAAAGGACCGGCACGATGAGCGAAGAACTCGTTTGCCATGCCAGATCGAGCCCCAGAGCGGCCCTGTTCTGGACCACGATGGCCTTTTTCGGCGGCTTTGCCGGCGTTTCCGCCTTCGGCCCCATCGTCTCCCAGCTCAAGGCCGGCCTGGGGCTGAGCCCCATGATGATGGGACTGCTGGCCGCCAGCCCGGCCCTGAGCGGATCTTTGCTGCGGATTCCCTTCGGCGCGGCGGTGGACCGCACCGGAGGCAAGCGGCCGATCCTGGTGCTGCTGGTGCTGGCGGCCGTCGGCATCGCCGGCATGACGGCCATGTTCCGTTTTTTTTCCGATTCCGGGCCCGGCCATTACGGCCTTTTTCTGCTCTGTGGGATCTTGTGCGGCTGCGGCATCGCGGTCTTTTCCGTGGGGGTGCCCACCATCTCCTACTGGTACCCCCAGAAGCGCCAGGGTGCGGCCCTGGCCGTCTACGCCGGTCTGGGCAACCTGGCCCCGGGCATTTTCGCCCTGCTGCTGCCCGCCCTGGTGACATCCCTGGGGTTCACCTTGTCCTACGTGACCTGGCTGGCGGCCACGGTAGCCCTGATCGCGGCCCTGGGCTGGCGCATGCGCGACGCGCCCTATTTTCAATACCGTGAGATGGGTATCGAGATCGACCCGGACGCCCTGCTGCACGCCTGCGGCCAGGAACTGCTGCCCGCGGGCAACGCCATGGTCTCCCTGCGCAAGGCGGCCGCCGACAGCCGCACCTGGATCCTGACGGGCCTGTATTTTGTCAGTTTCGGCGGCTTCATCGCCCTGACGGTCTGGTACCCCACCTACTGGGCCGAAAATTTCTCTCTAAGCCCCGTCAAGGCCGGGGGGCTGACCTCGCTTTACGCCCTCGGCGCCAGTTTGCTGCGGGTGCTGGGCGGGTATGGCGCCGACCGGTGGGGCGGCGAACGGGTCACCCTGGTCTCCTTTGTCGGGGTGGGTGCGGGGGCGGGCTTCACCATGGCGGCCGGCGGGTCCCCGGGGATCGCCCTGGCGGGCCAGATGCTGCTGGCGGCGGGGATGGGCTTCGCCAACGCGGCGGTCTTCAAGCTGGTGCCCAAGTACAGTCCCCGGGCGGTGGGCGGAGCGGCCGGGATCGTCGGCGGCCTAGGGGCCTTCGGCGGATTCGTCATCCCCTTGCTGCTGGGGCTTTTTGTCAAGTACGACAGCACCGCCGGCTACGCCCGGGGCTTTGGGGTCTTCCTGGCGCTTTCCATCCTGGCCGCGGGAGGCATCGGGCTCCTGCTGCGCCAGAGCCGCTCAACCGTCGCTACCGTCGCAGCGGCCGATTGAAGGGGAAACTACGCCTGCCAGGCGTGTCGGTACAACAGCCGACCTGCGGCCGTTTCCTGGCCCGATGCCTGCAAGAGATCGAGGCCTTCCACGGGTTCAAGGCCCACGGCATGAAAAAAAGGAGATTGGAATGAAAGCAACCGAAGAGCTGAAGAATGAACACGAGGGTATCGCGTTGATGCTGCGCGTCATGCAGGCCATCGGCGAGAAGGCGGGTCGCGGGGAAATTTTGAACAGTGCCCATCTGGATGGCGTCATCGCGTTTCTGACGGTGTTCGTCGATACCTGCCACCACGGCAAGGAAGAGGAGTTCCTGTTCCCTGCTTTGGAGGCCGCCGGCGTGGCCCGGCAAAACGGCCCCATTGGGGTGATGCTCGCCGAACACGAAAGCGGGCGAAAACGGGTGGCCAGGATCAAGGAAGCATGGGGCGGCTACGGGGCCGGCGACCGTTCAGTCGGGACCGATCTCCAACAAGCCATCATCGCTTACGTGGATCTGCTCCAGGCCCATATCGCCAAGGAGAACACCGTGCTCTTTCCCATGGCCGATGCCCGCCTGGACAACGACACCGCCGCCCGGCTCTTCGAATCCTTTGAACGGCTGGAACGCGAGCGCATCGGGGAGGGCACCCACGAGGCCTTTCACACCCTGCTGCACACCCTGCGGGATGCGTATCTAGCGGCTTGAGGCATCGCGATAAAAGTACGCCGGCGTTGACCTCCGATGGCAGGGTGCTTATTGATGTTTTTATGAGTAACTTTAAGATGGCAACAAGGAGGTCCTTATGAATACAGAAAACAAAAACCGATTGAAAGTGTTCATACCCGAGGCGCGGGTCCTCACGGAAGACGAAAAGGCTGTTTTGCCCCGGGATAAAAAAGAGGCGGTCGCCAGCAAGCCGGGACTGTGGATCGAAGTGCTCTGCCCGGAGGGCGCCTGCTCCCAGGAGGGGGACCGGATCACCCTGCCGAGCGGCGCAGCCGAGACCGGCGGCGTCAAGGGGATCTGGCTCAACGTCTTTTGTCCCGACAACCAGTGCGAGCTTCGCAGCTATACCGATTTGCCGTAGATTCACCGATGCTTCAAAAAGCGGTTCGGCGGCGACATCATTTGCCCCGGACCGCTTTGCATTTCCTTTCAGGACGTTGATCCGCATCACCATCCAATCATCTTCAACAAGGAGGCAGATCCATGCGCATGCGTCAAATTACGAACAATGTTTTCTGGCTGGGCGCCATCGATTGGGATCGGCGGCTCTTCGACTCCCTCATCCCGCTTCCCGACGGCACCACCTACAACGCCTACCTGATTCAGGGCGGCGATAAGACCGCCCTGCTGGACACGGTGGACCCACCCTTGGCCGACGTGCTGATGGCCCAGCTCGAGCAGGTACCGAGGATCGATTTCATCGTTTCCCACCACGCCGAGCCTGACCATTCGGGTACTGTCGCCCGGGTCCTGGAAAAGTATCCCGCGGCCAAGGTGGTGGTAACGCCCAAGGCCAAAACCATGCTCATGGATCTATTCGCCCTGCCGGACCCCTCCTTTATCACCGTGGCCGACGGGGAAACGCTGGATCTCGGAGGCAAAACCCTCCAGTTCATCCATACCCCCTGGGTCCACTGGCCCGAGACCATGGTGACCTACCTGCGAGAGGATCGGGTCCTTTTTTCTTGCGACTTTTTCGGCTCGCACATCGCCACCTCGGATCTTTTCGTCACCGACCCGGGGCGCGTCCACGAGGCGGCCAAGCGCTACTTCGCCGAAATCATGATGCCCTTTCGCGGCGTGATACAGAAGAACATGGCTAAGCTGGAAGGCTACGACATCCGCATGATCGCCCCGAGCCACGGCCAGATCTACGACGCGCCGGCCTGGATCATGGACGCCTACCGTGACTGGGTCTCCGGTCCGCCGCACAACACGGTGGTGCTGCCCTTTGTCTCCATGCACGGCAGCACGCGCCGCATGGTCGATCATCTGGCCGCCGCCCTGGTGGACCGGGGAGTCCGGGTGGAACTGTTCAACCTGGCGGTGACCGACATCGGCAAGCTGGCCATCGCCCTGGTGGACGCGGGGACCATCATCGTGGCCACGCCCACGGTGCTCACCGGCCCCCACCCCCTGGCGGCCTACGCCACCCTGCTGGCCAATGCCCTGCGGCCCAAGGCCAGGTTCCTGTCGATTCTCGGATCCTACGGCTGGGGCGGCAAGACCGTGGAGACCCTGGCCGGCATGATCCCCAGCCTGAAGGTCGAGGTTCTCGATCCGGTGCTCTGCAAGGGGAAACCTTCGCCGGAGGTTTTCGCAAAGCTCGACCAGATGGCCGCCGCCATCGCCCAAAAGCACAAGGAAAACGGATTCGTCTAGAGTTGTGGTATCCACTGTCGCGCACCCAAACCGACATCGCCGCCCGCGGGGGCAGCGGATCGACGTTTGGCAAGGGCGGCAACCGCTTACCCGATAAACAGGTTGCGCCAGCGCAAAGACAAGGCTCGTAAAAGCGTACAGATCTGCCAAGGGAGCCGTCGGCCGACGGCGCGACATCCAACCTTGGAGGCAAGCCATGCTAAACCCCAGAACCCGAGCGATTTTGTTGTTTGTCCTGGCCATGACCTTCGGCGTGCTGATCTTCGGCGGGTATCTGATCAACCGGGAAAAGCCGCCGCTGCCGGCCCGGGTGGTCAGCCAAACCGGCGACGTTCTGTTTACCGGCGAAGAGATCATGGCCGGCCAGCAGTTCTATTTTTCCCGCGGCGGGCAGCACATCGGCACCATCTGGGGCCACGGCAGCTATCTGGCGCCGGATTGGTCGGCCGACTACCTGCACCGCATGGGCCTGTATCTGGCGGCCCGCCACTACGGGCTGAAACCCGAGGCGGCGCGGGACTTTTCCCAGGCGGCCTTTGACGATCTGCCCGCCGCCGACCGGGCCCGGCTCTCCGCGCTGGCCACCGAGGAGATCAAGACCAATCGTTATGACGCGGCCAACGATGCCCTGGTTCTGACCCCCTTTCAGATTGAAGCATTTGAAGCCCTCAAACCCTACTACACCCAGCTTTTCGTCAGCGGCAACGAGGGCATGGGCCTGCAGTCGGGGATTGTGCGGTCCGACGAGGAAGGCGCCGGCCTGGCGCGTTTTTTCTTCTGGCTGGCCTGGGCCGCCGGCACCCAGCGGCCGGACGCCGAACACACCTACACCACCAACTGGCCCTATGACCCGCTGGTGGGCAACCATCCCGTGCCCGGCACCGTCATCTGGTCCATCGTCAGCGTGGTCCTGCTGATTCTGGCCGTGGCGGCGGCACTTTTCTTCTACCTGCGTTATATCCGCTACGACAAGGAGGCGCCGCGGCTGGTCACCGATTTCCCCGAACCGGCCCCGACCCCCAGCCAGAAGGCGACCCTGGCCTACTTTCTCGTGGCCGTGCTGCTCTTTATCGCCCAGATCGGCCTGGGGGCCGTGACGGCCCACTACACGGTGGAAGGGACCTACTTTTTCGGCATTCCCATCGGCCACATCCTGCCCTATGCCGTCTCGCGCACCTGGCACCTGCAACTGGCCGTCTTTTTCATCGCCACCTGCTTTCTGGCCGCCGGGCTCTTCATCGGCCCCTTCGTGGGCCGCGAGCCCAAGGGGCAGAAATTCTGGGTCCTGGCCCTCTTCGGCGCCGTGGTGGTGGTGGTCGTGGGAGCCTTGGGCGGGGCCTGGCTGTCGGTCGGCGGCTTTCTGGAAAAGTACAGCTTCCTTCTAGGCCACCAGGGCTACGAGTTCATCGAGCTGGGGCGGGTCTGGCAGCTTCTGCTCATCGCCGGGATGCTCATCTGGCTGGTGCTGGTGCTGCGCGCCATCCGGCCGGCCCTCCGGGATGAAAACGACAAGGGGGGGCTGACTCACATGCTGCTCTACAGCGCGGTGAGCATCCCCCTGTTTTACATGGCCGGGCTGATGTACGGCCACGGCAGCCACCTTTCCAACGCCGAGTACTGGCGCTGGTGGGTGGTGCACCTGTGGGTAGAAGGCTTCTTCGAGGTCTTTGCCACCGTGGTGATGGCTTTCCTGCTGTCGTATATCGGGGCCGTGAGCCGGCGCTTCGCCCTGGTGACCATCTATTTTACCGTCTTTCTTTACCTGGGCAGCGGGGTCATCGGCACCTTCCACCATCTGTACTGGAGCGGCAGCCCCACGGCCGTCATCGCCCTGGGGGCGGTCTTTTCAGCGCTGGAAGTGGTCCCCCTGACCCTGCTGGGCTTTGAAATCGTGCACAACCTGAAGATCAACCGGGACGGCGGGCCGGCCTACGCCTACCGCTGGCCGATCTACTTCTTCGTCTCGGTGGCCTTCTGGAACCTGGTGGGCGCGGGGGTCTTCGGTTTTCTGATCAACCCGCCCATCGTGCTCTACTATGCCCAGGGGATCAACACCACGCCGATCCACTCGCACACCGCCCTGTTCGGGGTCTACGGCATGCTGGCCATCTCGTTGCTCCTCTTTTCGGTGCGCCACATCGTCACCCGGGCCTCCTGGTCGGACCGGCTGCTCAAGTGGAGCTTCTGGGGCCTCAACGGCGGGCTGGCTTCCATGGCGGTCTTCAGCCTGATCCCCTCGGGCTTCTACCAGTTCTACTACGCCGTCAAGTACGGCCTCTGGTTCGCCCGCAGCCCGGAGATCGCCTCCGGGCCGGTGATCCGCGCCCTGAGCTGGGCCCGCATGGTGCCGGACATCATCTTCGCCGTGGGCGCCATCAGCCTGCTGCTTTTTCTGGTTCAGGCGATTCGGATTTCGTTCTTCAGCAAGGTACCTTCCGTCACTGAACCGTGATCTCTGAAAACAGGCGCCGATGACGCCATGCCGTTGCGCGAGCACCGGCGCCTGTTGCTTACCATCACTTCAGCAAAGGCGTTCAGACGGATTGCTGCAACATCGCTTTGAGTCTTTCGTATATGTGGCGGAGATGCCCGAAGTGGATGACTTCCAGCATGTTTTCCGCTTCATTGAAGCGGTAGACAATGCGATAGCGTTGGATCCGATAGGACCAATAACCGCTCAGTTCGGCTTGGAGGGCCTTGCCGGCAAAGGGGGTGCCAACGATCTCTTGCAGCGCGCGTTTGATGTGTTTTTTCACGGCGGGAGAAAGATGGCTATAGAGGGCATGCGCTTCCGGTGTCAGCCGCAGGCCGGGATCAGTCATCGCGAAGCAGCTCGGAAGCCTCTATCCACTGACCGGCTTCGGCTTGGGCCATGGACCTGCGAAGGGACGCCATGGCCTGATCATCGGCCATGATCTCGATGGTTTCCAGCATTCCGTCAAAACGCTCCAGGCTTATCATCACCACCTCGGGCACACCGTTGCGGGTGATGGCGATGGTGCGGTCGTGCTCCTTGGCTTTTCTCACAAGGTCCAGCAGGGAGGCTTTGGCACGGGTCACGGGAACAAATTGGTCAATGGGTTGCATATACCCTCCAGGTCTGAATAATGACCATTGTGCGAACCTTGTGTCGGATTGTCAATCATCAATGAGCAAAAGACAATGCGAGCACGTCTGAAAACCGCCAACACGATCCTCTACTGCCAGCACTGGCAGGACATGGTCCGGTTCTACCGGGACCGGATGGGGCTTTGCGTCCTTTTCGCCAACGACTGGTTCGTGGAGTTTATTCTAACGCCCACCTCGCGGTTGAGCATTGCCGACCAACGGCGCGCATCGGTAAAAAGCTGCGCCGGCCAAGGGTTGACCCTGGCCCTGGAGGTTGAAGACCTCCGGGCGGCCCACCGATTTGCCGAAAACGCCGGATTGACACCGACACCGATGCGCAAGCATCCCTGGAACGCCGAAGTGTTCTATCTGACGGATCCGGAAGGTCATCGGGTCGAGATCTGGCAAGCGATGAATGAAACTGCGCAATGACAAATCTTCTTTGAAAGGATCGACATGGCCCCCAAGATCCCCGGAAATCTGTTCACCACCGCCATGGCCGTGATGCCCCACACCGACGTGGACCGGGCCCTGGAGATGGCCCTCTCTCTGGACGTGCCCTTCTGGCCCCAGCTTCCCAACTACACCTACTACGAGGATATGTACGTCCAGGCGGCCGAACATTTTCCCGGCATCCTGCTGGACATGGAAAAGCGCACCCTGCGCTTTTCCATGGAAAAGTTCGCCATGGAACTGGAAGACGTGCTGGCGCGCTTCGACGATCCGGCCATTTTCGACATCAGCCCGACCTACTCGGCCGTCTACCATCGCTTTCTGGCCCTGGACCTGGCCGACCGGCCCGCCATCCGGGGCCAGCTCGAAGGGCCCATCAGCTTCGGCTTCAACGTCCTGGACCAGGACGAGCGGCCCATCCTCTTCGACGACACGGTGCGCCCCTTCATGCTGGATTTCATGGCCCGGCGCCTCAACGTGCAGCTGGCCCGGCTCCAGCAACGCAACCCCAACGCCTTCATGTTCGTGGACGAACCGGGCCTGCAGTTCATCTTCTCGGCCCTGGCGGGCTACGGCGATCTCAAGGCCAAGGGGGACATGGATGCCTTTTTCGCCCAGGTGGACCGGCCCCGGGGGATCCACCTGTGCGGCAATCCAGACTGGGATTTCCTGCTCAACCTGGACCTGGACGTGCTCTCGCTGGACGTCTACACCAACGCCGAGGTTTTCGCCTCCTACGCCCCGTCCATCAAAAGGTTTCTCGACCGGGGGGCGACCATCGTCTGGGGGATCGTACCCACGGGCTTCGAGGCCTTTGCCAAAGAGGAGATCCCCAGCCTCGTCGGGCGGCTCGAAGCGGTGTGGAAAATCCTCTGGGGCAAGGGGATCGACCGCGAGCGGATGTTCGCCCAGAGCCTGCTTTCGCCGGCCACCTGCTGCCTGGTCAATCCGGACAGGGAAAAAACGGTGGAGCGGGCCTTCGGGGCCGTCAACCGGATGGCCGCACTTCTGCGGCAGCGATACCTGAAAAGCGTCTAGACCGGATCGACAGGTGGTTGCATGGGATGGCGGCCTAAGATAAACTTCCCCTGTCTTGCTGCCGGTATCCCCGCGTCGCGTGGAAAGACGCCTTTCACCCGTATCTGGAGAACGGCCTTCCCGACTGCGGGCCGGACCGATGGCCCACATCCCCGTCAACCCCAATTTTAAGGAGAGCGTAATGGATCTGACCACCAACTACATGGGCTTGGCCCTGGAAAACCCCATCATCGCCGGCAGTTCGGGGTTCACCGGCTCGGTGGACAAGGTCAAGGCCCTGGCGGACAGCGGCGCCGGGGCCGTGGTGTTGAAATCGATTTTCGAAGAAGAGGTGCGCTACGAGTACGCCGATTTCATGAAGGACTTCAAGGACGCTCCGGGCGCCCCGCCCTTCTTCGAGCACGACGGCCGGCTCAGCCCCGTCGAATACTACGATTATCTCATCCGCGAAGAAAACCTGAAAAAATACATCGCCCTCATCGAAGGGGCCAAGGCGGCGGTCAGGATCCCGGTGATCGCCAGCATCAACTGCTTTTTCCACTCGGTGGAATGGCTGGCCTACGCCGGCCACCTCGAGCGGGCCGGGGCTGACGCCCTGGAGCTCAACATGTTCTTTCCACCCACGGATTTCGCCCATTCGGCCGAGGAAAAGGAGGCCCTCTACTTTTCCATCGTCGAAAAGGTCACCGGGGCGGTCAAGATTCCCGTGGCGTTGAAGATCAGTCCCTACTTTACCAATCTGGGGCCCATGATCCAGAGACTGTCCCGTACCGGAATCGGGGCCCTGGTCCTGTTCAACCGGTTTTTCAGCCCGGATTTCGACATCGAAAAGATCGAAGTCAAGCCCTCCTTTGTCTTCAGCACCCCGGCCGACCTGGCCATGCCCCTGCGCTGGATCGCCATCATGGCCAACAAGGTGGACTGTCAACTGGCGGCCTCCACCGGGGTTCACGATGCCGCCGCGGTGGTCAAGCTCCTGCTGGCCGGCGCCGATGCCGTGCAGACCGCTTCCGGGGTCTATCAAAATGGACCACAGCACCTTAAGACCCTGCGCGAGGGGCTCGAGGCCTGGATGGCGGGCAAGCGCTTCAAGCGGCTGGCCGATTTCAAGGGGCGCCTGAGCCAGGCCAAGAGCACGAATCCGGCCATCTACGAGCGGGCCCAGTTCATGCGCTATTTTGGCGGCAAGAAGAACGTGACCCTCTAGAGCGGGCCTGCCTGCTTCCGGAAGGTGTTCCGATTCGGACCGATCCGCCGGCTCGGTCCGAATCCGGCCCACGACCCGCTGCACCGGAATGGATCGGTTTTTGCGCCAGCGCAAAGACCGATGATCGGGGGCAGGGTAGGGTGGCGTCCCATGACGATCGACGCCCACATCACCGTCCAGGAACTGATCCGACGCCACCCTGGCGCGATCCGTTTTTTCATGCGCCACCGGATGCAGTGCGTGGGATGCCCCACCGAAGGCTTTCACACCCTGGCCGAGGTGGCCTGCATTCACGGTCAGACACCGGAGCGACTCCTCGAAGAGATCGCACAGGTCATCGATCCGGCGGCGGCATCCCCATCCCCGACCATCGATTGATCACCCAAACCCCAAGGAGGAAACACCATGTTCTGTTTTCAGTGCCAGGAGACCGCCAAGAACACCGGCTGCACCGTCAAGGGCGTCTGCGGCAAGCCGGAAGAGACCGCCGACCTGCAGGATCTCCTGATCTACGTCTGCAAGGGAATCAGCCTCTACGGAGAAAAACTGTTGGCCGCGGGGACGCTGGACCGCCAGGCGGCCCATTTCATCACTCGGGCCCTGTTCACCACCATTACCAACGTGGCCTGGGACGACGATGTGATCATCGACCGGATCCGTGAAGGCCTGAAGGTCCGAGAAGCGCTCAAAGCCAAAGCCGGCGCCGTTTTCGCAGACTTGCCCGACTGCGCCACCTGGACGGCCACGGACAGGCAGGCCATCATCGACAAGGCCAAGTCGGACGACGTGCGCATCACGGCCTCGGCCAACGAGGATGTGCGCTCCCTGCGAGAGCTGCTGGTCATCGGTCTCAAGGGTGTGGCGGCCTACGCGGACCACGCGGCGATTCTCGGCTTTGAAAAGGAGGAGATTTACGCCTTCATGATGGCGGCCTTGGCCTCCACCACCCGCGATCTTACGGTGGACGAGATGGTGGGGCTGGTGATGAAGGCCGGCGAAACGGCCGTGACCACCATGGCCCTGCTCGACGAAGCCAACACCACTACCTACGGCCACCCGGAGATCAGCCAGGTGAATATCGGGGTGGGCCAGAACCCGGGGATCCTCATCAGCGGCCACGATTTGAAGGACATGGCCGAGTTGCTCGAGCAGACCGAGGGCACCGGCATCGACGTGTACACCCACGGCGAGATGCTGCCGGCCAACACCTACCCGGCCTTCAAGAAGTACAAGCACTTTATCGGCAACTACGGCTCTTCCTGGTGGCACCAGACCAAGGACTTCGAGTCGTTCAACGGCCCGATCCTGCTCACCACCAACTGCCTGGTGCCCCTCAAAAAGGAGAACACCTACCTCGATCGGCTCTACACCACCGGCGTGGTCTCCTACGTTGGCGCCGCCCATATTGCGGACCGGCCGGTCGGCGGCCAAAAGGATTTTTCGGCCCTCATCGCCCGAGCCAAGACCTGTTCCCCGCCTACCGAGATCGAGACCGGCGCCATCGTGGGCGGTTTTGCGCGCCACCAGGTCCTGGCCCTGGCCGACAAGGTGGTCGCGGCGGTCAAGTCCGGTGCCATCAAACGCTTCGTGGTCATGGCGGGCTGCGACGGGCGGCAGAAGGCCCGCGCCTATTTCACCGAGGTGGCCGAGAACCTGCCCGGAGACACGGTGATCCTCACCGCCGGCTGCGCCAAGTACCGCTACAACAAGCTCGATCTGGGCGACATCGGCGGGATCCCCCGGGTTCTGGACGCCGGCCAGTGCAACGACAGCTATTCGCTGGCCGTCATCGCCCTGAAGCTCAAGGAGGTCTTTGGCCTGAACGACATCAACGATCTGCCGGTCTCCTACGACATCGCCTGGTACGAGCAGAAGGCCGTGGCCGTGCTGCTGGCCCTGCTGGCCCTTGGCGTCAAGGGAATCCGGCTCGGACCGACCCTGCCCGGGTTCCTGTCGCCCAACGTGGCCCAGGTGCTGGTGGACAAGTTCGACATCAAGCCCATCGGCACGGTTCAGGACGACATCGCCGCCATGATGGCGGGCAGGTAAACGTTCAGCCTCCGCGGGGCGACGAAAAGAGGGTCAAGGATGCCGGCGGGCCCAAGGGCCCCACCTAGCGGGCGGCATCCTTGATGCCCTGCCTGACATTGGCGGCTGCTTCCCTGATGGCCGGCCCCACCTGCCTGGCGGCCGATACGGCCTCGTTCTTCACCTCGACGGCCGCCTTCTTCATGGCCGGGCCGATCTGCCTGGCGGCGGCCGCGGCCTTGTCCTTGGCCTCGATGGCGGTCTCCTTGACGCCGGCGGGTTTTCCATCGGCCTTGCGACCCTGCGGCGATTCATCGCGGGCCGAAAGCGAGGCGGCCTGGGCCTCATCCTGGGCGGCGGTCGTCTCGGGTGGCGGCTGGGCCTGCCCGCGGACGGCGGTCAGGAACAGAACGGTCAAGATGATGAGGATGGCCCGGGTCATCATGCCCCCCTTTTGCGGAACGTCGTATCCCTGAATCCTGGGCCATCCAATCTTGCCGCTGGGTATCGGCTTGTCAAGCACCTTTCGCGGTCAGTCCCGCAACCCCGAAGCCCCAGAGGGCCCGGGGACCGGCTGAGGCGTGGCGCGAGATCAAAAAGGGGTTCCGGATCCTCCGGAACCCCTTTTCGGATTGGCACTCGCATTTTTCAAGGCGCCACTTTGCGCCGTGTTCTGGCGCGCCGGCTTCGTCGGGTACTAATCCTTCGTCTTGGGCTGGGCATCCGCGGTGCCCTTTTCAACCCCCGAAACCGCATCCTGGGCCATCTGGGCGGCCTTGTCCGTGACTTCGCCGGCGGTCTCCTGGACGGCGGAGGCGGCCTCCTGGGTCATTTCGACGGCCTTGTCCGTGATCTGGTTGGCGGTCTCTTGGACAGCGGAGGCGGCCTCCCGGGTGGTGTGGGCGGCTTTGTCCGCGGCCTCGGAGGCCTTTGCCGCGACGGCCGAAGCGGCCTCCTGGGTCGTCGCAACGGCGTTTTGCTTCACTTCGGTGGCGCCTTGCTGCGCCGCCGAAACCGCCGACTTCTCCGAAACGGTGGATTGTTGGGCCTTTTCCTGGCCGCATCCCAGGGTAAACCAGAGCAGCATTCCGGCCAGCACGATGGTGAGATTTTTCATGACGCCTCCTTTTTTTCGAATGGGTGTTTGCGGAAGCCAATAAAAAAAGGATTCCGGGATCGCCGGAATCCTTTGGATGTCATTGGTGG
>CALJLV010000159.1 GCA_937982505.1 uncultured Desulfobacteraceae bacterium | reverse complement strand
TACGAGATTGACTGACGTAACTGGAGTTCAGACGTGTGCTCTTCCGATCTGCCGACGTCATCACGCGCCAGGGCGTTCTGGAAGAGGGGGTCGAGTTCATTCAGAAGCCCTTCAGCTACCGGGAGCTGGCGCAACGGGTGCGGGGCGTTCTGGGGCACGGGGCCGCGGCGAAGTGAAGAAGCGGGCCGATGGCCGCAGGGTGAAAGGAAAAGGATGGACAGGACGGGCAAGATGAACCAAGCATTTCCCCGCTGGCTGATGGTCGTTCTGGCAGCGGCCGTGATCATCCTGCTGGCCGGCGGATCCTGGTTCTACCGCGGCCAGCAGGCGGCGGTGCGAGAGGAAATCTCCGAGGAGCTGATGGCCGTGGCGCGCCTCAAGGCGGATCAGATCGCCGCCTGGCGCGGCGAGCGCCTGGGCGACGGGGCCATTCTGCGCGAGAGCCGTTTTCTGGCCCAGGGTCTGGCGCGTTTTCTGGCGGAAGGGGGCCAGGCCGATGGGGAGCGGATCCTGGCCCTCTTTGAAAGCTTCAGGACCCATTACCGCTACGACAATCTGATGCTGGTGGATCTCCAGGGCCGGGTGCGGCTGAGCCTCGTGGCCCAGGAGTCTTTCCACCCGGATTACCGGTCGACCCTGGAGGCGGCCTGCCGCGGCGGCAGGCCCCTGTTCACCGAACTGCATGCGGCGGCGCGGAATCCCGAACCCCACCTGGGCCTGGTGGTGCCCATCTTCGCCGATGAGGACCCCGGCGCGGCCGTGGGGGCCGTGGTGCTGGTCAACAATGCCGCGCGCTTCCTCTATCCGCTGATCCGGTCCTGGCCGACCCCCAGCCGGAGCGCGGAAACCGTCCTGGTGCGCCGGGACGCAGAGGACGTGCTCTTTCTCAACGATCTGCACCACCAGCCCGGGTCGGCCCTCAACCTGCGCATCCCCCTGAGCCGCACCGAAGTGCCGGCGGTGATGGCGGTCCTGGGGCGGCAGGGCGTCTTCGAGGGAAAGGATTACCGCGGGGTGGATGTCGTTTCGGTGCTCCTGCCGGTTCCGGATTCCCCCTGGTTCATGGTGACCAAGCAGGATGCCGCCGAGGTTTACGGTGAATGGCAGCGGCGGGCGGCGCTGATCCTGGGGTTGTTCGGCGCCCTGACGGCCGCCGTCATGACCCTCGGTCTGGTGGCCTGGCAGCGCAACCGCAAAGCCCACTACCGCAGTCTGTATCGGGCCGAGGCCGAACTGCGGGCCAGCGCCGAACGGCACAGCGTGACCCTCAAGGCCATCGGCGACGCGGTCATCGCCACCGATGCCCAGGGGCGGGTGGAACTGCTCAATCCGGTGGCCGAAACCCTCACCGGATGGACCGAGGCCGAGGCCCGGGGCCGTTCCCTGGCCACGGTCTTTCACATCATCAACGAGCAGACCCGCGAGGCGGTGGAAGACCCGGTGGCCAAGGTGCTGCGCCAAGGGGTGGTGGTGGACCTGGCCAACCATACCCTGCTGGTGGCCAGGGACGGCCGCGAGCGCCCCATCGCCGACTCGGGGGCGCCCATCGTCGACGCCCGGGGCCGGATCCTCGGGGTGGTGCTGGTGTTTCGCGACCAGAGCGAAGAACGGCGCCGCCAGCGCCTGGACGAAATCCGCCTCGATGTGCTCCAGTACGCCACAAACCACGACATGGACGCCCTGCTGACCCGGATCCTGGACGAAATCGGCGCCCTGGTGGACAGCCCCCTGGGCTTTTACGATTTCGTGGACAGCCAGCGCGGGCTGGTGGTGCCCCGCCAGTGGTCGACCCGGACCGTCGAGGAATTCTACCGCCTCGCGGCCCGGGGGGAGCCTTACCCCATCGACCAGGCCGGGGTCTGGAAAGCGTGCCTGGACCCGGGGCGGCCGGTGATGCACAACCGCCATGCCGAGCTGTCCGGGTGCAAGGGCTTGCCTCCGGGCCATCCGCCGCTGGTGCGCGAACTGGTGGTCCCCGTGAAGCGCCAGGGGGAAGTGGTCGCCGTTCTCGGGGTGGGCAACAAGCCCACGGACTACGCGGACCAGGACCTGGAAGCCGTGGCCTACCTGGCCGACGTGACCTGGGATCTGATCGCGCAGAAACGGGCCGAGGAGGCCCTGCGCCAGAGTGAGGCCAAGCACCGCTCCCTGACCGACGACGTGCTGGACAGCTCCGAGGTGGGGATCTTCATCCTGGACCCCGAGTTCCGGGTGGTGTGGATCAACCGCGCCATGGCCGGCTACTTCGGATTGCCGCGCGACGCGGTCATCGGGGCGGACAAGCGCCAGCTCATCCGCGGCCGCATCGCCGAGATCTTCGAGGATTCCGAGACCTTCATGACCCGGGTGCTGGCCACCTACGACGACAACACCTACGTCGAAAACTTCGAGTGCCACGTCCTGGCCGGGGACCGGCGCCCGGAGCGCTGGCTCGAGCACTGGAGCCAGCCGATCCGGTCCGGCCTGTACACCGGTGGTCGCATCGAGCACTACTACAACATCACCGAGCGCAAGCGCCATGAAGCCGAGCTGGCCCGGCGCGAGCAGCGGGTTGACCGCCAGCGCGGGGCCCTGGCCCGGCTGGCCCTGGATCCGGCGCTCGTGGCCGGAGATGCCGCCCTGGCCCTCGATCGGGTCACCCGGGTGATGGCCGAGACCATGGAGGTTGCCCGCGCCAGCGTCTGGCGCCTGGCCGAGGACCGTTCGCGACTGCGCTGTCTGTCGCTTTTCGAGGCGGCCGCCCAGGCCCACGGCGCCGGCATGGACCTCGATGCGCACACCTGTCCCGCCTATTTCGCCGCCCTGGGGGCCGAAAACCGAATCTACGCCCGGGACGCCCAGAACGATCCGCGCACCCTTGAGTTGCGCGACGGCTATCTCGGGCCCCTGGGCATCACCTCGCTCCTGGATGCCGGCATTTTCATCGAAGGGCGGCTGTTCGGCGTGGTGAGCTGCGAGCATATCGGCCCCCAGCGCCAGTGGCACGCCGATGAAGAGGGATTTGTCAGCACCATGGCGGCCATCACGGCCCAGCTTTTCGTCACCATCCAGCGCCGGCGGGCCGAGGCCGAGCGCGAAAAGCTCCAGGCCCAGTTGCTCCAGTC
>CALJLV010000158.1 GCA_937982505.1 uncultured Desulfobacteraceae bacterium | reverse complement strand
GGCGCCCACCGAGTTCTACACTCTTTCCCTACACGACGCTCTTCCGATCTGCTCCTTGGGTGCGCCGCGCTGCCTGCGGCGACCCTGGCCGGTGCCCAAGGCAAGCCGGCGTCGCCCCGAAAGGCAATCCTGCTGGTGGCCTTCGGCACCAGCGTGCCCGAGGCCCGCAAGGTCTTCGACGGCATCGACGCCCGGGTCAAGGCCGCCTATCCCCAGATCCCGGTGCGCTGGGCCTATACCTCCCGGACCATCCGCCACAAGCTGGCCCCGCAGGGCCAGCTTCTCGACTCGCCGGAAATGGCCCTGGCGCGCCTGATGGACGAGGGCTTTACCCACGTGGCCGTGCAGTCACTGCACACCATCGCCGGCGAGGAGTTTCACGACCTGCAGCGCAACGCTCTGGCCTTCGGCCGCATGGCCGGCGGATTCCAGCAAATCCAGGTCGGGCTGCCCCTGCTGGCCTCCGACGGCGACCTGCAGCGGGTGGTGGCGGCCATGATCGAACAGATCCCGCCCCAGCGAAAACCGGACGCGGCCGTGGTGCTCATGGGCCACGGCACCCCGCATCCGGCCAACGCCGCTTACGCGGCCCTGGCCTATCACTTCCAACGCAAGGATCCCAACATCTTCGTGGGGGCGGTGGAAGGGGCCCCATCCATCGAGGAGATCCGCGACACCCTCACCGATCGCCGCATCACCACCGCCTACCTGATTCCTTTCATGTCGGTGGCCGGGGACCATGCCCTGAACGACCTGGCCGGAAACGAGGCGGATTCCTGGAAATCGGTGCTCAGCGCCGCCGGCATCGCTTGCCTGCCGGTGATGAAAGGCACGGCCGAGTACGACGGGATCGTGCGCATCTGGGTGGACCACCTGGGGGCGGCGCTGGCCCGGATGGAGTAGCCAAGGGTCGCGTTCCGCCGGACCGGCACACAAGCCGATATCAAACGACATGAAGCCGATATGACACCGCAATCCATCCCCCGATCCCGGCGCCCTCTGGCCCGCTTCCTTTTCTGGTCCGTACTGCTCGGTGCCGCCCTGCTGGCCGCCGTGATCGTCTCCAGCGGTCTGGGGTTCGTGCCCATCGGCCCCGGGGACGTGGGCCGGATCCTGGCGGCCCGCCTTCTGGATGATCCGTCCCGGCTGGCCGGCATGGATCCGCTCCTGCCCGCCGTGGTGCTGGACGTGCGCCTGCCCCGGATTCTCACCGCCGCGGCCGTGGGGGCGGCCCTGGCCCTTTCCGGAACCGTTTTCCAGGGGATCCTGCGCAATCCGCTGGCGGACCCTTACACCCTGGGGGTTTCGGCCGGCGCGGCCTTCGGTGCGGCCGTGGCCCTGCTGCTCAACATCGGCGCCTTGGGCCAGTTCTCGGTGCCCCTCTTCGCCTTTGGCGGAGCCGGTGCCACCCTGGCGGCCGTCATCTACCTGTCGGCCTCGGGGGGCGGGTTTTCCTCGAACAACCTGATCCTTTCCGGGGTCATCGTGGCGGCCATCCTGGCCGCGGCCCTCAGCTTCCTGAAATATCTGGCCGACGAGCAGGTCTCGGTAATCGTCTTCTGGCTCATGGGCAGCTTCGCCGCCAAGACCTGGCCCGATGCCGGACTGACCCTGGCCACGGCCATCGGCGGCCTGTTGGCGGCCCTCTACTTTGCCCGGGACCTCAACCTGCTGGCCCTGGGCGAGCGCAGCGCCGCGTCTTTGGGGGTCGACACCGGGCGCCTGACGCTGATACTGCTGGGCGCCGCCTCCCTGATGGCCGCGGTCTGCGTTTCGGTCTCGGGGATCATCGGCTTTGTGGGGCTGCTGGTGCCCCACATGATGCGCGCCCTGGCCGGGCCCGACCACCGCGGCCTGCTGCCCCTTGCGGCCCTCGCCGGGGCCCTGCTCATGCTGGCGGCCGACACCCTCACCCGGGCCGTGCTCCCCTCGGAGGTGCCCATCGGAGTGCTCACGGCCCTCATCGGCGGTCCGGTCTTTTGCGTGATCTTTCGGCGGCGCCAGATGGCGGCCATCGGAGGAGCGTGAGCTTCCGCATTGAAAACCTCTCCTTTGCCTACGGGACCAGAACGGTCCTGGAGGGGCTGGATTTCGCCCTGGAAGCGGGACGCTTCTACGGCCTGGTGGGGCCCAACGGGTGCGGCAAGAGCACCTTGCTCGACCTTCTGGCAGGCCATCGTCGGCCCGCCCACGGCAGGATCCTCTACCGTCAACAGCCCATCGAGAGCCACGGGCGAAGGCGCCTGTCGCGTGAATTGGCCCTGGTCCCCCAGGATTTCTACATCAATTTCCCCTTCCGGGTCGAAGAGGTGGTCATGATGGGCCGCTATCCCCATCTGGGTCGTTTTGCCCGCGCCGGCGTGGCCGACTGGCAACGGGTGGACGCCGCCATGGCGCGCACCGGGATCGCGGCCTTTCGCGGCCGCCTGGTGAGCGAGCTGAGCGGCGGTGAGCGCCAGCGGGTGGTCATCGCCCGGGCCCTGGCTCAGGACGCCGCCTGGCTTTTTCTCGACGAGGCCACCTCGAACCTGGATGTCAACCATGCCCTGGCCGTTCTGGGCCAGGTGCGCCGCAGCGTGCGGCAGGAGGGCAAAACCGCCGTGGCCGTACTCCAGGATCTGAATCTGGCGGCCCTGTTCTGCGACGAATTGCTCCTGCTCAAGCAGGGACGCCTGGTGACCGCCGGACCGACGGCCGAGGTGCTCACCGCCGCCAACATCCGGCGGCTTTTCGAGGTCGATGCCCGAGTGGCGCGCGACCCCGAAAGCGGCAGCCGGCACGTGGTTTTTCGCGTGGCGCCATGAAGCCCTGGATCGCCTTGATGGTTCTGGTTCTAGGGTTCCCGCCTCCGGCGTCGGGAACCGGATTTGCGCTGATCCGCGTGGTGTCCGACACCGCCATCGAGGACCAGGCCGGACGGCGCATCACCGTGGAGCGGCCCTTCGAGCGCATCATCGCCCTGTACGGGGCCCACACGGCCAACCTCTTCGCCCTGGGCCACGGGCAGCGCCTGGTGGGCGTATCGCCCCAGTCGGACGATCCGCCGGCGGCAAGTCGCCTGCCGGTCTTTTCCTACCGCGACGACCCGGAAAAATTCCTGGCGGCCCGCCCGGACCTCGTGCTAAGCCGGCCCATGATCGACCGGGCCTATCCCCACCTCATCCGCCGCCTGGAGCAGTCGGGAATCACGGTGGTCAGCCTGCAGCCGGCCGACATCGAACAGATGTACGTCTACTGGGAGGCGCTGGGTGTGCTGGTGGGCGACGGGCCGGCGGGCCGGACCCTGGTGGCCCGTTTCCGCTCGGAAACGGCGGCCATCACCGATCGGATCAAAGGCGCGAGGACGGCGCCGCGGGTCTTTTTCGAGTCCATCCACGACAAGATGAAGACCTTCTCGCCCGGCGCGATGCCTCTTTTCGCCCTGACCGTGCTCGGTGCGGTCAACGTGGCCGAAGATGCGGTTCCCAGCCGGGGCACCAACATCGCCAACTACGGCAAGGAACGGATCATGGCCCGGGGCGAGACTATCGACGTCTACCTGGCCCAGGCCGGTCCCATGAATCCCGTGACCCGGGCGCAGATCCTGAACGAACCGGGCTTTGGCGCCGTCCGGGCCGTGCGCGAGGGCCGGGTCTTTCTGGTGGACGAACGGCTGGTGGCCCGGCCCACCCCCCGTCTCATCGAGGGGATGCGGCAGATCGGGCGAATCCTCTATCCGCAACTTTTCGTGGAGCCGGACGGTCTGGACACCGCGCCGCGCCGCCAGGGCCCGCCATAACTTCACAGGAGCGACAATGGTGCAGCAACGCGGAATCTTGTACGGTCTGGGGGTCGGCCCCGGAGATCCGGAACTGATCACTCTCAAGGCCGCCCGGGTGCTCAACAGCGTCGATGTGGTCTACGCGGCCGCTTCCAGCAAGAACAGCTACAGCCTGGCGGTGAGCATCGCCCGGGCCCACATCCCGGATCTGACCCCGATTCACATGCTCAAGTTTCCCATGACGGCGGACGAGACGGAAAGACAGGCGGCCTGGACCGCCAATGCCCGCATCGTCATCGGGGAAATGGAGCAGGGCCGCAAGGTGGCCTTCATCACCCTGGGCGACAGCATGACCTATTCCACCTACGGGTACCTCCTGCGCGAGGTCCAGCGCCTGGCCCCTCATCTGCCGGTGATCAGCGTCCCGGGGATCACCAGCTACCAGGCGGCTGCCGCCAGCCTCAACACGCCGCTGGTGGAGGCCGAAGAATCACTGCTGGTCCTTTCCGGCGCCGAGGGAGGGGATCATCTGCGCCGCTGCGCGGCCGCACCGGATACGGTGGTCTTTCTCAAGGCCTACCGCAACGTGGAGGACATCGTGGAGGCCCTGGACGAGGCCGGCCGCCTGGAGTCCAGCGTCGGAGTGACCCGCTGCAGCCTGCCCGAGCAGGAAGTCACGCGCAATCTGCGCCAGTTCGCCGCGCGCCGGGCCTCCTACTGGACCCTGATTCTCTCCAGGAAACCGGCGACGGATGAAGTCCCCCAGCCCTGATCTGCCCCGTGTCCCGCTGACCGTCAGCCTGACCGTTTCCATAATCCTGCTGGCCGTGAGCCATGCCGTGATCCCGGATTTGACGGCGGCCGAAACGGCCCGGCGGCTGCTCTGGCCCCTGATCCGCCTCCTGGGGATGATCACCGTCGGCCTCGTGGCCGGCCAGATCATCGAAGCCACCGGATGGGTCCACCAGCTGGCGGTGGTGGCCCGGCCGGCCTTTCGCTTCGGCCGTCTGGGAGACCACTGCGGCGCGGCCTTTACCACCGCATTTTTCTCGGGCACCGCGGCCAACGCCATGCTGCTGGAATTTTACCGGCAGGGACACATCGACCGGCGACGGCTCTTCATGGCCAATCTGCTGGCCCAGTTTCCAGCCTATTTTCTCCATCTGCCCACCACGCTCTTCGTGGTCCTCTCGCTCACCGGAAGGGCCGGCATCCTCTACTTCGGGTTGACCTTCGCGGCCCTGGTGGCGCGCTGCGCCGCACTGCTGGCATACGGGCGCCTGTTTCTGCCGGCCGAATCCCAGACCCCGCCCATAACCGGTGCATCCCCGGCGCCGAACGTCCGCAAGGACTGGACGCAGATTCGCTCCGGCGTCGCCCGCCGCCTGCCCCGCCGCCTGGCCATGGTGGCCGTCTGGGTGGTGCCCGTCTACATCGGGGTTTTTCTGCTTCACCGCCTGGGGCTTTTCGAGGTGGCCCAGGATCTGGTGGCCGAAACGTTCCTGACCCGCCTGGTGCCGGTGGAATCCCTTTCCATGGTGGTCCTCGGGTTCATGGCCGAATTCACCTCGGGTTTTGCCGCTGCCGGAGCCCTCATGGAGGCCGGGGTTCTAAGTGTCAAGCAAACGGCCCTGGCCCTGCTCATCGGCAACGTGATCGCCTTTCCGATCCGCGCCCTGCGCCATCAACTGCCGCACTACATGGGCATTTTCACTCCCCGTCTGGGCGCCGCCCTGCTCCTTGCGGGCCAGGGATACCGGATTCTGAGCCTGATGCTGGCGGGCGCCCTCTACGCCGCGGCGGGATAGGACGGTGGACCTTTCTGGCAGGCATCAGCCGCCAGCCGGGTTCCGCGAGGCGGCCAGCACCTCGGCCAGATGCACCACCTCGACAGGCATCCCGGCCTTGCGCGCCCCGCCCCGAAGCTGCATGACGCAGCCGGGGCATTCGGTCACCAGGACGCGGGCGCCGGTCTTGGCCGCATCGGCCAGTTTCAGTGCCAGAATCTGAGATGAAATCCGGGGAAACTTGCTCGAGTAGGTCCCGCCGAAGCCGCAGCAGGTCTCTTCCTCGGCGGCGGGCACGAACGCCATCCCGGCGGTTTGGAGCAGCCGCTTGGGCGCCTCGTGTTCATCCATGCCCCGACACAGGTGGCACGGCGCATGGTAGGTGGTCCTCACGGGTTCGGATCGGAAGACCGCCGGGCCGACCTGGACGACCCGGCTCAAAAAGGTGCTGAAAGGGATCACCTTGCCGGCAAAGGCCTCGGCCCGCTGTTTCAAGTCCGGCTCGGCGGCAAAGAGCCTGGGATAGCCGTGGGCCAGGTGCGAGGCGCACGAGGCGCAGAGGGTGACGATGTAGTCGAACCGGCCGGCCGCCACGGCGTCCATGTTCTGCAGGGCCACCCGGCGGGCGGCCTCCTTTTCCCCCATCATCTGCACCGGCAGGCCGCAGCAGCTCTGGCCCATGGGAAATTCCACCTGGATGCCGAGACCCGCCATCGCCTGGAGACCGGCCTCGAGCTGCTCGGGGTAGACAAAGTCCTGGACGCAGCCGGAAAAAAGCGCCACGCGCCAGCACGGCCGGTCCACCCGGGGCCGCAGGGCCGGCCAGCGGTCCCGGAACGGCACTTCGGCGATGGCCGGCAGCACCCGGAAGTTGTGCTCCCCGGCAAAGATCATGGGCAAATGGCGGATGTAGGCCGTACCGCCGGTCACCGGTTTCTGGGCCACCCGGGCGGCCCGCAGCAGGCGGTGAAAAAGGCGCCGGTTGGCCAGCACCTTGCCGAGCATGGCGCTTTGGAGCGGATGGCCGACTTCGTCCCGGATCCGGGCGTGGAAGATCGGAAGAGCACACGTCTGAACTCCAGTCACGTCAGTCAATC
>CALJLV010000157.1 GCA_937982505.1 uncultured Desulfobacteraceae bacterium | reverse complement strand
TGAGCACCCTGGTCATGGGGCTGGTGACCATCGTGATCACCGTGCTGATCCGTCCTCTGGACCGGGCCCAGCACCTGGGGCACCGGGCGGCCCGGTGCTGGGCGCGCTCGATCCTCTGGGCCAGCGGTGTCAAGGTCACGGTTCTGGGCGCGGCGCATCTGGCCGGAGGCCGGTCGATGATCCTGATGCCCAACCACCAGAGTCATTTCGACATTCCGGTCCTGCTGGGCGCCCTGGACTGCCAATTCCGCTGGCTGGCCAAGGCCGAACTGTTCAAGATTCCCGTCTTCGGGCGCGCCATGCGCGGCTGCGGCTACATCAGCATCGATCGTTCCGATCGCCAGTCGGCCTTTGCCAGCATCGGGCAGGCCGCCGACACCATCCGCGGCCGGGCCTCGGTGCTCATCTTCCCGGAAGGCACCCGCAGTCCCGACGGGCACCTGCTGCCGTTCAAGAAGGGGGGCTTTGTCCTGGCGGTGGACGCCGGGGTCCCGATTCTGCCCATCGGGATTCACGGGACCCGGCGGATTCTGCCCAAGAACCGGTGGCTGCTGGATCCCGGACCGGTGGTGCTGTGCCTGCAGGCGCCCATCGCCACCGAGGGGTTCGACCGCCAGCACAAGGAGGCGCTCATGGATCTGGTGCGCGAGGGGCTGACCGAGGGCCTCGCCGGCGCCCGTCGAGGCTCCAGCCGATGCTGAAGATCGTTCCCCTGGGCGGGTTGGGCGAAATCGGGCTCAACATGATGACCTTCGAGCTGGGCGACACCCTCTTCGTGGTGGACGCCGGGCTCATGTTCCCCGAGGAGTCGATGCTGGGCATCGACTGCGTGATTCCCGATTTCACCTATCTGCGCGCCAACCGCCGGCGTCTGGCCGGACTGGTCCTGACCCATGCCCACGAGGACCATATCGGAGCCCTGCCCTACCTGCTGCGCGAGTTCAGCCTGCCGGTGTTCGGGACCCCTTTCACCCTGGGCATCGTGGCCCAGAAGCTCGAAGAGCACGGGTTGCGCCACCAGACGGTGCTCCATCCCGTCACCACCGAAAGCGATCTACGCCTGGGGGCCTTCACCATCGAGTTTTTCCGCGTGGCCCACAGCGTGGTGGACGGGGTGGGCCTGGCGGTGCACACCCCCCTGGGGACCGTCATCCACAGCGGCGACTTCAAGATCGACCACAGCGGAGAGGAAGCCCAGCGAACCGATGTCAACCGCCTGGCCCGATTCGGGGAGCGGGGCGTTCTGGCCCTTTTTTCCGATTCGACCAACGTGGAAAAGGAGGGCTACACCCTTTCGGACCGGGAGGTGGGGCGCACCCTGACGCGCCTTACCGCCGCGGCTGGCGGGCGGGTCATCATCGCGCTCTTCGCCTCGAGCATCGGCCGCATCCAGCAGGCGGTCCAGGCGGCCCAGGCCACCGGACGCAAGGTGATCTTCAACGGCCGCAGCATCGAGACCAGCGTGCGCATCGCCAAATCCCTGGGCTACCTCCAGGTGCCTCCCGGAATGGAGCAGGACATCTCCGATCTGGCCGCCCTGGCCGACGAAGAAGTGCTCATGGTCACCACCGGCAGCCAGGGCGAACCCATGGCCGCCCTGGCGCGCATGGCCCACGGCAACCATCGGCAGATCCAGATTCACCCGGGCGACACCGTCATCCTCAGCTCCAAGTTCATTCCCGGCAACGAGCGGGCTATCGGTGAGATCATCAACCAGCTCTACCGGCGCGGCGCGGACGTGATCTACGAGAAGATCTCGGCTATCCACGTCTCGGGCCATGCCTTTCGCGAGGAGCTCAAGCTGATGATCAACCTGACCCGGCCGCGCTATTTCATTCCGATCCACGGCGAATACCGCCACCTGACCCTCCATGCGCGCCTAGCCGAGTCGGTGGGGATCCCCGCTGAGCGGATTCTGCTGGCTGAAAACGGTCGCGCCATCGTCTTTGATCCGTCCGGGGGGCGCCTGGACGACCCGGTGGCCACCGGCCGCGTCCTGGTGGACGGCAAGGGGATCGGGGATGTGGGGCGCAGCGTGCTCAAGGAGCGGCGCCTGCTCAGCGAGGATGGGCTGGTGGTGGTCAACATGGCCCTGGACGAAGAAACCGGGATCATCGTCTTCGGACCGGACATCGTCTCCAAGGGTTTCGTGTTCGAAAGCAGCACCGGGCACCTGCTCGAGGATGCCGTCTGCGTGGTGCTCGAGGTGGTGGAGGAGATCGGCGGCCAGGGGCCCGGGCGCGCCGAGCGGTTACGCCAGGAGGTGCGCGTCGCGCTGCGCAAGTATTTCGAGTTCACCATCAACCGGCGGCCGGTGATTCTGCCCTTTATCCTGGAAGTCTGAGTAGCGGCTCGCATGCGCAAGGAAATCGCCGGCATATTCATCTTCTTTCTGGTGATCTTCACCCTCATCAGCCTGGTCTCCTACCACCCGGAGGACCCGTCCCTGCACCACGCCGTGTCCAGCGATCGGGTGGCCAATCTTTTCGGGGTGGCCGGCGCCCACCTGGCCGGCCTCCTCATCGGTTTCTTTGGCCTGGGCGCCTTCTGGACCCCGATACTGCTCCTGGTGGTCAGCGTTCACTTCCTGAGCCACCACCCGCGCCAGGCGCTGGTGGGGACCCTGGCCGGCGGTCTGGTTCTGGTGGTGATCACCGGCAGCCTCGTCAGCCGCTGGGCCGACCCCTACAGCGAGCTGATCTTTTTCGCCCGCCCCTATGCCGCCGGCGGTCTGCTGGGCGATGCGGTCAAGGCGTTCATCCTGCGCTATATGAATCCAGCCGGCGGCACCATCATCCTGGTGCTGCTCTGGCTGGTGGGGCTGATCCTGGCCACCCGCTTTTCTCTGGTCCGCTTCGGCCGGCGGCTGCTCACGGCCCTGGCCTTCGTCAGCGAACGGCTCCGCACGGTGCTGATCAAGCACCGCGAACGCCAGCGCAAATCGGTCAAACGCCGCCGGCAGATCCAGGAAAAGGCCGCCCGTCCGGCAGCCCCCCTGACCATCAAGCCCCCCGCGCCCCGCCCGGTGGCGCCGCCACCGGCGCCCAAGCAGGAAGTCTTCGATTTCATGCGCGACGAGAACGGGTTCAAGCTGCCGCCGGTCAACCTCCTGGTGGATCCCGAGCCCCGACCGGCGGCCGTGGACGAGGACAACCTCAAGGCCCAGTCCCGCCTGCTGGAAAAGAAGCTCGAGGATTTCGGGGTCCACGGCCAGGTGGCGGCGGTGCTGCCCGGGCCGGTGATCACCACCTTCGAGTACGAACCGGCTCCCGGGATCAAGATCAACCGTATCGCCAACCTCTCCGACGATCTGGCCATGGCCCTCAAGGCCATCAGCATCCGCATTGTGGCGCCGATTCCGGGCAAGGCGGCCGTGGGGATCGAAATCCCCAATGCCGACCGCGAACTGGTGCGCTTCAAGGAGGTGGTCATTTCCGGGGTCTTCGAAAAATCCCGGTCCAAGCTGACCCTCTGCCTGGGCAAGGACATCGTGGGCCACCCGGTGGTGGCAGAACTGGAGCGCATGCCCCACCTGCTCATCGCCGGGGCCACCGGCACGGGCAAGAGCGTGGGGCTCAACGCCATGATCTGCAGCATCCTCTTCAAGGCCGGCCCCGAAGAGGTCAAGTTCATCATGATCGATCCCAAGCGCATCGAGCTGTCCCTCTACGACGGGATTCCCCACCTGATCACCCCGGTGGTCACCGACGTCAAGAAGGCCACCAACGCGCTGTTCTGGGCGGTGCGCGAGATGGAGCGCCGCTACGAGCGGCTCCAGACCGTCAAGGTACGCAACCTCAGGCAGTACAACCAGAAGGTGGAAAAGCTGCCCCCGGATGAAGCCGGACAGCGGCCGGAGAAACTGCCTCTGATCGTGATCATCATCGACGAACTGGCCGATCTGATGATGGTGGCCAGCCGGGACGTGGAAGTGGCCCTGACCCGCCTGGCCCAGATGGCCCGGGCCTCGGGGATCCATCTCATCCTGGCCACCCAGCGCCCGTCTGTGGACGTGCTCACCGGGATCATCAAGGCCAATTTCCCCACCCGGCTGACCTTCCAGGTCTCCTCGCGCACCGACTCGCGCACCATCATCGACGGCGGCGGGGCGGAGAACCTGCTGGGCAACGGGGACATGCTCCTGCTACCCCCGGGCACGGCCAAGCTCCAGCGGGTCCACGGGGCCTTTATCAGCGAAGAGGAGCTCAGCGCCGTGGTGGAGTTTCTCAAGGCCCAGAAACCCCCCGAATACCTCGAGGCCGTTACGGCCCAGCCCGCCGAGGCCGCCGAGGAGGAGAACGGGGGCGAGGCCGAGTACGACGAGCGCTACGACGACGCCGTGGCACTGGTGACGCGCACCGGCCAGGCCTCCATCTCCATGGTCCAGCGCCATTTGCGCATCGGCTACAACCGGGCGGCCCGCATTATCGAGACCATGGAGCGCGAGGGAGTGGTGGGCCCGGCCGACGGGGTCAAGCCCCGGGAGGTGCGGGTGCGCGGTCATGAGGCGCCTTGAGGGGGCCGGGGTGACGGGCCTTCGAGGATGCCGGGGCTTCCGGTTTTGGTGCCGTGTTCGCCTTTTTGACAACGGGTTGACGCTTGAACGCCCGGCGATCCCAAGGCGCCTGAGGCGCAGCGGGAATCCTTCTTCATCCAAAGTTCACCGCAGAGGTCGCAAGGTCGCCCATGGACATCCCCCCGCCGCTCATCGACCGCACCAAGGGGTTTCTCGACCCGGCCGAGGGCCGGGCCCTGTACGACACCGCCATGCTGGCCGCCGCCCGCGGCCCCTGCCTGGAGATCGGCAGCTACTGTGGCAAGAGCGCCCTGTACCTGGGCAGCGCCTGCCGTCGCCGCGGCCAGGTCCTCTACACCATCGATCACCACCGCGGCAGCGAGGAGCAGCAGCCCGGGCAGGCCTATTTCGACGCCGATCTCTTCGATCCTCGCCAGGGGTGCATCGATACCCTGCCCCACCTGCGGCGGACCCTGGCCGAGGCCGGTCTGGAGGACACCGTGGTGCCCATCGTCGGTCCCAGCCACGTGGTGGCCCGGGGATGGGCCACCCCCCTTGCCCTGGTCTTCATCGACGGCGGCCACGCCCTGGAGACGGTTTTTGTCGATTACAGCGCCTGGGCCGGCCACATTCTGGCCGGAGGCTGGCTGCTGATCCACGACATCTTCGCCGATCCGGCCGACGGCGGCCAGGCGCCCTACCATATCTACCGGCTGGCCCTGGGTTCGGGCCTCTTCAGCGCCGAGGCACGCGTCGGCAGCCTGGCCGTGCTGCGCCGGCGACCCGCCGGCCAGGTGCCGGCGGATCTGGACGCCCTAATCGGCGCCCGGTGAGGCCGGATCCCTTTTCCGGCGCCCTAAACCTGGGCGATCTTCAGCGGTGAACAGCCCCAGATGTCACGGTTGTATTCGGCGATGGTGCGGTCCGAGGAAAACCGCCCCATGCGTGCCACGTTGAGGATGGCGCTGACCGTCCAGGCGCGGCGGTCGCGGTAGCGCGCATCCACCTGCATCTGGCAGTGGTGGTAGGCGGCAAAATCGGCCAGCACCAGGTAGCGGTCTTGGCGGCGCAGGGCATCGACCAGGGGCCGGAACAGGTCGGGCTCCTCGGGCGAGAAGAACCCCCCGGCGATGAGTTCCAGGGCTTCCTTGAGCAGCGGGTCGGCCTCGACGTAATCCTGGGGGCGGTAGTCGCGGCGCAGGGCCGCCGCCTCCTCGGTGGTCAATCCGAAGATAAAGATGTGCTCGCGGCCCACCGCCTCCATGATTTCGATGTTGGCCCCGTCCAAGGTGCCCACGGTCAGGGCCCCGTTGAGGGCGAACTTCATGTTGCTGGTGCCCGAAGCCTCGTAGCCGGCGGTGGAGATCTGCTCGGAAACGGTGGCCGCCGGAAAGATGCGCTCGGCCAGGGATACCCGGTAGTTGGGCAGAAAGACCACCTTGAGCCGGTCCCGGGTGCGCAGGTCGCGGTTGAGCATTTCGGCCACGTGGCAGATGAGCCGGATGATCAGCTTGGCCCGGGCATAGCCGGGCGCGGCCTTGCCGCCGAAGAAAAAGACGCGCGGATAAAGATCGAATTGCGGCTCGTGTTTCAGCTTCAGCCAGCAGTAGACGATGTTGAGCAGGTCCAGGAGCTGGCGCTTGTATTCGTGGATCCGCTTGACCATCACGTCGAAGATGGCCTCCGGCGCGACGGCCGTGCCGGTCAGGTCCCGGGCCAGACGCGCCAGGACCTCCTTGTTGGCCTGTTTGATGGCCTGCCACTGGCGGATAAAGGTGTCGTCCTCGGCCAGCGCTTCCAGGCGCTTGAGATCGTCCAGATCGGTGATCCAGGTGCGCCCGATGCGGCTTTGGATGAGTCCGGAAAGGGCCGGGTTGGCCGCCAGGAGCCAGCGCCGAGGGGTGATACCGTTGGTTTTGTTGTTGAAACGCTCGGGAAAGAGGTCGGAAAAATCCTTCAGCTCCCGCTCGCGCAGGAGGCGGCTGTGCAGGCGGGCCACGCCGTTGACCGAACGGGATCCCACCATGGCCAGATGGGCCATGCGGATCATTTTCTCGGGGCCCTCCTCGATGAGGGACATGCGCCGCAGCCGGTCGGCGTCGTTGAGGTAGACGGTGGCCACATCGCGCAGAAAGCGGCGGTTGATCTCGTAGATGATCATCAGATGGCGCGGCAGCAGGTGCTGGAACATCGAGACCGGCCATTTCTCCAGGGCCTCGGCCAGCAAGGTATGGTTAGTGTAGGCGAAGGTGCGCTGGGTGATGTCCCAGGCTTTTTCCCAGCTCATCTCGTAGCGGTCCAGCAATAGGCGCATCAGCTCCACGATGGCCAGGGACGGATGGGTGTCGTTGAGCTGGATGGCCACCTTGTCCGGGAAGTCCTCGAAGTCCGGATGCTCGTTGAGATGGCGCCGGATGATATCCTGGATCGAGCAGGAAACGAAGAAGTACTGCTGCTTGAGGCGCAGTTCCTTGCCGGCGTAGATCTGATCGTTGGGATAGAGGACCTTGGAGATGTTTTCCGAGATGTTCTTTTCCTCCACCGCCTTGAGGTAGTCGCCGTGCTGGAAGTACTTCAGTTCGAACTCGTTGCTGGCCCGGGCCGACCAGAGCCGCAGGGTATTGACCGTGTTGTTGCCGTAGCCGATGATGGGGATATCGTAGGCGATGCCGACGACCCGGTTGGTGTCGGTCCATTCGGAAACCAGCCGCCCGTCGGGCAGATGGATCTGCTTGACGTGGCCGTTGTAGTCCACCGGGAAGCTGTACTCGGGACGCGCGATTTCCCAGGGATTACCGAACTTGAGCCAGTTTTCGGGCAGCTCCACCTGGGCCAGACCGCGGATAGCCTGGTCGAAGATGCCGAATTCGTAGCGGATCCCGTAGCCGTGGGCCGGCAGTTGCAAGGTGGCCATGGAATCCAGAAAGCAGGCCGCCAGGCGGCCGAGCCCGCCGTTGCCCAGCCCCATGTCGGGCTCCATCTCCGCCAAATCCGCCAGCTCGATGTTCAATTCGGCCAAGGCCTTCTGAGTTTCCTCATAGATGCCCAGATTGATCAGGTTCTGAATCAGCACGCGGCCCATGAGGTACTCGGCCGACAGGTAGTAGATCCGTTTGACATCCCGGTCGTGGTAGGTCTGCTGGGTCTTGATCCAGCGCTCGATCATCCGGTCCCGGGCCGTCAGGGCCAGGGCCGTGTAGAGATCCCGGCTGGTGGCGGTGTACTGGTCCTTGGAGAGGGAATACTCCAGGTGGGTGGCAAAGGAAAGCTGGATGGCGGCCGCGTGCATCCCTTTTTTGAAGATCCCCCAATTCTGAAAAAGCTGATGGTTCTTCATGGCGTCGGTCTCCTTGGCGCCCTGGCGGGCGCCGGTGTGCTTCAGTAATTGAAGCGGGTCATAAGCCGCTCCAGGCAGCGCGATCCCAGCTGGCCGACCGCCATGGCGCGCTGCACGGGCGGCAGCCCCAGGATCAACCCCAGGACCGTGTTCAGCGACGGATGGTGGCCGATGATGTGGCTGTCCAGCAGCAGATGCTGCAGCCGGCCGCGCTCGATGGCCATCTGAACCGTGCGGTGGGCCGTGTTGAGCGGGGTCAGGGCAGGTCGCGGCCGGCGGTCCATCACGATGGCGCCGTGGGGACACTCGGCGGCGCAGATCCCGCATCCCAGGCATCGGTCCGGCGTCACCCGGGGGGCGCCGTCGGGGGACAGGCCGATGGCCGACACCGGGCAGACTGCGGCGCAGCGCCGGCACCCGGTGCAGCGTTCGGCGACGCTGCGGGGCAGAAAGGGCGCCGGCGCCAGCGGCTGGCCAAAGCCGAAGCGCCGGGCGGCGATGAGCGCCTCACAGCAGCAGGCGCAGCAGTGACAGATGAAGTTGACCCGCTGGCGCACGTTTTCGGCGAACTGGACCAGGCGATGCTGGCGCGCCTGGTCCAGCAGCTCCAGCGCTTCTGGCACGTCCACGCGGCGCGCGAAGCCGTGCCGGATCAGGGCCTCGGCCACGCTGTTGAGGGTCATGCAGATGTCTCGCGGGGCGTTGCAGGCCCGGCCCAGATGCCCCATCTTGTGGCGACAGTAGCACAGACCGACGCCGATGGCGTCCGCCCGGCGGATCACTTCCGAGGCCCGCTCGTGATCCAGGATCTGGAGGGTCGGGGATTCGTCCAGGGCGTCTTCCCGGGCCAGAATCCGTCCCAGTCGGGTCCGACCGCCGAGGAACAGCTCGGCGGTGAAGTCCTTTTCGAGGTTGATGTACTGGTAGAGGAGCCGGCTGAGCAGGTGCTGATCCACGTCGCCGCGCACCCGCATCAGGGAAAATTCGAAGAACCCGGCCATGGGCGGCGGCAGTACATAGAGGGTGCGGCCGTTGACGTGAAGGTCGATGAGCAGCGCGCGGTCGGCCAGTCGTTCGAGCAGGGTGCGGGCCCGGCCGCAGCTCAGGTCCCAGGCCCGGGCGGCCGTGGCCACCTCGAAAGGCCAGATGGGAAGGCGGGCCAGGCACTCGGCCTCGGACGGGCTCATCAGCAGGCGCAGGATGCGGTAGAGGAGCTGGGATGGCGGCGCGCCCTGGGGGGCGCGGTTGAGCCGGCGGGCAAGCCGCGTGTATCCGATCTGGCAGTGGTGATGGGCCATGGCTTCTCCGGGGACGGCAGGGCGCGAAGCGCCCCATCTGGCCGGTTCCCGACCGCGGCGCCGGGGGGCGGCGGGCGGCCCGCGGATGCCGGACAGCCGTCCTTTTTCTCTCTTAGCATCGGGAAAGGCCGAGGGCAAGAAAGCAGGCCGCGCCGCGCGCCGGCGATCCGCGGCCGATTTGTGCGGAACGGCTTGACGCTCCCGTGGCGCGATGCTACAGCGGCCCAGGAGCCCTGCCGGCCCGCGCGTTCCGGCGCCGCGCCGCCGGATGACGAACCGTTCGAAGCCGGGAAAAGGACTGCGATATGATGGCCGAGCGGCGCCCCATCGCGCCCGAAGAACGCATTCACAGCTGGGTCGCCCTGGGGGCCGATCCGGCCGAGGCGCGCTGGCACGCGGCCCTGGCCGCGGCCCTGGAGGCCTGGCGCGATCATCTCATCGCCGGCCGGATCGTCACCTGCGAGGGGCTGGCCCCGGCCGAGGCCCGCACCTTCGAGGCCCTCTGCACCTGGCTGGACCTGCCCCCGGAAATCGCGGGGGTCTTTTTGCCCCGGAACCTCTCGGCGCATTTCGAGCCGCCCGCTCAGGGCCGGTCCCTGCGCCGGGCCCCGGCCGGGATCTCCCAGCTGCTCCTGCTGGGCCGTCCCCAGAGTCCCCAGCGGCTCCTCGTGGCCGAACTGGGCGCGGCCCAAGATGCTCCGGGGGTCGACCTCTACGCGCAGGGATGCCGCCTCCTGGCGGCGCCTCTGGACCCGGACCCGGCGCCGTTCCTGTCCCAGCTGGCCTGGCGCCACCTGTCCGACAGCGCCGCCACCCCTTCTTCCGCCGCCTGCCGGCGCTACACCGAATGGTGGTTCCGGCGCTGCGCCGTCCTGGGCCGTGCCGATCTGCCCCTGCATCCGCAATGGAGCTATCTTCACCACCCCGAGCGCTTCGGGTTCGATCCGCTGGAGGCGGTTTTTCTCCTGACCGGAGCGGTGCTGGGTCAGGTCTGCGAAAGCTTCCGGGAAAGCGGGGGCACCGGCCGGGATGATCTGCGCGAAATGGTCCAGGCGCGCCTGGTGGGGCTCCTGGACCTGCTGCGCAGGGCGGGACTTGTCGACTTCGCCGCCCTGCGGGGAGAGGCCGAAGCCCGTTTCAAGGAAGGCTTTGCCCAGACGGTGGCGCGCGCCTGCGAGGGCCTGGAGATTTAGAGGGAGGCCGCAGGGGGGATTTCCCCAGGATCCTTCAGCCTGAAAGGAGGTTTGCCATGGAGACCGGTCATCCTGGCCCGCGGACCCGCTACCGCTTCGGCGATTGGCTCTTTTACAGCCTCATGGCCGCCGTGCCGCTGCTCACCGCCGCGGTGGCCATCTATCCCGAATCGATTCTCGGGCTGATCGGCTACCTGGCGCTGCTGGGGGCCGGCGGCGGGTGGACGCTCTTTTTCTTCTGCAGGCACTGTCCGCATTACACCCGCGATGAGCCCCGCCTCAAATGCATCTTTTTCTGGGGGCTGCCCAAGTTCTTCCAGCCCCGGCCCGGCCCGCCTTCCCTGGCGGAGAAGCTGGCGGCGGCCGCCGGGCTGCTGGTGCTCTTTGTCTTTCCCCTGGCCTGGCTGGTGGAAGATCCCGGTTTGCTGGCCGTCTATCTGCTTTCTGCCGGGGTGCTGGCGGCCGCGCTGCGCCGCTGGGAGTGCCCCCGCTGCACCTTTTCGGATTGTCCAGCCAACCGCGTGGCCGGCGGGACCGGCGCGCCGGAGCAGCAGGGATGAATGTCGGATCTGTGCCTGCGGGAACGGGCCTGTCCCGGCTGATGTTCGACCGCCGGGATCGGGAACTGCTCAACATCGTCCACGAGGTCCAGCGCGGCCAAGGTTCGCCGGGGTATCTGCGCCAAGTCTACTATCCCCATTTCCATCCCCTGGGAATCAAGGAAATGGTGGAATCCAAGGGCCTGCGCATCGCCTACGCCGCCATCAACCTGCTCGATTCCTTGGGCCGCGGCCGTATGGAGCAGCGCCTCGGGGCCCTGCGCGCCCTGCGCGACGAGGTCATCAACACCGCCGAGGGCCCCATGCCCAAGAACACGGCCCGGGTGCTGCTGCAGATCATGAAGGAGCTGGTGCGCGCCCGGGGCGACGAGCAGCGCCAGCTCTGCCTGGCCCACGACTTTCGCACCACCGCCTCGGGAAAGCCGCGCATCGTCCGGCGCCAGCTGGCGCGCTACCACCTGGTGGAGATGCCCGAGGCCTGGAACCAGGTGGCCTTTGACCACCATGTACACGACGCCAACACCAAGGGGCGCAAGTCCGCCACCCATCTGATCCTGGACGCCTGGATCAAGGGGATCCGCCGCCTGCGGGTGGTCTACTACAACTACATCAGTCCGGCCTCGGCCCTGGAGATCCTGGAGGCGGCCCGCACCATGGGGATCGATCTTCGTCTGGGCATCGAGTTCCCGGCCCGTTTCGGCCATCGCTATGCCAAGTTGATCTGGGTGCCCAGGGGGTTTTCGGACACCGAATCGTTCCTCTGCTTTCTGGCCGAAGCGCCCATCAGCGACCTCATGGACGAGGGCCGGGCGGTCAGCGAAGCCCAGAAGGGCTACATCCTGGAGGTGCTGGCGCGCTTCAACACCGTGCATCGGCCGGCCCTCAACCGGCGCTTCGAGGTCCACATGCCCCCGGCCGAGGCGGAGGACTTCCTGGCCTACGCGGCCCCGGGACAGCCTTCCCTGCTGCATCTGGCCAAATACCTGCACGGCGCTCTGGTCCCTCTGCTGCAAGCCCGGGTCGAAGGCCTCAAACCCCGGTGGTCCGCCGGCGACTCCTCCGTGCGCCAGGCCATCCAGGCGGCCGTCGACGAGATGAACCGCTTCGACTCCCAGCAGATGCTGGACGACTACCTTTGCCGGCGCTGCAACGCCCAGGTGCCCGATCCGGAGGTTCCCGGCAGTGGGGCGGCTACCGCCTCCCCCCTGATGGAACTCGATGCGCCGGGCCTGCTCGAACGGCTGCGCCGGCTCCATCCCGAGGCGACCGTCACCCTCAACCTCAGCGGACTGGACACGGCCGACGTGATCCTGCTGCTGCAGGCCTGCGGCGGCCTCATCGACCGTCTGGAGCTGTTCAACCTCAAGGACCATGCCGCCGGCAAGACGACCTACACGCCGGAGATCAATGCCCTGCAGCAGGTCATCAACGAGGGCAACCCCATCAGCCTCAAGGAGCTGGTGCGCAGTGTCCAGCAGCGCCTGGCCCGGTCGCCGGATCCCGGGAACCGGGACCGTGCCGGCGCTCTCGACGCGGTTCTGTTCGACATCGATGCTCTGCTCAGCGCCTACCGCAGGCGGCCGCTGCAGGCCCGCATCGGCTCGGATTCCACCGGCCAATCGCGGCGCATGCCGGGCATGGGGCTGGTGGTGCGCGAGACGCTGCCCCTGGCCACCCAGCGGCGCCTGGCCCGGGAGGGCCGGGCGGTCCTGCCCCTCCACCTGCCGGTCTATCCCCGGGCCACGGGCATTCCCCGCCACAGCCCGGATCGGTGGATCGAGGCGGGCTATCGCCTGCTGAGGCGGCTGCCGGCGCTGAAATGGCTCGGCTATCGGCACCAGTGGGACTGGGAGGTGCAGGAGCAGCAGACCTGCTTCGTGACCCGCGGCAATGTGATGACCCTGGGGGGCACGCGGCCCGACGAGGACAACGGATTGCGCCTGGAGCCGACGCCATCCGAACCGGCGGCCCCCGCGGTGGGCTGGACCCATCTCAACAGCCACGTCAAGAACCTGATCAAGGTGGGGGTGGGATTCATCCCCGCCTTTGCCACGTTTGCCCTCACCAAGGACTGGTGGCTGCTGGCCTATGGAGGGGCCTTCATCTGGTTCGGCATCACCGGCCTGCGCAACATCCTGCAGTCGGTCCTGGGCGGGGGCGGCCTGCGCCGCAGCCCCCTGCTGCGCTGGAATGACTACGTCAGCTGGACGCGCCTCACCGACTCGCTCCTCTACACCGGCTTTTCGGTGCCCCTGCTGGACTATCTGGTCAAGACGGTGCTGCTGGAGCGCCTGGGCGGGGTCACCACCGCTTCGGCCCCCACCCTTCTGTACGCGACCATGGCCCTGGCCAACGGGGTCTACATCTCGAGCCACAATTTTCTGCGCGGGCTTCCCCGGGGGGCGATGGTGGGCAACTTCTTTCGCAGCCTGCTATCGATTCCCCTGGCGGTGCTCTTCAACTTTCTGGCGGGCCTGCTGCTGGGGAGCGCCGGGGTGGTGGACGTCAACGGAGTGCTGCAGAAGTGGGCCGCGGTGATTTCCAAGACCGCCTCGGACTGCGTGGCCGGGGTCATCGAGGGGACCGCCGATCGGGCCGAGAACATCCGCAAACGCTGCCGTGACGGGCGCCTGAAGCTGCGGGCCCTGTTTTCCATCTGGGCCCGGCTGGAACTGCTCTTTCCCCAGGCCCCGGTGGTGGACCTGCTTGAAAACCCGCCCCGGCACCAGCGCGCCGTCATGCCGGAATTCACCGATCTGACCCACATCATGGCTATCCATGCCTTGGACCTGCTCTACTTCGTCATGTACCAGCCCCGCGGCCGCAGCGCCCTGATGATCGAACTGAACCGGCTCAGCGACCAGGAGCGTCAGATTTTCTGGCACAGCCAGCGTATGTTGCGACGCCAGGAGGAGGTCTGCCTCCTGTTTGTCAACGGCGTTCTGGGACGCAACTTCGCCCGCGCCCTGGCCTTTTACCTGGATCGCTACGGGGAATACCTGAATCTTCTGGATCGGATGATGGGCCAGAGCGCCCTAAAGGACAAATAGGACGGCGGTCGGGTTTTCTTCAAACAGGGTGAGCCGTGTCTTTCTACCTTTTGCTGACGGCGGAGATTCTGCTGAGCCTCGTGGCGGTGGGCCATGCCCTGCTGCACAAGCGCGACTCCCGGGCCGCCCTGGGCTGGGTGGCCGTGAGCGTGGTTTTTCCCTTCATCGGTCCGCTGCTCTATTTCGTCTTTGGCATCAACCGGGTGCGCACCCGGGCCCAGCGCCTGGGGCTGCGCTCCCAGTGGCGCTTCGACTCGCCGCACTTCAATCCGCCCGAGCAGGACGACGACCTTCAGCTGGATCAGTTGGAGGCTTCCGAGGCCTTGCGGGCCATGGCGCGCGTTTCGGGCGCCGTCACCGGGGCGCCGCTGACCGCCGGCAACCGGCTGGAGATGCTGCGCAACGGCGAGAATGCCTATCCGGCCATGCTGGAAGCCATCGAGGGGGCCCAGCGCCGTGTTTTCCTGACGACCTACATCTTCGAGACCAACCGCACCGGCCGGCGCTTCGTCGACGCGCTGGCGGCGGCCCGGACCCGGGGGGTGGAAGTGCGGGTGATCATCGACGGGATCGGCGAACTGTACAACTGCCCGCGGGCCGGCCGCCTGCTGCGCCGCCAGCGGGTGCCGGTGGCCCGTTTCCTGCCCCCGAGGCTCTATCCGCCCGCTTTCCACATCAATCTGCGCAACCACCGCAAGATGATGGCCGTGGACGGGTGCATCGGTTTCATCGGCGGGATGAACATCGGCGACCGGCATCTGGTGGACGACCCCGGACGGCCCCGCAAACCGGTGCGCGATCTGCACTTCAAGGTCATCGGGCCCATCGTCCACCAGCTGGAGCAGTGTTTCGCCGAGGACTGGCGCTTTTGCACCGGCCGCCGCCTCGACCTTTCGCCGGTCTGCCATCCCCTGGCGGGCGGCAGCCTCTGCCGTGCCATCGTGGAAGGGCCCAACGAGGACCTGGACAAGCTGTCCAGCATCCTGGGCGGGGCCATCGGGGCCGCCCGCCGGCGCATCGCGCTGATGACCCCCTACTTTCTGCCGCCCCGGGGGCTGATCGGGGCGCTGCAGACCGCGGCCCTGCGCGGGGTGGCGGTGGACGTGATTCTGCCCGAACGCAGCAACCTGCCCTATGTGGACTGGGCCACGCGCAACATGCTCTGGGAGATCCTCCGCTGGGGCGGACGGGTCCATCTGCAGCCGCCTCCCTTTGCTCACAGCAAACTCTTTCTGGTGGACGGGGCCTATGCCCAGATCGGGTCGGCCAACATCGACCCGCGCAGTCTGCGACTGAATTTCGAGCTGAACCTGGAGATTTTCGATCCGCGGGTCGCCGGCCGCATCGAGGCCTTTATCGACGAGACCATCGCCGGGTCGGCGCGGCTCACGGCGGAAGAACTCGATCGCCGGCCTCTGCCGCTGAAACTGCGGGACGCGGCAGTGTGGCTTTTCACCCCGTATCTGTAAGGCGAAGCGCTCGGATCCCGGCAGCGCCGGGGCCGACGAGGGGCGTGCCGCTTCGCCAACGCCAATAAGATCACATTCGCCAACGCCAATAAGATCACACAGGAGGACAGTCCAGATGATTCAAGTCGACATTCCCGACTGGGGGCCTTTGCGCCTGGCGCACCTGGTCCTGGACTACAACGGCACCCTGGCGGTGGACGGGATCCCGCGGGCCGGCGTGGCCCGGCGGCTGACCCGGCTGGCACGGGACCTGGAGGTCCATGTGCTCACGGCCGACACCTTCGGCAAGGTCCGCGAGGGGATGCAGGGGGTGCCGTGCTCGCTGACCATCCTGGAACCGGGGGCCCAGGACCAGGGAAAGCTGGATTTCGTGCGGCGTCTGGGGCCTGGCAAAACCTGCGCCATGGGCAATGGCCGCAACGACCGGCTGATGCTCGAGGCGGCCGCGCTGGGGGTGGCGGTGATCCTGGCCGAAGGGGCCGCCGCGGCCAGTCTCAACGCCGCTGACGTCGTCTGCCGTTCCATCAACGACGCGCTGGACCTGCTGATCCATCCCCTGCGGCTGGTGGCCACCTTGCGTGCTTGACCACGGCGGCGCCGTTGCTATCTTGAGGCCCTCACCACAGCACTTCGGCCAGGGCCTCGTCGAGATGCAGGGCACTGAACTTGAGGCGCATGAATTCCGCGATGGTCGGCTGGTAGGGCCGCCGGCGCAAGAGCAGGTGGGCCTCGCTGGGAGTGCGTCCGCCCTTGCGGGCGTTGCAGGCCGGGCAGCAGGCCACGCAGTTGTCGAAATCGTTGGCGCCCCCCCGGCAGCGCGGTACGATGTGGTCGACGGTGAGCCGCTTTCCCGAGGCGCCGCAGTAGGCGCAGCAAAACCCGTCGCGGATCAGCACGTTGCGCTTGGAAAAGGGCACCCGGGCGCGGTAGATGGTGCGGATCAGCTTGATCAGGCGCATCACCGCCGGCACGGCCCGGCGCATTCCGGCCACACACCCCACCGAACGTTTGGCATAGCGCAACACTTCCACCTTCTGCTTGGCCACCAGACACATAGCCCGCCGCCAGCTGACGATATTGAGAAAGGAGTAATCCGCATTGAGCAGGATGCACTGGGCCATGGATCCCTCCACGGGGTTGGGGGGCGCTGCGCGGGGGACATCGAAGCGCTGTCGTCGTGGCCCGCTGTCAAGGGAGGGAGGGACTGTGGAACCGATCGCGCTCAGGGTGCCGGGGGCCACGCGGTCAGACGAAAGCCATCTCTAAACGACTGGCGCCGGGAAGTCAATCCTCCCGGCGGTCCGCTGGCCAATCCGGGCGAAGCGGGGCGGGCGGATCCGCCGGTTTCCCGGCGACACCCGCTCAGGGCGGCCCGGCCTGGCCCGGGTCGTTAACTTGTCTTGACAAATTTCAGTGCTTCCGATATTGACCCGGCCAGGATTTGAGGTTCCGCTCTCAGACCGCCGGCCCCCGTGGGGGCGCCGGCTTTTTTGAATCCCCAGGCGATCCAGGAGGAACATTCCCCATGACGCAGGCCGGGCGCGAACTGATGATGGGCAACGAGGCCATGGCCCGGGCCCTGGTGGAAAACGGCTGCAGTCTGGTGACGGCCTATCCGGGCACGCCGTCCTCGGAGATTCTGGCGGCGGTCGCCCGCTACCGCGCTCTGCGCGCGGATCCCATGCATGTCCAGTGGGCCGTGAACGAGAAGGTGGCCTTTGAAATCGCCTATGCCGGATCCCAGGCCGGCCTGCGCACCGCGGTGGCCATGAAGCAGGTGGGGCTCAACGTGGCTGCCGACCCCCTCATGAGCGCGGCCTACATGGGCACCGTGGGCGGTTTCGTGGTCATCAGCGCCGACGATCCCGGCCCCCACTCGTCCCAGACCGAACAGGACAGCCGGATGATGGCCATGATGGCCAAGATTCCGGTACTCGATCCCGATTCGCCGCGCCAGGCCCACCAGATGGTGGGGCTGGCCTATGCCATTTCCGAATCCTACCGCATTCCCGTGATGCTGCGGCCCACCACCCGCGTCTGCCACAGCCGCCAGGATCTGGCCCCGGGCCCGGTCCTGGGGGCCCCGCGGGAACCGGCCTTTCAAAAAGATCCGCTGCGCTGGGCCGCCACCCCCAAATTCCGCTCTACCCTGCACGGCGAGCTGGAGGCCAAGCTGGCCCGGATCGCCGCCGACCCGAGCACGGCCCCGGTGCGGCTCAACCCGGGGGCCGCCGGCCCCCGGGCCCTGGTGGCCTCGGGGGTGGCGGCCGCCCATGTGCGCGAGGCCCTGGCCTTTCTCGGTCTGCAGGAGCGCCTTGCGGCTTACCAGGTCCGCCAGCCCTTTCCCCTGCACCCGGACTTCATCGCCCATCTGATGGCCGCCTACGACGAGATCCTGGTGCTGGAAGAGACCACCGGGATCATCGAACTGCAGCTGGCCCGTCGAGACCGGGTCCGGGGCAAACAGTCGGGACACGTCTCCCGGGTGGGCGAACTGTCCCCGGAGACGATCGTCGACCATGTGGCCGATTTCGCGGGGTTGTCCGTGAAGGCGCCCCGGCTGCCGGCCGTGCCCGGCCGCCGGCCCACCCTGTGCGCCGGATGCCCCCATCGGGCCAGCTTTTTTGCCATCAAGAAGGCGGCACCCAAGGGCATCTACACCAGCGACATCGGCTGCTATACCCTCGGGTTGAACCTCGGGGCGGTGGATACGGTCCTTTGCATGGGGGCGGCCATCAGCCAGGCGGCCGGGTTTTGCCATGCCTTCCGGCACACCCCCAAGCCCCCGCCGGTGGTGGCCACCATCGGCGATTCGACCTTCTTTCACGCTGGGGTGCCGGCCCTCATCGACACCGTGACCCAGCAGGTGCCCTTCGTGCTGGTGATCCTCGACAACCGCACCACGGCCATGACCGGCAATCAGCCCACCGCGGCCTGCGGAACCGGCGCCGGCGGTGAGCCCCTGCAGGCCGTGGATCTCGAATCCCTGGTGGACGGATGCGGGGTCCGGTTTCGCCGCACCGCGGATCCCTACGATCTGAAGGGAACCGTCGCCCTGCTCAGGGAGGCCCTGGTCTTTGCGCGGGAGAACGGGCCGGCGGTGGTCATCTGCCGGCGCCCCTGCCTGCTGGATCGCTCCCGGCGCGCCGAGCATCTTTTGCGACCGGCGCCCACGGTTTCTCCGGCCTGCGACGGATGCGGGTTTTGTGTGGCCCATTTCGAATGTCCGGCCCTGGTGGCGGCGGGGGAAAAAGAACCGATCCGCATCGACGCCGCCCTGTGCAGCGGCTGCCACGTCTGTGTGGCGGTCTGCCCCAAGAACGCCATCCTGGCGGTCGAGCCATGAACTTTCCTCTATCGGCCCGGAGAGATTCGATGAACACCCGATCCAGGCAGCAGATCGTCATCAGCGGGGTAGGGGGCCAGGGGGTCCTGCTGGTGACCCGGCTTCTGGCCGAGGCCGCCATCGCCCTCGGTGAGCCGGTATTCACCAGTGAAACCCACGGAATGGCCCAGCGGGGCGGCACCGTTTTGAGCCACCTCAAGGTGGGCGGTTTCCACGGCCCCCTGATTCGTCCCGGCCAGGCCGATGGTCTGCTGGCGTTGAAAGAGGAAAACCTGGAGGCCCACGGTCCCTTTCTTAATTCCGGGGGATGGATGGTGGTCAATACCTCCCGGGATTTGCCCGGGTCGGTGAAGGCCGAACAGATCGCCTCGGAGCTGGGCAACCCCAGGGCGGTGAATCTGGTCCTCCTCGGTTTCGCCCTGGCCGCGCGCACCTCAAAGGGGCAGCCCCTGCTCTTTTGCCAGGTCGCCGATATCGAAGCGGCGATCCAGCGCACCCTTGGCGACCGGCCCAAGATGCGCGATGGCGCGCTTTCGGCCCTGGCCGCCGGGGCGGCGGCGGGGAGCCGCAGGGAGATTTGAAATTCGCGCTTTGAGATCCACCGCAAGGAGCCGCCGGATGACCTTCATCGACCGTACCCTGACTTCCGAACGCCTGGCCGCGATCCAGCGCGACGGGCTGCGCTGGACCGTACGCCATGCCTGGAACAACTCTCCCTTTTACCGTCGGCATCTGGAGGCCGCCGGCCTGATCGATCCGGAGCAGATCCGCTCCCTGGACGATCTGTCCCGCTTGCCCTTCGTGGATAAAGAGCAGCTCCAGGCCGGGTACCCCTTTCCGCTGCGGGCGGCACCCTTTGCCGATCTGGTGCGGATCCACGCCTCGTCGGGGACCACCGGCAAGCGCAAGGTGCTGTGCTACACCCAGAAGGATCTGGACGTGTGGCGGGACATGTTCGCGCGCTGCTACGAACTGGCCGGGCTGACCCGTGAAGACCGGGTGCAGATCGCCGTGGGCTACGGGCTGTGGACGGCCGGGGTGGGGTTCCAGGCCGGCTGCGAGCGTTTCGGGGCCCTGGCCGTGCCGGTGGGGCCGGCCAACGCGGAAATGCACTGCGAGATGCTGGTGGACCTGCAGACCACGGTCTTTTGCGCCACGGCCTCCATGGCGCTGCTCATGGCCGAGGAGGTGGAACGGCGCGGGCTGCGGGACCAGATCCGCCTGCAGAAGGTGATTCTGGGCGCCGAGCGCTGCAGCGAGGCCATGCGCCAGCGGATCCGGGATCTGCTGGGAGTGGCGCAGATCTTCGACATCTACGGGCTCACCGAGGTCTACGGCCCGGGCACCGGGCTCGACTGCGCCCATCACCAGGGGATCCACTACTGGGCCGACCGCTTCATCTTCGAAATCGTGGACCCTGAAACCCTTCAGGCCCTGCCCCCGGGCCAGACAGGCGAGCTGGTGGTCACCACCCTGTGCAAGGAAGGCAGCCCTCTGATCCGCTACCGGACCCACGACATCACCCGCCTGATTGCCGATCCCTGCCCCTGCGGGGTGCCGTTCCCCCGCCACGGGCGGATCATGGGGCGCACCGACGACATGTTCATCTACCGCGCCGTGAACATCTATCCGAGCCAGGTCGACCATCTGCTGGGCCAGATCCCGGGCATCGGCAGCGAGTTCCAGATCCACCTGCGCCAGCGCGAAAACGGCCGGGACCTGATGCTGATCCGCGTCGAACGGGACCCGGCCGCCGCGGCCGGAGACGATCCGGCCCTGGCCGCGGCCGTGGCCGCCGCCGTGCGCCGCAAGATCCTGGTGCGCAGTGAGGTGGAGATTCTCGATCCCGCAGCGCTGCCGCGCACCGCGCGCAAGAGTCAGCGCGTCTTTGACCATCGCAACGGCGAACCGGGCAAGGTCTGATGGCAGACCCTTGTCCGGCAAGCCCCGCTTGAGGCCTTCGCGGGCCGAAAGGAGATTGAACATGAAAGGTTCCCGTTCGGGTCTGTCCCTGCTGCTGTTGTCCATCCTGGCGGTCTCGGTGGGCCTTGTCTCCGCCCCGGTCAGCGCCGACACCATCACTTTGAGCTACGCCAATTTCCCCCCGGCCCCCACCTTTCCCTGCGTGCAGATGGAGCGCTGGAAGACCGAGGTGGAAAGGCGCACCGCAGGCCGCGTGACCGTCAACACCTTTCCCGGTGGGACCCTGCTGGGCGCCAAGGAGATGTTCGACGGGGTGGTGGCCGGCCAGGCGGACATCGGCTGCCTGTGCATGGCCTACCAGCCGGGCCGCTTCGTGGTGACCAACGCCACCGGTTTGCCCCTGGGCATCCCCGACGCGCGCAGCGGAAGCCTTGCCCTGCTGGATCTGTACAAGCGGTACCAGCCCGAGGAGTTCGCCCCGGTCAAGGTCCTGGCCATGTTCACCACCGCCCAGTCCAACATCATGTCCAAGGTGCCGGTGCGTCGCCTGGAAGACATTCAGGGCGTGAGCCTGCGGGGCAGCGGACCGGCGGCGGCGGTCCTCGGAGCCCTGGGGGCCAACCCGGTGGGGATGCCCATGTCCGACACCCCCGAGGCCCTGCAGAAAGGGGTGGTCAAGGGGCTGCTCTCTTCCCTGGAGGTGCTCAAGGATTTCAAGTACGCCGAATCCTGCCGCTACGTGACCCTGGTGGACACGGTGGTCTATCCCTTTGCCGTGGTGATGAACCGCGACCGCTGGAACAGCCTTCCGCCCGAGGTGCAGAAGGTGCTCGACGACCTCGTGGCGGAACAGAGCGAATGGACCGGCAACTACATGGACGGCCATGTCAAGGAGTCGGTGGAATGGTCCAGGTCGACCTACCAGGTGGAGCTGATCGAACTGCCCGCCGAGGAGAAGGCCCGCTGGGACGCCCGGCTCCAGCCCATGACCGCCAAGTGGGTGGCCGAGGCGAGCCAGAAGGGATTGCCGGCCGAGGCGATTCTGGCCGACCTCCAGGCGCTGGTGGCAAAGCACCGCCAATGAACGCCCTGGATCGCTTCAACCGTTGGATCAATCGGGCGGCCATCGCCGCGGGGGGGCTCTTTCTGGTGGCCATGGGCCTGCTCACCTGCGCCAACATCGTATCGCGCGGCTTCTGGGTGCCGATCCAGGGGACCTATGAGCTGATGGGCTACTTTGGCGCCGTGGTGGTGGCCCTGGCCCTGGCCCATACCCAGCTACGCCGGGGCCATATCGCCGTGGACGTGCTCATCACGCGCTTTTCCGAGCGCCGGCGTCGGGTCTTGACCGCCGTCAACGGACTGGTCTGCATGGCGCTTTTCGGTCTGGCAGCCCGCCAGCTGGTGCAAAAGGCCCTGGTGCTGCGGGCCAGCGGAGAGCTTACCGAGACCTTGCGCATCATCTACTATCCGTTCGCCCTGGTCGTGGCCCTGGGCTGTCTGCTGCTGGCCCTGGTGCTGCTGGCCGAATTTTTCCGGGCCTTGGGATCCGGGGCCGCCGGGGGGGGCGCGTCATGAGCCTGGCCGCCATCGGGGTTTTGGGGATCGCCGCGCTGTTGGCGATGCTTTTCTTCCTGGGCACGCCGGTGGGGTTTGCCATGGCCCTGGTGGGGGTGGTGGGGTTCGGCTACATCGTGTCGCCGTCGGCCGCCTTGAACATGTTCGGCGCATCACTCTGGGACACTTTTTCCAGCTACGGCCTGACCGTGATTCCCCTCTTTATCTTCATGGGGCAGATCGCCTTTCATTCGGGGGTCAACCAGAAGCTGTACCGGGCCGCCTACCACTGGGTCGGTCATATTCGCGGCGGGCTGGCCATGGCCACCATCCTGGCCTGCAGCGCCTTTTCGGCCATCTGCGGGTCCAACGCCGCCACGGCGGCCACCATGACCACCGTGGCCCTGCCGGAGATGAACAAATACGGCTACCACCCCAGGCTGAGCACCGGGGCGGTGGCCTGCGGGTCGACCCTGGGGGTGGTGATTCCGCCCAGCGTGGTACTCATCGTCATCGGGTTGTCCACCGGCCAGTCCATCGCCCGGCTCTTTTACGGCGGGGTGGGCGCGGGGCTGGTGCTGGCCTTGCTGATGATCCTGTGCACGGTCCTGGTCTGCCGCCTGCATCCCCAGTGGGGGCCGGCCGGTTCGCGCGCGAGCCTGGCGGAGCGGCTGCGTTCGCTCTCCGGGGCCTTCGAGATGCTCCTGTTGTTCGGGCTGGTCATGCTCGGGCTGTATTTCGGCGTCTTTACCCCCACCGAAGCCGGAGCGGCGGGCAGTTTCCTGGCCGTGGCCATCGGGGTGGCGCAGCGGCGGCTTACCTGGCGCGGTTTCCTGGCCGCGCTGGAAGAGACCCTGCGGGTTTCGTGCATGGTGATCACGATCGTGGCCGGGGCCACCATCTTCGGCCGCTTTCTGGCCGTCACGCGCATCCCCTTCGACATCGCCCAATGGGTGGTGGGCCTGCCGGTGCCCCCGGCGATGATCATGGCCCTGATCTTCGGCATCTTCGTGGTGGGCGGGGCGGTCATGGACGCCCTGGCCCTGTTGCTGATCACCATTCCAGTATTTTTTCCGGTGGCCCTGGAGCTGGGCTACGATCCGCTCTGGTTCGCCGTGACGATCACGGTGATCACCACCATGGGGGCCGTCACCCCTCCGGTGGGGGCCACCACCTACGTGGTGGGCGGCATGGCCGGGGACGTGCCCCTGGAGGATGTTTTCCGGGGGGTGGCCTATTTCCTGCCGGCCTACCTGGTCTGCACCCTCATTTTGATGCTCTTTCCCTGGGTGGTCACCGGTCTGCCGGCGCTGATCCGCTGATCGCCCCGGAGCCGGGGCCGGCCGCCGGCAGGCCCTTGACCATGGCAGGCGAATTTGCTATCGAGGTCGGCCAAGTCATGCGGACCGCCCCGCCTTCCCCCGGCCATGCACCGCCGCGGAAGGCGGCATCCGGCGGCCGGCCCGGAATTCCCGGGTCGCACGGGAATCGGCTGCCAGCAGATGCAGCCGCGCACCACGGCGGCCCGGGCGGGCAACGAAACGGCCCCCCCCTTTGAAAGGCGGGGCCGTTTTTTCATGGCGTCCCCCCCGGCCCTTTCCACCAGCCCCGGGGGCTATTCGCCTCCGCCCGCCTCGCTCGGCGCCCCTTTGACCTTGGAATAGCCGGGGATCAGGGTCTTGGTGGTGTTGACCCCCTGGATCAGTCGGATCCGCTCGGTGACGAAGTGGCTGATCACCTCGGCGTCGGAGGTCAGCAGGTCGCGGTGCAGCACCACCTTGACCAGCAGGTCGATGTCCCCGTGGACCGAGTGGATCTCCTCTATCTCCGGCAGCTCGAAAAGCTTTTCCATGATCTTGAATTCGTGCTTGCCCTGGACGTTCATGAGCACGAAGGCGGTGATGGTGCGCCTCATTTCCGGATATTCGTTGGATTGCTTGCAGTCGGCCATCATGGTGCGAAAGGCCTCCATGTCCTGGGGTATCAGCCGGTCGATCTCCAGCCCGTAATGGCGCGGCCGGCCCTCCTGCCATTGGTAGCGGCTGATATAGGCATACAGGTCCGCCTCGCTGCGCCCCGGGAAGCTGCGCATCAGTCCGGCCTGGTGGATGATCCGGCACAGGGGCCGGTAGATGGTGCGGTACCAGTCCTGGGCGGCGGTACCGGTGTCCACCGCTGCCGCCTGGGTGGCGGCCAGGTGCCGCCGGTGCTGTTCGATCTGGGCCATCAGGTGGTCGTACTGGCCCACCTCGGTCATACGGATGTCGGCCGACAGGCCGGTGCGGTCGGCGAAGTCCGCCCGTTCGCGAAAGATGAGATTTTCCAGGGTGTCCTTGGACGGCACCAGTTCCACGATGTGGGCCAGAATGTCGTCGTGGCCCAGCTGCTTGGCCGCGGCGATGCGGTGGTTGCCGTCCAGGACGTAGTACTCGTCCTTGATCTGGTAGAGGCGCACCGGCGGCAAAACCTTTCCCTGGCGCATGGCCTGCTGGATGCGCTGGAGCCGCTCTGAAGGGGCGCCGCCCTTGAAGCGGAAGCGTTCGTCGAAATCCTGGTAGCGGCCCACGCTGCCCACGATGCGCGCCAGGGGCACGGTGCGCAGGCCGCGTTCGCGGGCATCGAAGGCCCCTTCGCGCTGCTGGTCGAGGTGAAAGTCCTTGGGCGGGCGGCGGGTTTCGGATCCCGCGGCGCGGGCGGCGCGCCAGGCGCGCCATTTAGTAATCAAAGACGTAATGGCCATAGCAGTTGATCACCAGGGTCTCGTGAATCCGTGTAATGCGTTCTTCGGGCCGATGAAAGCGGCGATGGATGTGGCCGTGAAGCAGATACCGCGGCGCGTAGCGCCGGACCAGGCCGTGGAAGCTTTCGAACCCCCGGTGGCAGCGGTCCGCGGCGTCGCCCACATCCAGAGGTGGGGCGTGGGTGAGAACGATGTGCGGCGCTCCGCGCAGCCACAACCGCCAGCGCAGGCCCCGGATCAGGGCCCGCATCTGACGTTCGCGGTACTGGAAGGGACCGCCGTTGTACCAGCGCGAGCCTTCCAGGCCCAGCAGGCGCAATCCGCGGACCTCCACCAGGCGGCCGTGGAGGTTGATGGCCCCGGTGGGGGGATTGCGGGCATGGCGGATGTCGTGGTTGCCGTGGACATAGTAGAGCGGCGCGCTGAAGGCGTTGACCAGAAAGCGCAGGTATTCCGGAGGCAGGTCGCCGCAGGCCAGCACCAGGTCGATGTGCCGGTACCGGCCCGGATCGAAGTCCTTGTAGAGGGAGGGTTCAACGACGTCGCTGACGGCCAGGATCCTCATTGGTCATTGGTCATTAGTCATTGGTCATTAGTCATTGGTCATTGGTCATTAGTCATTGGTCAGGGGTCATTGGGCTGTTCCGATCTCATCCGCCGATCGCCGACATCTGCCCGCAGACCGTTTCCGCGACCCCCTGGCCGATATGATGGCCGTCGGGCTTGTGGCGCACGGCCTGCAGGAAGACGGCCGCCAGGGCCTCGTCCGGGGCGCCGGCGCGCAGGGGGGTGCGCAGATCCTCCTGGCGGTCGGACAGGAGGCAGGGGCGCAGCAGGCCGCTGGCGGTGAGCCGCAGCCGGTTGCAGCGGTGGCAGAAGTGGTGGCTCAGGGCGCTGATGAAGCCGATTTCACCCCTGGCCCCGGGGAGGCGAAAGCGCTGGGCCGGGCCGTCTTCGGCCGACGGAGGGACCGGTTCCAGCGGGCCGAGAGGCGCCAGCCGGGCCTGAATTTCAGGGGTCAGCAAGGGGTTCCCCGGCTGAAAGGCGCTCGTGCCGATGGGCATGTGCTCAATGTAGCGCACGTGAAACGGGTGGGCCAAGGTGAGGCGCGCAAAGTCGGCCAGCTCTTCCTCGTTGACCCCCCTCAGGGCCACCACGTTGATCTTGACCGGATGCATGCCCATCGCCAGGGCCGCCTGCAACCCCTCCCAGACCCGGTGGAAGTGGTCGCCGCCGGTGATGGCGGCGTAGCGCCGCGGATCGAGGCTGTCGAGGCTGACGTTGATGCGCCGCACCCCGGCGGCCCGGACGGCTTCCAGTCGTTCGGCCAGCAGGATTCCGTTGGTGGTGAGGGACACTTCCCGGATCCCGGGCAGGGCGGTGAGCCGGGCCAGCAGATCGCAGGCATCCTTGCGCACCAGTGGTTCGCCGCCGGTGATGCGCAGCTTGGTAACGCCCAGACGGGCCGCCACCCGGGCGGCGCGGAGGATTTCCTCGTAGCGCAGCACGTCGGCGTGCGCCAGCTTGGGAATCAGCTCCCGGGGCATGCAGTAGATGCAGCGCAGGTTGCAGCGGTCGGTGATGGAGATGCGCAGATAGTTCAAATGCCGCTCAAAGCGGTCGATGAGGGTCTCGGGGGTCAATTCGGGCTCCTTGCACAGGTGGTCTGGTCGGGGTCGGATGACCCCGCTGCGCCGGGGGTGCTCAAACCCCATCCGTCGGAAGCGGGACGCCGGCCGCAGCGCGGTGAAATTTTTCCCGATAGGCCGGAATCTGGATCATGGGCGGGCGCTCGTGCCCCCCGTAGGTGAACCGATCGGCCTGGTAGTCGTCGCCCACCAGCCGGTATTGGATCATCTGGTGGTGCATTTCGCCCTGGAGGCGCAGGTGGTCCATGCGGCTCAGGCGCCGAAAAAAGGTCTGCATGATCACGAAGGCCATCTTGCCCAGGGCCTTGGTCTCCTGGTTGCGGTGGACCCGCTTTTCCAGATCCACCTGGCACATCACCTCCAGCCCCCAGCGCTGCCAGATATCGAGAATCATGCTGGTCTCGATGCCGTAGCCGATGGGAAAGGGGATCTGTTCCAGCAGTTGGCGGCAGGCGGCGTACTCCCCCGAGAGGGGCTGGAGGATCTGGGTCAGCTCGGGGAAGAAGAGCGCAAAAAGGGGCCGGATGACCAGTTCGGTGACCCGGCCGCCGCCGGTGGGCCGCACGGCGTTCTTGCCCACCGCCAGAGGCCGGTCGTAGAAGGCCTTGGCGTACTTGATCCCGTCGTGCAGAATCAGCGGGCCGATCAGACCGTAGGCGAAGCGGTGGTGGATATTCTTGATGTCGGCGTCCAGGTAGCAGATGATGTCGCCCCGGGTGATGTAGAGGGCCTTCCAGAGGTTCTCCCCCTTGCCGCGGCGCTTTTCCAGGTCGGGCAGGATCTCGTCGGCGCGGTAGAAGGCGGCGCCGAAGGCCCGGGCCACCTCGCCGGTGCGGTCGGTGGACCCCGAGTCGACCACCACGATTTCGTCCACCAGGGGAAAGCGGGTCATCAGTTCCGAGCGCAGGATGATCAGCTCCTTGGCGATGGTCTTTTCCTCGTTGAGGGTCGGCAGGCAGATGGAAACCGTCATCCCCTTTTCTTCCTTGACCGCCACCAGGCGCGCCAGGTCCCTGAACTGGGCGTAGTGGAAGGTGTGGCGGCGCAGCCAGCTGTCAGGCATCGCAGACTCCGCTGTCCATGGCCAGCAGCATCCCCAGCACCTGGGCGATGCCTCTGGGAAGGGGGGCGATTTCCATGCGGGAATCGGTCTGGTTCACATTGTCGCCCAGGGTCAGCCCCAGGGTGACCGCCGGGATCTCGTGCGACAGAAAGATGCTCAGCTCCGATTCGCTGTGGCTCAGGGCCGGCTGGAGATCCAAAGCGGCGATGATCCGCACGGCGCTCTTGACCAGGGGGTGGTTGTACGGCAGCCGGGCGGCCCGGGTGTTGCTGATGGTCTTGATTTCCATCCCCACCTCGTTCTCGTAGCCGATGCCGCTGACGATGTCGCGGATCTCATCGTAGATGGACTTGACCATCCCGTAGGCCGTACTTTGGATCTCCAGCCCCAGGGTGGCCAGCGACGGGATCACCCCGTGCTTGGTCCCGCCGTCGATGCGGCCCACAATCACCCTGGAACGTGGCCTCTGGGGCAGGCGGATGGCCTGGACCTGGTTGAGCACTTCATTGAGTACCAGGATGGCGTTGGGACGAAACTTGGGCTCGTGGCCGTGGTTTGTGCGCACCCGGCACTCGATTTCGGCCCGGATCATCCCGTCGGCGTAGTAGTCCAGGCGGCCCAGGGCGACGCTTTCGAGCACCAGGGCCCCGCGGATCGGGGTGGGCCAGGTCTTGAGGAGGTGGCGGATCCCGCGCAGATTGCCCTTGCCGATGGACTGGATCACCCCGGCCAGGACGATGTCCGAGGCAAAGCGCAGGTTCAGATGGCGAAAGATCTCCGGCAGGGAGGCCAGCACCCCCACCCCCACCGAGTTGTCCGTCACCCCGGGGCCGATGATCTCGTTCCGGCCCACCTGGTAGTCGTGATCGACCTCCCGGCCGAAGAGGGTATCCAGGTGGGCCACTGCGAAGAGGGGGGGGCGGGCCGGGTCGCTGCCACGGATGATGGCGATGGGGTTTCCGTACCCGTCGGTGGCGCATTCGTCCGCCTGGGCCTGGGTCAGCCGTTCGAGAAAGGCGGCGCTGCGGGCCTGCTCCTGGAAGGTGGGCGCCGGGATCTGGCCCAGCAGGAGGATGTTGGCCAGGACCAGTTCCCGGATGGCTTCGATGGCGCTCACAAATCCGGGCAGCCGCGCGATGATCGGGTCGTTGGGCAATGCGGTTCGCCTCGGTTTCAAAGAAAGGGGATCGCCGGGTCGTGGCATTCCGCCGGGCATTCGTTTCCAGGCTACCCCGGACGGCTGCGGCCGGTCAACCGGTACCCGGGAGGCTTTCCAGGTTTGCCCTGGGTACCGCCCGGGGGATTTACCCGTCGGCCGGACCGGCCTGAATCTCTGCCGCCAACCCCGCGCAGTGGGCCAGGATGGCTTCCACCAATCCGTCGATGGTGTAGGTTTCGGCGGTCAGATCCACCCGCAGGCCGAGTTCGGCGGCGGTCTGGGAGGTGATGGGGCCGATGCTGGCCACCGTGACCCCGGCCATCAGGGCCTGGACGCGGTGCGCCGGCAGCAGGGCCTTGAAGTTGCGCACGGTGGAGCTGCTGGTGAAGGTCACCATGTCGATGCCGCCGTTTTCCAGGGCCTCCAGCAGGGCGGCCCGTCCGTTTTCGTCCGGTACGGTGCGGTAGGCGGCCACCTCGTCCACCCGGGCCCCCATGCGGCCCAGCTCCAGGGGCAGGACCGGACGGGCCTCGGCCGCCCGGGGCAGCAGGACCCTGGCGCCCCTCAGATCGAGGTCGCCGAAGGCCGCCACCACCGATTCGGCCCGGAAGCTGGCGGGCACGATGTCGCTCGACAGCCCGAAAGCGGCCAGGCGCTGGGCCGTGGCCGGACCGATGACGGCGGTTCGCACCTGGCCCAGGGCCCGGGCGTCGCGCCCTCCGGCAAAGAGCCGCTCGAAGAAGCGGCTCACCCCGTTGACGCTGGTAAAGACCAGCCAGTGATAATCGTCAATGCGACCGATGGCCGCGTCCAGGGCCGCGTAGTCGTCCACGGGGGGGACCACCCGGATGGTGGGGCACTCGAGGCATTCAGCCCCCAGATCTCCCAGGCGTCCCACCAGGTCCGAGGCCTGCTCGCGAGCCCGGGTGACCACGATGCGCCGGCCGAAAAGGGGGCGCCGTTCGAACCACTGCAGGTTCCGGCGCAGGCCGGCGACTTCTCCGATGACGATGATACAGGGGGCCTTGAGCCCGGCGGCGGCCACCCGCTGGACGATGTCGGCCAGGGTTCCGGTTACGGTGCGCTGGCGGGCCGTGGTGCCCCAGCGCACCAGCGCCACGGGGGTCTCGGGAGCGCGCCCGTGGGCCACCAGGCGTTCCACGATCCGGGGCAGGTTTTTGACGCCCATGTAAAAGACCAGGGTACCGATCCCCCGGGCCAGGGCGGCCCAGTCGATGCTGGTGTCGGTCTTGGCGGGATCCTCGTGGCCGGTGACAAAGGCCAGGGTGGAGGTGAACTGGCGGTGGGTGAGGGGGATCCCGGCATAGGCGGCCGCCGCTACGGCGCTGGTGACTCCGGGGACCACCTCGAAATCGATGCCGGCGGCCACCAGGGCCTCGGCTTCCTCTCCCCCGCGGCCGAAGATGAAGGGATCTCCGCCCTTGAGGCGCACCACGGTGCGGCCGGCGGCGGCCTTGGCCACCAGCAGGCCGTTGATGGCCTCCTGGCCCAGGGTGTGCGCCCCGCCCTTCTTGCCCACGTAGATCAGCTCGGCATCGGGACGGGCATGGTGGAGCAGGGCCGGGGCGGCCAGGTAATCGTAGACCACGGTCTGGGCCGCAGTCAGACACTCCAGACCGCGGCGGGTGATCAGGCCCGGATCGCCCGGACCGGCTCCCACCAGATAGACTTTTCCCGCTTGGGGTTCAGTTTTCATGGGCTTTCAGGGCTTTCAGGATCTCGCCGGCGCCGTCGGCCAGCAGGGCGTCGGCCAGGGCCACCCCAATGGCCGGGGCCCGGTCGGCCGGTCCGGAGAGGGTTTGGCGGTAGACCCGGCACCCGTCCAGGTCCGAGACCAGCCCGGTGAGATGGACCGTCCCATCGCTCACGGTGGCGTGTCCGGCGATGGGGACCTGGCAGCCGCCCTCCAGGCGGCGCAGGAAGGCCCGCTCGGCCCGAGCCGCGATCCGCGAGGGACCGTGGTCCAGGGGGGCGAGCAGGGCCGCGGTGAGCGGGTCGCGGCGCCGCAGCTCCAGGCACAAGACCCCCTGGGCCACGGCCGGCAGGATCGTCGCGGGGTCCAGCCGCTCGGCGATGCGTGCCTGCAAGCCCAGCCGGCGCACTCCGGCGGCGGCCAGAACGATAGCGTCCAGCCCCTGGTCCGGGTCGTCGAGGCGGCGCAGCCGGGTGTCTAGGTTCCCCCGGAGCGGGACGATGGTCAGATCCGGCCGCCGCTGCCGAAGCTGGGCCGCCCGGCGCAGGCTGCTGGTTCCCACCCGGGCGCCGTGGGGCAGGTCGTCCAGATGCCGGCCGCCGCGCGAGATGAGCACGTCGGCCGGATCCTCGCGCTCGGGCACCGGGCCGATGCACAGCTCGGCGGGCAGATCGGCGGGCATGTCCTTCATGCTGTGGACGGCCAGATCGATCCGTCCGGCGATCAGGGCCTCTTCGATCTCCTTGACGAAGAGCCCCTTGCCGCCCACCTGGGCCAGGGGGACATCCAGGATCTTGTCGCCGCGTGTCTTGATGATCTCCAGGTTCACCCGGCAGGCGGGATGCAGGGCCGTGATGCGGCCGCGTACCCATTCGGCCTGCCAGAGGGCCAGTTGACTGCCGCGGGTGCCGATGGTGAGCGCCGGTCCCATCAGTGGCCGCAGGTGCTGCAGCTCGTGGCGCTGCAGCCGCTGCAGGCCGAGGCACCGGCCGAGCGGGAGACGGTCTGGCCGCCGGACGACTTGCTCACGAAGCCGCAGGTGGACATGAGACGCTGCACGTTGGCGTCCTGGCAGTGGGGGCAGGCGGCGGGGGGTTCACTGCCGAAGACCAGGCATTCGAAGTCCTGGCCGCAATGGCCGCAGTGGTATTCGTAGATGGGCATGAACACAGCTCCGGGTTGAAGATTCAAGGTTCCAGATTCAAGATTCCAAAATGAAAGGCTGACGCCTGAACTCCAAAACGTATCCGGCGGTCGGGCTCAGGGAGTTTACCCGCCAGGGTTTCATTCTGGGTTCCGGGGTTCTGGGTTTCGCCTCTAATGACCAATGATTCCTGACCAATGACCAATGACCAATGACCAATGCCCCCTGATTACTAACCGTCCCGGCGTCCCAAAAAGTTAAGCATGTCTCGCCGAAAATCAATGTTCCGCGCCGGCGGCCAGGGCCTCGATGATCCCGGCGGCCAGCAGGGGCAGCATGATTTCGTGGTGCCCCACCAGGTTGAGGCCCCGGCCGCCCCGGACCGTGGGACGCTGGACCACGTTGGTCAGGGGCCGGTAATGGCGCATGAAATCCATGTTGATGGTGGTGATGGGCGCGACGCGGTGCCCCAGGTTGCGCGCCAGGCTGAAAGCCTTGAGAAAGACCTCCGGCAAAATGACCGCCGATCCGAGGTTGAGGTAGACCCCGTTTTCCAGGCGGGCCACGGCGGCCGCGAAGCGCCGGAAATCAAGATGGCTGGCGGCGCCGGCGGCGGCGGGATCGAAATCCGGATGCATGTGGAGGATGTCCGTGCCCATGGCCACGTGGACCGTTACCGGAACTCCCAGGCGCGCGCCGGCGGCCAGGAGGCTCAGGTCGGCGAAGGGCAGGCCGGCGGCCAGGATCTGGCGGCCCACGGCATCACCCAGGCCGATTCCCTCCCGGCCGGCGCGGCGCACGGCCTCGGACAGAAAGAGGCCGGTTTCCCGGGCCATCCCGAAGCGACCGTCGTCCAGGGCGGCGGCCACGTCCTCGCTGGTCTTGCCGGCCATGGCCAGCTCCAGGTCATGGATGATCCCCGCCCCGTTGAGGGCCACCAGGCCGATGAGGCCCCGGGTCATGAGGTCCACGATCAGCGGGCTGAGCCCCACCTTGATCACGTGGGCCCCCATGCCGAAGATCACCATGCGCCGCCGGCGGGCGGCTTCGGCCAGGGCCTCGATGGCGGCCCGGAGATCCCGGGCCGCCAGGATCGCCGGCAGCCCGTCGAGAAAGGTCGCCAGGGTGCCCCCCGCCGTCCAGGGCCGGCCCAGATGGTCGACGGATACCTTGCTGGGACGGTCCGCCAGGCGGTAGGTGCTCAAAGGGCCAAGATCGATGGGCACCAGGGGGGCGGTCATGAATTCCTTCCTTGGGGGTCCGGCGGGGGGGAGAAAAGGATGCGGTCCACCAGCTCGCAGAGGACGTGCATCAGGGTGATGTGGGTCTCCTGGATCCGCGCCGTGCTGTCGGCCGCCACGCAAAAGGCCAGGTCGCAGATCTCGGCCAGGCGACCGGCCGGTCCGCCGATCCCGAGGGTGTGCAGCCCCCGGTCGCGGGCCGCGGCCAGGGCGGCCAGCACGTTGGGCGAATTGCCGCTGGTGCTGATGCCGATGGCCACGTCGCCGGCCCGTCCCAGGGCCTGGACCTGCTTGGCGAAGATCTGCGCGAAGTCGTAGTCGTTGCCGATGCTGGTGAGGATCGAGGTGTCGGTGGTCAGGGCGATGGCCGCCAGGGGACGGCGCTCCAGGCGGAAGCGGTTGACGAATTCGGCGGCCATGTGCTGGGCGTCGGCGGCGCTGCCGCCGTTGCCGAAGAGCAGGATCTTGCCGCCGGCGGTGAGGCAGGCGGCCAGCAGCTCGGCCCCCCCCACGATCCGCCGGACGTTGGTTTCGAAAAAACGGCGCTTGACGGCGGCGCTTTCAATGGCCGCGGCCAGCACCATGTCGCTCAGGTCGTTCATTTCAGTCCTTGCCTTTGGCGGGCGGGAGGATGCCCAAACGGGTGACGGCATCGATTTCGGCCTCGGTGTCGCAGCCCAGTTCGGCGGCCCGCCGCAAGGCTCGCAGGGCCTCGTCGTAGCGCTGCTGCTTGACGTAGAGGGCCCCCAGCCGGTGGTGAAACAGGCCGTTTTCCGGGGCGATATCCACCGCCTGCTCGCAGAAGATGGTGGTGATCTCGGGATTTTCGCCCTGCCGATCGAAGAGGCAGCCCAGGGCGCTGAGGGATTCGGCGTCCCCGGGGTTGAGCTTGATGGCCCGCTTGTAGGCCGCCACGGCTTCGCCGACGGCCTCCAGCGCAAAGAGGCATTCGCCCAGCAGGCGCCAGGCCGGACCGGCCTCGGGGCACAACCGGGTGGCCGATTCCAGAAAGGGGCGGGCCTGGGCCGCCTGGTGCTGCTCCATGTAGAGGCGGCCGGTGTGAAAGGCGACCTCGAAGACCGGTTCGCCGGTTTCGGCGGCCGCCAGCAGAAAGCCCAAGGCCCGTTCACGGTCGCCCAGGATCCGGTTGACCAGCCCGGCGTTGTACAGAGCCATCAGGTCCCCGGGGGCCCGCTTGAGCACCGCCTCGAAACAGCGCAGGGCCGTCTCGTAGGCCCCCACCACGCCGTAGCAGACCCCGAGGCTGTTGTGGGCGTTGAGATTGTCCGGATTGAGGTCCAGGGCCTTCTTGAATTCGGCCATGGCCCCGTTGATGTCCCCGTGCTGGTAGCGCTGATCGCCGCTGATGTTCAAGGTGACGTCGTCGAACAGGGCGCTTTGCCCGGGACCGAAAAAAGCCGCATGGTCCAGGGCCTTGCGGGCGTTTTCGAGCATCTGGGACTTGGAGAAGTTCAGGCAGGGGAGATCGGAAGAGCACACGTCTGAACTCCAGTCACGTCAGTCAATCT
>CALJLV010000156.1 GCA_937982505.1 uncultured Desulfobacteraceae bacterium | reverse complement strand
GATTGCCTCAGCCGCACCCGGTTGGGTAAAATCCAACCGTATTGTGTGGCCATAGACAAGGTGCCTTTTGTGGTCCCGGGAAACCAGATGTACCTGCCTTCCCTGGGAATCGACCTGCGGGAGCATTTCAAGGCCAGCCGCATCGCCCGACCCAAATGGAGTCCTTCCACCCAGGCCGCATTCCTGTTTGCCCTCATCCATGGACACGAACAGAGATTGACCCCAAAGGATCTGGCGGACCGCTTGGGGTATGCCCCCATGAGTTTGACCAGGGCTTTTGACGAACTGGACGCCGCGGAATTGGGCCGGGTCGTTATGGAGGGAAAACAGAGGGTCCTTTACATGGATCAGGACAAGAGGGCGCTGTGGGAAAAGGCGCTGAAGTATCTCCAGAACCCTGTGAAAAAGTGCATTTGGGTGCAACTCGATTCCAATCAGCGCCCGGGAGTGGAGGCTGGCCTTGCCGCATTGGCCCGGTATTCCGCTTTGGCCGGGCCGACCAATCCGGTTTTTGCCCTGGACCGCAAGGAATGGAAAAGGTTTCGCCGCACCAATGATTTCATGGAGCTACCTTTCGAGGATCCGGAGGCCTGCCGGTTGGAAATCTGGACCTATTCTCCGGTCCTGCTTGCTGAAAACGGTGTGGCGGACCGCTTCTCCATCTACCTGAGCTTGCAAAGCACCGAGGACGAGCGCGTAGAATCGGCCTTGGAGGAAATGATGGAGCAGGTTTCTTGAGGCCCTGGAAGCCGACCCGCCAGGTGACTTGAAGCCTTTTGGGCTCGTGTCAATGCGTATGGCCGACGTGATCGGAGCGCTACGTTCAATCTACGGTTTGAACCGCTGACCCGCCGTCTTTAGGACATTTTCATGTCATCCGCCTGGGCCGCCTTCGGCCCGTGTCCATGGGCGAATTCCCAGCGCTTGTCCAGGAAATAGAGGATCGGCACGGTCATGCGCGAAAAGAGCAGCGAGGCCACTTCTCCGGCCATCAGGGAGATGGCCAGGCCCTGGAAGATGGGATCGAAGAGGATCACCGAGGCGCCCACCACCACCGCCGCCGCGGTGAGCATCATGGGCCTAAAGCGCACCGCCCCGGCGTCGATCACCGCCTGGTCCAGGGGCATCCCCTCGGCCAGGCGCAGCTCGATGAAGTCGACCAGGATGATGGAGTTGCGCACCACGATCCCGGCCCCGGCGATGAACCCGATCATGCTCGTAGCGGTGAAAAAGGCGCCCATGGCCCAGTGGGCCGGCAGGATTCCGATGAGCGAAAAGGGAATCGCCACCATGATGGTCAACGGGGTGGCAAAGGACTGGAACCAGCCCACCACCAGCACGAAGATCAGCACCAGCACCACGGCAAAGGCGATCCCCAGATCCCGGAAAACCTCGTAGGTGATGTGCCATTCGCCGTCCCACTTCATGGCCAGGCGCCGGTCGCTGTCCGGCAGGGCCGCGGTGTGCTGGGCCAGGCGGTAGCCCTCGGGCAGGTCCAGGGCCGCGATCTTCTGTTGCATTTCGAGGATGGCGTAGACCGGACTCTCCTTGGCGCCGGCCACATCGCCCACCACATAGACCACCGGCATGAGGTTCTTGTGGTAGATGCTGCGGTCGTTTTCAGCCCGGCGAAACTGGACCAGGCTCGCCAGGGGGACCGTACGGCCGTCGGCCCCGATCAGGGGCACGGCGCCCAGCCGCTCGATCCCGGCCCGTTCGGCCAGATCCGACCGCATCAGGATCTCCAGAGCCTCCTTTTCCCGGGGCTGGTGCACCAGCCCCACCGCCTGGCCGGAAAGGGCCGTGCGCAGGGCCCGGGCCACCTGGGCTGCGGCGATCCCGCTCAGGGCGGCCTTTTCCTTGTCGATTTCCACCACGTAGCGGGTCTGGACATCTTCCATGAACCAGTCCACGTCCACCACCCCCTCGGTCTGTTCGAAGATCCCGCGGATCTGCAGCGCGATCTCGCGCTGGCGCTCGTAGTCCGGCCCGTAGACCTCGGCCACCAGGGTGGACATCACCGGGGGACCGGGGGGCACCTCGGCCACCTTGAGGCGCGCCCCGTGGCGCCGGGCGATGGCGTCCAGCGGCGGGCGCACCCGTTTGGCGATCTCGTGGCTCTGGTGAGCCCGGCGCCCCTTGGGGGCCAGGTTCACCTGAATGTCGGCCAGATGGGGGCCGCCGCGCAGAAAGTAATGGCGCACCAGTCCGTTGAAATTGAAGGGGCCGGCCGTGCCGGCATGGATCTGGTAGTCGACCACCTCGTTGACCGTGGCCAGATAGCGCCCCATCTCCAGGCAGGCGCCGGCGGTCTGCTCCAAGGTAGCCCCCTCGGGCATGTCCACGATGACCTGGAACTCGCTCTTGTTGTCAAAGGGGAGCATCTTGACCTTCACCAGGCCCAGCCCCACGAGGAGGCACGAAGCCGCCAGCAGCAGGAGCACGGCCAGCAGAAAACCGTAGCGGGCCGCCGGCCGGTGCAGCAGCGGATCCATCACCCGCCGGTAGAGGCGCGTAGCCCAATCCTCCGGTCCGTGATCCCCATGACCATGGCCGCCGGCCGTGATCAGCCGCACCGAAGCCCAGGGGGTCACGATGAAGGCCACGATCATGGAGAAGATCATGGCCGCCGAGGCCCCCACCGGGATCGGGCGCATGTAGGGCCCCATCAGGCCCCCCACGAAAGCCATGGGCAGGATGGCGGCGATGACGGTGAAGGTGGCCAGGATGGTGGGATTGCCCACCTCGTCCACCGCCTCCAGGACCAGTTCGATCCTGGAGCGGCCGGCATTCCCGGGCAGCCGGTAGTGGCGCACCACGTTCTCCACCACCACGATGGCGTCATCCACCAGGATCCCGATGGAAAAGATCAGGGCGAAGAGGGTGATGCGGTTCAGGGTGTACCCATAGAGGTAGAAGACGGCCAGGGTCAGGGCCAGGGTCACCGGGATCGCCAGGGCCACCACCCCGGACTCGCGAAGGCCCAGGGTGAACCCGATCAGGATGGTCACCGAAACCACGGCGATGATCATGTGAAAGAGCAACTCGTCGCTCTTTTCCCTGGCCGTCTCGCCGTAATGGCGGGTAACGGTCATCTGGACCTCACCGGGGATCAGGCTGCCCCGGGCGTTTTGCACCCGCTCCAGCACCCGCTGGGCCACGGAGATGGCGTTGGTCCCCTTGCGCTTGGCCACCGTGAGGGTCACGGCCGGAAAAACCCCCGCCGCACCGGGCCGGCGCCCTTCCAGGACCTCAGCCCCGGCCGCCGGGCCCGTGCCGAAGAAAACGTACTGGTCCGCCTCGGCCGGACCGTCCGCGATGCGGGCCACGTCTCGCAGGTAAACCGGCCTCCCGCCGGCCACCTGAACCACCACCCTGCCCACCGCCTCGGCATCGGCCAGAAAACCGCCCACCTGCACCAGAACCTCCCCCTCCGCCGAGGGGAAGCTGCCCGCGTCGGCGCCCATGTTGGCCGCACAGAGCGTCTCGGCCACCCGGGCCGCGTCCAGATGGACGGCGGCCAGGCGCAGCGGGTCGAGAAGCACCCGCACCTGGCGCCGCTGGCCGCCGATCAGTTCGGTGAGCGAAACGTCGGGTTCACGCTTGACAATGTCTTCCACCTCGGCCGCCACCCGCCGCAGGCCGTAGTGGTCCAGGGTGTCGCTCCAGAAGGTGAGGGCCAGGATGGGCACATCGTCTATGTAGCGCGGCTTGATCAAGGGGGTGCTGGCGTTGCAGGGGATCCGATCCGCGTTGGCCATCAGCTTGGACTGGAGCCGCACGATGGACGGCTCCTCGGGCTGGCCCACCTTGAAGCGCACCACCACCATGGCCATTCCCGGACTGGAAGTGGAGTAGAGATACTCCACTCCCGGGATCTCCCAGAGAAGCTTTTCCATGGGCCGGGTGACTCGCTGTTCCACTTCGGCGGCGCTGGCCCCGGGCATGGCCACGAAGACATCGATCATGGGCACGATGATCTGGGGCTCCTCCTCCCGGGGCAGGGCTGCCACGGCCGCCATGCCCAGCAGAATGGACGCCGCCACGATCAGCGGGGTGAGCTTGGAATCGATGAAGGCGCGGGCCAGCTTGCCGGCCATCCCCAGCCTGGCGCTCATGGCGCCTCCTGAACACGGCACCCGTCCACCAGGAGTGCCCCCGGCGCGGTGACGTAGCGCTCCCCATCCCCCAGGCCAGAGAGGATCTCCACCCGACCGCCTTCGACCCGGCCGGTGCGCACCAGGGCGAAACGCGCCGTATCGCCAGCATCCACCTTGAAGATTCCCGTGAGCTGTCCCTGATGGATCAACGCTTCCAGGGGTACCCGCAGAACCGCCCTCCGGCCCACCGGCACCCCCACCCGGGCGAAAAGCCCGCTGCGCAGGCCGGCAAGATCCGGCAGACCGACCTTGACCAGGATGGTGCGCGTAGCGCTGTCGGCCGCCGGCACCGCGGTTTCCACGGTGCCCGCCACCGGGTCCGGCCCCAGGGCCGGCAGTTCTACGGGCACGGATTGCCCCACCTGAACCGCTCCCCAATAGGCCTCGGGCAGGGGCAGATCCACCCGGTATCCTTCCCGGGCCTCCATGGCCACCAAGGCCCCACCCGGGGCCGCCAGGTCTCCGGGCTCCACCAGTCGGGCGGTGATCAGGCCGTCAAAGGGAGCGCGCACATGAGTGTCGGCCCTGGTGGCCACCGCCGCGCGCAGCGCGCCGCGGGCCTCATCCACTTTGCGTGCGGCGGCGGCCAGCATGGCTTCGGCCCGGGCCAGAGCGGTTTCGGCCGCCTGGGCCCGGGTACGCACCTCATCCATTTCCTGGGCGCTCACCGCCTGGCCCACCGACAGCCCGCGAAAACGGGCCAGGGTGGCGTTGGCCAGATCCACCTGAACCCGGGCCCCGTCGCGGGCCGCCTCGGCTGCCGCCTGGCCCTCGAGGGCCGCCGCCACACCGGCACGGGCCTGGTCGAGACCGGCCTCGATCTGGTCCCGGGCCAGGGTCACCAGCACGGCCTCGCGGGCCACATACTGACCCTCGACCACATTGACCGCGGCCACCGTGCCCATCACCCTGGCCGCCAGGGTACTCGCCTGGCGGGCGCGCACCGTGCCCACGGCCTGGTACAGATCGGCCCGGGGCTCAATGGTGGCCACGGCCGTCCGGGTCTGGATGGCGGACGGCGCTTTGCCGGGAGTTGTCCCCGGTGCAATGTCGTCGCCGCAGCCGACCACCGCCGACAAAAGGGCCAAGAGAAGTCCAAAAAAGATGCAATGGCGCATGAAAGGTCCCTCTATGGGGCGATGGCCGAATTCTAGTCCTGGATCAGGTCTTCGACGCTCCCGGCCGCCAGCCGCAGGCGTACCCGGGCCGCACGGTAGTCGTGGACCGCCTGGAGCCGCTGCAGGCGGGCCTGCTCCAGAGCGGTTTCGGCGTCCAGCAGGTGCACCACGGTGAGCAGCCCGTTGCGGTAGCGGCGGGAGACGATGGCCAGGTTCTCCTCGGCCTGGGCCGCCGCGGCGGCGGCCACCGCGATGCGCCGCCAGGCGCTGTCGGCCTCCAGGCAGGCCTGGCGGATCTCCACCCGGATTCCGGTTTCCAGCTCCCGGCGCTGGGCGTGGATCTCCCCCAGGAACGCCCGGGCTTCGCGGGTGCGGGCCGCGTCGCGCCCCCCGGCGAACAGGTTCCACTCCAGCATGGCGCCCACGGTGTAGCCCTCGCCGCTGTCGGCGAAACGCTCGCTGTGGATCTCGTAGTCGCCGAAGAGGTTCAGGCTGGGATGGCGGGCCGCCCGGCGCCGGTCCGTCTCGGCCCGGGCCATGGCTTCGCGGCCGGCCATGGCCCCCATCTCGGGCCGGGCGCTCAGGGCCGCGGCCACCCAGTCGGCGACGCTGCGGTCCAGTTCCGGGCCCGGATTCAGGGTATCGGCCGGGACGAACACCGCCTCGGGCGCCTCACCCATGGCGGCGTTGAGATGGGTTGCGGCGATGGCGGCCTGGCTGGCGGCGGCCAGACGCCGCTGGTCGAGTTCGGCCTGGCGCACCTGGGCCCGCAGCAGGTCGCTCTTGACCACGAACCCGGCCTCGAGGCGTTCGGCGATCATCTCCAGGTGGGCCCCGGACAGGGCCCTGGCCTGTTCGACGGCTTTTTCCATGGCCAGGGCCAGCAGCCACCCGTCGTAGGCCGCGGCGGCGGCGGCCATGGCCTGGTGGCGGGCGCGTCGGCCCATCTGTTCGGCCACCACCACGTCCTGGCGGGCCTGGCGCACGCCGTAGCGGGTCTGGCCGCTGTCGTAGAGGGACCAGCGGGCCGACAGTACGGTGGCGAAGTTGTCAACGCGCCGGGGGGCGTTGAGCCGATCCGGGTCGAAGTCCCGCTGGGCGATGCGCTCCTGGTTGAGGCGGGTGCCGAAGGCCCATAAGGGGTTGGTGGTGGCGCTGAAACGTTCGCTGAAGAAAAACTGGGGCCAGAACCCGGCCCTGGCCTGATCGATGCGGGCCTGGGAGGCCTCCAGGCGCCGGTCGGCCGCCTCCACCCGCGGATGCTGCTGCACGGCGCGCCGCACCGCCTCGCGCCGGCTCAGGGGAGAAGACGGGCTGGCCCAGGCCCCGGTCAGCGCCACCAGCCCGATGTAGAACCACGTTGCGGAAAGGATGTAAAAACGGCGCATGGCTGATGCGACCTCCGGTGGCTCTGGGCGTGGACGGGACGCTTGGGTCGCCCGAAGTATAGCGGCAAGGGACCGCTTTGGCAAAAAGAAGGCGGCTTCCGCAAACCTTCTTGAGAAACCTGGGAATCCGCAGCGCGCCGGCCGGAGCGCGTCAGCGGCAGCGCCGCCACTCTTGGAGCCGCAACCGGGCTACCTGCGGATTGATCACCCCCAGGGCCCGGGTAAACCAGGCAAGGGCCTCCCGGGGCCTCTGCACCGCCAGGAGGGCGACCCCGAGAAAGTAGGGCGCCAGGTAATCGTGCCGGTCGGCCCCGGCGGCCGCCCCGAACAGGGAGATGGCCGCCGGCCAGCGCCCCTGATGAAAACGCACCAGGGCCAGAAGGATCAGCCCATCGATCTGGGCCGCCGCCTGCGCCCCGCTGGGCCGGGTCGCGAGCTGTTCGAGATCGTCCCGATCCGCCGCGCTGCCCAGCTCCTCCAGAATCGGCCCGTAGCGTCCCCGGTAGAGGCACAGATCCAGATAGCGGTCCGCCAGGTCGTCGTTCCTTCCATGGACCGCCAGGGCCCGTTCAAGGCAGTCCAGGGCCGCGTCCAGATGCGCGGCTTTCAGATGCGCTTCGGCTTCCCGTTCGAGGGCCCAGGCCTCACGCCGGGCCCTTCCGAAGGCCGTCGCCCGGGCGGCGAAGGCCCGCCATCCGCGCCACCAGCGCTGGTAAAAAACCGAGGAAGCCTCGCTTTGGGGGGTGAGGTGGGCGGCGCCAATCATCTGAAGGGCCAGGCTCCGACTGCGGGGCGCCAGCGCCGCCAGCGCCGTTTCGCAAAGCGCTAGCCACCTGGCCTGAAAGGCGGGGTGGGTGCTGCTCAAGAGCCTGTCCAGGCCGTCCAGGTCGTCATCCTCGGGCCGGGGCAGGCCCCGGCGGATGCGAACCAGGAGCCGATAGGCCGCCGCCAGCCGATTGGACGGAGAAAGCCGGCAGGCGGCGTCAAAGGCCGCGGCCGCCGCCGGGTCATTTCCGGCATCGTAGGCCACCCGCCCCTGGACGATGCGGTAGGCGGCCCGCCGGGGGGCCAGGGCCACGGCCCGGCCCGCCCAATCGAGCGCCCGACGGTGGTCGCTCCGATCAGCGAGAACGATGGCCTTGTGCAGGACGGCCGGAGCAAAATCCGGACAAATGGCCAAGGCCCGGTCAAAGGCCGCTTCGGCCTCGGTCAAGCGTCCGGCCAGAGCCGCGCGCTGGCCCGTCTTGAAGCAGGATTCGGCTTGCAAACGACGGCGCCACATGGCCTGTAGGTAAACGCCGGCGGCGTTCTTGTCAATCGGCCTGTCTGTTCGGATCGGAAAACTTCCCGAGATAAACAAAAAAGGGGCGGCAAGACGCTTGCCGCCCCTGAATGGGCTTGGCTGAGGGACTAGGATTCGAACCTAGGTTAACGGGGCCAGAACCCGTCGTCCTGCCGCTAGACGATCCCTCAACAATGGCCATTGACTGTAATCGAACCGGCTGCGGCCGTCAACCCTCTTTTGGCCCCAGCGGCAAAAAAACGGCTGGCCAGACGCCGCTCAGGAATCCGGCACCGCATGGGCCTGGATCCAGGCCGCGGCGCGGCGCAGGCGGGCCAGGGTCTTGTCCCGCCCCAGCGCTTCGATGGTTTCAAAAATTCCGGGACTGGCGGTACGGCCGGTAAGGGCCAGGCGCACCGGCTGGGCGATCTTGCCCAGCTTGAGTCCGGTGGCCGCCATGACGGCGCTAAAGGCCGCTTCGAGGGCCGCTTCACTGAACACCGGGATCCGTTCCAGGGCTTCGACGATCCGTTGCAATGGATCGAAGGCCGTCGGTTTGAAGATTTTCTTGACGGCTTCCGGATCATAGGCCACCTCGTCTGCGAAGTAGAAGCGGGCCTGCTCGACCATCTCCTCCAGGGTCTTGCAACGCGGTTGGAGGGTGCGAATCACCCGGGGCAAAGAGGGCACATCGCCGGGTGCCAGCCCGTTGCGAACCAGGATCGGCGAGATGTGGGGCACCAGGGCCTCGGGAGTGCTGGCCTGGATATGATCCGCATTGAGGGCCTGGAGTTTGGCCAGGTCGAAGATCCCGGCCGAACGGCCGATGTTGTCCAGGGTGAACTTCTCGATGAGCTCCTGGCGGGTAAAAAACTCCTGATCACCGCAGGACCAGCCCAATCGCGCCAGGTAGTTGAGAAAGGCGTCCGGCAGGTAGCCCATGTCGCGATAGGCGGTCACGGACATGGCCCCGTGGCGCTTGCTGAGCCGGGTGCGGTCCGGTCCCAGAACCATGGGCACGTGGGCGAAGACGGGCAGCCGGGCCCCCAGGGCGCGGTAGATCTGCATCTGTTTGGGGGTATTCATGACGTGATCGTCGCCGCGGATCACGGTGTTGATGCCCATGGCGATGTCGTCCACCACCACCACGAAATTGTAGGTGGGCATTCCGTCGCTGCGCACGATCACAAAATCGTCCAGCTCGCTGTTCTGGAAAACGATGCTCCCCTTGACGACATCGTCCAGGACCGTGGTGCCGCTGGCCGGGGTCCGGAAGCGCAGCACCGCGCCGGGCTCAGTGCCCAGACCGCGTTCGCGGCAGGTGCCGTCATAGCGCGGATTGGCTCCGGACGCGACGGCCCGCTGGCGCATGGCCTCGACTGCCTCCGGGCTGCAGGTACAGTAGTAGGCATGACCCGTCTCGTAGAGACGCCGCGCATAGTCCAGATAGACGTCGGTGCGCCGGGACTGGAAATAGGGACCGTCGTCCCAGTCGATCTGGAGCCAGCGCAGGGCCTCGAAGATGGCATCCACCGAGGCCTGAGTGGAACGCACCGTGTCGGTGTCCTCGATGCGCAGCACGAATCGACCGCCGGTATGGCGGGCGTAGAGCCAGTTGAACAGGGCGGTGCGGGCCCCGCCCACGTGCAGGTAGCCGGTGGGACTGGGTGGAAAACGCGTGACGATCGGATCCATAATCACCTTTCGATGTCGCCGGATGGCCGGCCCCCTCCGGACTTGCCCGGAAGACCTGGAATGAATCCGGTCGGGCCGGGGCCGCACGGCCTGACCGGTACCGCCCCCGGAGCCGGCTGTCGATGGAGGCCCTCGATAGCACATCCCACCGGCCAGGACAACCGGGCCGGGCGGTGAAATTCCTTGACAAGCCCTGGCGATTTCATTAGTAACAAGTCGCCCGCTTGCGGGCATTTTCTGTTTAAAAAAACAATTCAATCAGTTAGGAGCGAACATATGGCCGTCCCCAAGCATAAAACGTCCAAATCCAAGCGTGACATGCGTCGCACGCACAAAAAAACCGCTGCCCCCAACGTGGTGCCGTGCCCCCAATGCGGCGAGAAGCGACTGCCGCACCACGCCTGCCCGGCCTGCGGCAACTACAAGGGCCGCAGCATTACGGAAAGCGAAGAGTCCTGAACCGGCGCCCTTGCCCCGAACGCACACTGCGCGGTCTGCCACCGCCGGTCGGACCCGCCGGCGGCGGTCTCCAGCCTCCCTGCGGGCGCCTCTTCGCCGCCTGATCAACCGAGCCACCAATGGGTGAAGGACTCCAACGCACAGTCGCCGTCACCGGCGGATCCAGGGGCATCGGCAGGGCCGTGTGCCTGGCTTTGGCCGAACCGGGGGCGTCCATTTATTTCAGTTATCGACAAGCGGCGGCGGCGGCCGCCGAAACCGCCGCCCAATGTCTGGCCCGGGGAGCCCGGCGCGCCGCGGCGGTGGCGGCCGATGTCCGCGATCCGCAGGCCGTGGGCGCTTTTGTGGACCGGGCCGTCGCCGAGACCGGAAGCCTGGACGTGCTGGTCTGCAATGCCGGCATCACCCGCGACGGGCTGATCCTGCGCATGCCCCAGGCGGCCTGGGACGAGGTGATCACCACCAACCTCACCGGTGCCTTCCACTGCGCCAAGGCGGCGGCCCGCGTCATGATCCGCCAGCGCCGGGGGCGCATCATCCTGATCGCTTCGGTGGCCGCTATTGCCGGCAACGCCGGCCAGGCCAACTACGCCGCGGCCAAGGCCGGGCTGCTGGGACTGGCCAAATCCTTGGCCCGGGAACTGGCGCCGCGCCAGATCACCGTCAACACCGTGGCCCCGGGGCTGGTGGACACTGAAATGACGGCCGCCATGGACCCGGCGGCACGGCAAGCGGCCCTCGAGGCCGTCCCCCTGGGCCGCATGGGCCAGGCGGCCGAAGTCGCCGCCGCTGTCCGTTTTTTGGCCTCCGCCGAGGCCGGCTACATCACCGGCCACACCCTGCACGTCAATGGTGGAATGTACATGTAGGTGCGCCCGCTGCGGACCACCGAAGCCAACCGCTCGCCCACAAGGCCAGGAGGAAACATGTCGGTTCAAGACAAGGTCAAGAAAATCATCGCCGAAAAACTCGGCGTGGATCCCTCGGAAGTCGTTCCCCAGGCCTCCTTCATCGATGATTTGGGGGCCGACTCCCTGGATCTGGTAGAACTGATCATGTCGATGGAAGAGGCCTTTGAGATCGAAATTTCGGATGAGGACGCCGAGAAGCTCAAGACCGTCCAGGATGCCATCGATTACATCAACAGCCACTGAGATCAAAGGCGCCGTTCGGAGCCGCCGGCCGAATCGGCCCCCGTCGGCAAGCACCCTGGGCAGGGCCGGCACCGAGGAACCAGCGTGGGTGATCGCGTCGTCATAACCGGAATCGGGTTGGTGACGCCCCTGGGGATCGGCACCGGGCCCACCTGGGAGGGACTCTGCCAGGGCCGGTCCGGCATCGGCCCCATCACCCGCTTCGACGCCTCGGGTTTTCAGACCCGCATCGCCGGAGAGGTCAAGGGATTTGCGGCCGCCGATTTTCTCCCGCGCAAGCTGGCCGCCAAAACCCATCTCTTTGTCGCCTTTGCCTGCGCCGCGGCCCGCATGGCCCTGGAAGACGCCCGCCTGGTCATCGACGACACCCGCGCCGAGCGCACCGGGGTGGTGGTCGGTTGCGGCATGGGCGGTCTTTCCCTGTTGGAAGAGACCTGCCGGCTGATGGCCCACCGTGGTCCCGGTCGGGTCAGCCCCTTCTTCGTCCCCATGATGATCTCCAACATGGCGCCGGGGATGATCTCGATTCTCTTCGGGGCCCGAGGGGCCAACCTGGCGGTGGCCACCGCCTGCGCGGCCGGCGCCCATGCCATCGGCGAGGCGGCCGCCATGATCCGCCGCGGCAGCCTCGAGGCCGCCATCGCCGGCGGCACCGAAGCGGTGGTGGCCCCCACCTGCATCGCCGGCTTCAACGCCATGAAGGCCCTCTCGACCCGTAACCAAGACCCGCCAAAGGCTTCGCGCCCCTTTGACCGGGACCGGGACGGTTTCGTGGTGGCCGAGGGCGCGGGCATGGTGATTCTGGAAAGACTCGAATCGGCCCTGGCCCGAAACGCGACGATCTACGCCGAAATCGCCGGCTACGGCAGCAGCAGCGACGCCTTTCATCTGGCCCAACCGGCACCGGACGGGGCCGGCGCCGTCCGGTGCATGCGCGCCGCTCTGGCCGATGCCGGCGCGGGACCGGAGGCCATCGACTACATCAATGCCCACGGCACCGGCACTCCGCTCAACGACGTGCTGGAAACCGAGGCCATCAAGGCGGTCTTCGGCCCCCGCGCCGCCCGGATCCCGATCAGCGCCACCAAATCCATGACCGGCCACCTGTTGGGCGGGGCCGGCGGGGTCGAAACGGCCATCAGCGCCCTGGCCCTTCGCCACGCCACCATCCCGCCCACCATCAACCTGGATCATCCGGACCCGGCCTGCGATCTGGACTATGTGCCCCACCGGGCGCGAGCGGCGGCCATGGGCGCCGCCATGACCAACAGCTTCGGCTTCGGCGGCACCAATGCCTGCCTGGTGCTCCGGCGCCTGTCGCTCTAGCCGGGGGGGTGGTGCTTTGCCCTTGTCGCCGACGCCCGGTTTGGATAAGTAAGAAGGAGCACCGCCCTTTGCGGTGCCAAACGCCCCGCGCCGCTTGACTGCTGGCCATCACCACAAGGAAGATCCCATGCCCTCTGCCTCGATCATCATCGGTTCCGATAACGCGGCCCTGCCCCTCAAGCACCGGATCCAGCAATACCTCCTCCAGCGGGGCCTGACGGTGGAGGATGCCGGCACGCACCAGGCGTCCGGCGCCGACTATCCCGAATACGGCCTGGCCGTGGCGCGCCGGGTGGCCAGCGGAGAGTTCCCCCGCGGCATTCTCATGTGCGGCACCGGCCTGGGGATGTCCATGGTGGCCAACCGCTTTGCCGGCGTGCGCGCCGCCCTTTGCAGCGAACCCTTCGCCGCCGCCATGAGCCGCCGGCACAACGACGCCAACATCCTGGTGATGGGCGGCCGCATGATCGGCGAGACCATGGCCGTGGAAATCGTGCGCGTGTGGCTCGAAACCGAATTCGAAGGCGGCCGCCACCAGCGGCGCATCGACCTGTTCGACCGCTTCGGCGCCTGACGCCGCAAGACCTCCGTCAACGCTCAACGTCTTTTGGGGAAATCGACCTTGGAAACCGAACGACTCGAACAGGCGGATCCGGAAATCTGGCAGGCCATCGGCCGAGAACTCGACCGCCAACAGAACACCCTGGAGATGATCGCCTCGGAAAACATCGCCAGTCCGGCGGTCATGGCGGCCCAGGGCAGCGTCATGACCAACAAGTACGCCGAAGGCTACCCGTCCCGGCGCTACTACGGCGGATGCGCCTTCGTGGACCAGGCCGAGGCCCTGGCCATCGAACGGGCCCAGGCGCTTTTCGAGGCCGAATACGCCAACGTTCAGCCCCACAGCGGGTCCCAGGCCAACATGGCGGTCTACTTCGCCCTGCTGGATCCCGGCGACACGATCCTGGGGATGGACCTGGCCCACGGCGGACACCTGACCCACGGCAGTCCGGTGAGTTTTTCCGGCCGCCTCTTCAACTTCGTACACTACGGAGTCGACCCCGAGACCGGCCGCATCGACTATGACCTGCTCGACCAGCTGGCCCAGCGCCATCGGCCCCGCCTGATCGTGGCCGGGGCCAGCGCCTATCCGCGGCGCATCGATTTTGCCGCCATGGCCCGCAGCGCCGCCCGGGTGGGGGCCCGTTTCATGGTGGACATGGCCCACATCGCCGGGCTGGTGGCCGCCGAGGTCCACCCTTCACCGATTCCCCATGCCGACGTGGTCACCTCCACGACCCACAAGACCCTGCGCGGCCCGCGGGGTGGATTGATCCTGGCGCGGCGGGAACACGCGGCCGCCCTCAACAAACAGGTTTTCCCCGGCATTCAGGGCGGGCCCCTGATGCATGTCATCGCCGCCAAGGCCGTGGCCTTCAGGCAGGCCCTGGGCGATGGGTTCCGCCGCGATCAGGCCCGTACGGTGGAAAACGCCCGGCATCTGGCCGCGGCCCTCATGGATCAGGGGGTGGATTTGATTTCGGGGGGAACCGACAACCACATGATGCTGGCGGACCTGCGCCGGCTCCAGATCACCGGCAAGGCGGCCCAGGCGGCTCTGGAGCGGGCCGGGATCACGGTCAACAAGAACGCCATCCCCTTCGACCCCCTCGGTCCTCTGGTGACCAGCGGAATCCGCATCGGCACCCCGGCCCTGACCACCCGGGGAATGGGCACGGAGGAAATGGCGGCCATCGCCGGGATGATCGTCCAGGTGCTGCGCCACCCCGAAGACGCGGTTGGCCTGGACCAGATCAGGCGCCAGGTGCACGAACTCTGCGACCGCTTTCCCATCTACCCCCACCTCGGTCCAGACCGGCCGGTGGCCTGAGGAACAATCGGTGACCCTGCCCCCGCCCCCGCGCCCTTCCTGGGACACCTACTTCATGGACATCACGCTGCTGGTGGCCCGGCGCTCCACCTGCATTCGCCGGGCGGTGGGGGCCGTGGTGGTCAAGGACAAGCGCATCCTGGCCACCGGCTACAACGGGGCCCCCACCGGGGTGGCGCACTGCGCTCAAACCGGCTGCCTGCGCGCCCAGCTCCAGGTCCCCTCCGGAGAACGCCACGAACTGTGCCGCGGGATTCATGCCGAACAGAACGCCATCATTCAGGCAGCCTATCACGGGGTGAGCATCCGGGGGGCCACCCTCTACTGCACCAACCTGCCTTGCAGCATCTGCGCCAAGATGGTCATCAATGCCGGCATTCAGACCATCGTCTACCTTTCCGGGTATGCCGACTCCATGAGCGAGGCCATGCTCCGCGAGGCCGGCGTCACCCTGCGGCGCCTGGAGCACCAAGCCCCGGAGCCGTCCGGGCAGAGGGAGGGTTCTGATGAAGTGCCCTTTTTGCGGTGAGTCCGAGGACAAGGTGATCGATTCGCGCCTGAGCAAGAACGCCATGGAGATTCGCCGGCGCCGAGAATGCATCGAATGCGGGCGTCGCTTCACCACCTACGAACGCATCGAGGAAACTCCCCTCATGATCCTCAAGAAGGACGGGCGGCGGGAGGAGTTTTACCGCGAGAAGGTGCGCAGCGGGATCCAGAAGGCCTGTGAAAAGCTCGACATCAGCGTCAACGTCATCGAGGCGTTTCTCGACGAACTGGAACGCGACCTGAAGGAAACCGGTGAAAAGGAGATCCCTTCCGCCGAGGTGGGCGAGCGGATCATGGCCTGGCTGCACCGGCAAAACGACATCGCCTACGTCCGCTTTGCCTCGGTGTACCGCGAATTCAAGGATGTCAACGATTTTGTGGACGAACTGCGCCGGCTGCTGGCCAAGCAGCCCGCCTGAGCACCCGCCATGACCAGTCCGACCGACGCCGATTACATGCACATGGCGCTGGCGCTGGCGGCCCGGGGGGCCGGGACCACCAGCCCCAATCCCATGGTGGGCGCCGTGGTGGTGAGTAAGGGCCGGGTCGTGGGCCGCGGCTATCATCAGCGGGCCGGCGGGCCCCATGCCGAGGTCCTGGCCCTGGACCAGGCCGGCGGGCTGGCCGCCGGGGCGACCCTGTATGTCACCCTGGAACCGTGCAACCATTTCGGACGCACCCCGCCGTGCACCGAGAAGATTCTGGCTTGCGGCATCCGCCGCGTGGTGGCGGCCATGACCGACCCCAATCCCCACGTGGCCGGAAAAGGCTGCGAGCGGCTGCGGGCCGCCGGTGTGACGGTGGAAACCGGTGTCTGCGCCCAGGCCGCCGCCCGGCAAAACGAGGCCTGGATCAAGTATATCCGCACCTCCACCCCTTTTGTGATCTACAAGTGCGCCGCCACCCTCGACGGCCGCATCGCCGCGCCCAGCGGCGACAGCCGCTGGGTGACCGGCCCGGAGGCCCGGGCCCGGGGGCACCGGCTGCGCGCGACCATGGATGCCATCATGGTGGGAATCGGCACGGTGTTGCAGGACGATCCCCGGCTTACGGCCCGTCTTCCCGAGGGCGGCGGCCGCGATCCGCTGCGCATCGTCCTGGACACCGGTCTGCGCATGCCGGCCGCGGCGCGCATGCTGCGTCTTGACTCGCCGGCCGCAACCCTTATCGTATGCGCCCAGGATGCCGACCCGCAACGGCGCCGCGCGCTGCAGGAAGCGGGGGCCGAAATTCTCGGCTGCCCCACCCTTCAGGGGCGTATCGACCTCACGGCCCTGATGGTGCTTCTGGGCCAAAGAGGCATCATCAGCGTGCTGCTGGAAGGTGGCAGTCGGGTGGGGGCGGCGGCCATCGCGGCACGGGTGGTGGACAGGATCATGTTCTTCTATGCGCCCAAGCTGCTGGCCGGGGACGACGGGGTGCCCATATGCCGCGGACCGGGATTCGGCACCATGGCCGAAGCCCTGGCGGTGAACGACCTGGAGATCGAACGGCTGGGAGCGGATCTGCTGGTCTGCGGCACCTTGAATCCTGCACCCCTTTGGGATGGATAGCATGTTCACCGGAATCATCGAAGGCCTGGGGACGGTGGCGGCTTTGACCTCCCGCAGCCTGGGGCGCCGTCTCGAAATCCAGGCCGGCATCGATCTGAACCGCACCCGCATCGGCGACAGTATCGCGGTCAACGGCGCCTGCCTGACGGTGGTGGCCCTCAACGGCCGGCGCTTTGCGGCCGACGTAGCGCCCGAAACCCTGGCCTGCACGGGACTGGGTCAGCTGGCCCTGGGCGAGCGGGTCAATCTCGAACGGGCCCTGCGCCTCTCGGATCGGCTCGACGGCCACCTGGTATCGGGGCATGTGGACGGCCAGGGGCGCATCGCCGCCCGCCACCCCGAGGGCAACGCCGTGGTGGTGGAGGTCGCGCTGGCCGCCTCCCTGGCCCGCTACCTGATCCCCAAAGGGTCGGTGGCCGTCGACGGCGTCAGTCTGACGGTGAACCGCTGCGGCCCGGATCGGTTCTGGGTCAGCGTCATTCCCCACACGGCCGCTTTGACCACCATCGGCTTCAAGCCCGTCGGAGCCGCCGTAAACATCGAAACCGACATGATCGGCAAGTACGTGGAACGGTTTCTGGCGCGCGGGCCGGAAAACGCCCCGGAGGAACGCCCGGCCAAAGGGGTGAGCCTCGATCTGCTGGCGCGATCAGGCTATTTGTGAGCCGGCTCCGTGGTGTCGGCCGATTTCGGAGCGCGGAAAGATGCCTTGCGCCTTTCGGCTGAAGGACGGCCGCCGGCCGGGCCGCGTGAAAAGGGCCGAACAATGCCGGCCCGTCGGCTTGACAGGGCCCTGCGCGTGGCATAAGAGGATCGTTTTTCACCCGCTGCGGTTTCTGGTCTCGGGCAGCCGCCCCGCTGCCGGACCGTCGGCGTTCACGAATTTCAAGGAGCAGTCGAGAATCCCATGGCAACCATTTCCATCGAACAGGCCATCGAGGAGATCCGTGCCGGGCGCATGGTCATCCTGGTGGACGACGAAGACCGGGAAAACGAGGGGGATCTTTGCATGGCCGCCGAGAAGGTCACCCCCGAAGCCATCAACTTCATGGCCAAGTACGGCCGCGGCCTGATCTGCCTGTCGCTGACCGGCGAGACCTGCGACCGGCTGGCGTTGCCGCTCATGGTGGAACACAACACCTCGCCCTTCGAAACCGGATTCACCGTCTCCATCGAGGCGGCCCGGGGGGTCACCACCGGAATCAGCGCCGCCGACCGGGCCACCACCATCCGCACCGCGGTGGCCGACGATGCCGGTCCCCAGGACCTGGTACGCCCCGGACACATCTTCCCGCTGCGAGCCAGGGACGGCGGGGTGATGGTACGCGTGGGGCAGACCGAGGGCTCGGTGGACCTGGCCCGCCTGGCCGGTCTCAAACCCTCGGGCGTAATCTGCGAGATCATGGACGAAGACGGCACCATGGCGCGCATGCCGACCCTGGAAAAATTCAGCCAGCGCCATGGGATCGGAATCTGCACCATCGCAGACCTGGTCGCCTACCGGGTGCGCCATGAATCCTTCGTACGCCGGGCGGCCGAAACCGAAATTCCCACCCTCTACGGCGGCGATTTCAAGATCATCGCCTTCGAGAGCGAGTTGGACGGATTGACCCACATCGCCCTGGTCAAGGGGCAGGTCGACCCGGAAAAGCCGGTGCTGGTGCGGGTGCACTCCGAGTGCATGACCGGGGATATCTTCGGATCGCGCCGCTGCGACTGCGGCGATCAGCTCCACAAGGCCATGGAGCAGATCGACAAGGAGGGCTGCGGCGTGATCCTCTACCTGCGCCAGGAAGGCCGCGGCATCGGGCTGGTGAACAAACTCAAGGCCTACGCCCTGCAGAAACAAGGATTCGACACGGTGGAGGCCAACCTCAAGCTGGGGTTCAAGGACGATCTGCGCGACTACGGCATCGGGGCGCAGATGCTGCGCAGCATCGGGGTGCGCAAGATGCGCCTGTTGACCAACAACCCGAAAAAGATCGTCGGTCTGGAGGGCTACGGGCTGAGCATCGTCGAACAGGTGCCCATCGAGGTGCCGCCCAACGACTTCAACCGCTGCTACCTCGAATGCAAGAAGCTCAAGATGGGTCACCTGCTCAAGATGCCGGTGCGGAGGAAATAACCACAATTCCGGATTTCCGGAACGGATGCGGGAGGAGGTTCGCCATGCCCAAGATCATTGAGGGGGGGCTCAACGCCGAGGGAAAGCGGTTTGCACTGGTGGTCAGCCGGTTCAACGATTTCATCACCGACAAGCTGACCGGAGGCGCCGTGGACGCTTTGACCCGCTGCGGCGCGGATCCCGAGGCCATCGAAATCCTCAAGGTGCCCGGGGCCTTCGAGATCCCCCTGGTGGCGCAGAAGATCGCGGCGGCCCGCCGGCATGACGCCATCGTCTGCCTCGGGGCGGTGATCCGGGGAGCAACGCCGCACTTCGACTACGTCAGCGCCGAGGTCTCCAAAGGGATCGCCCAGGTGAGCCTGGCCAGCGGGATCCCGGTGATCTTCGGGGTGGTGACCACCGACACCATCGAACAGGCCATCGAACGGGCCGGCACCAAGGCCGGCAACAAGGGTTGGAGCGCGGCCATCAGCGCCGTAGAGATGGCCAATCTGCTGGCCCGGGTGGAACGCGGCTGAAGACCATGGGAATGCGACGCCGGGCAAGGGAACTGGCCATGCAGGCCCTGTTCTTCATGGACATGCGGCCGGACGCGAACGGACAGGATCGGCTGGCCCTTTTTTGCCGGAGCTGCCCGCCGCCCAAAAAATCGCTCCCCTTCTTTCTGGATCTGGTGGAGGGGGTCAGCCGCTATGTGGACCAGATCGACGCCATCATTGAGCGATTCTCCAGCCACTGGAAAATCGCCCGCATGGGCGGAGTGGACCGCAACGTGATCCGCGTGGCGGTTTACGAACTGCTTTGCTGCAGCGACATCCCGCCCAAGGTATCCATCAACGAGGCCATCGACATCGGCAAAAAATACGGCACCGAAGAATCGGGAGCCTTCATCAACGGCATCCTGGACGCCATTCATCTGGCCCTGACGCGACAGGATCCGGCCGTCCGGCTGACCGCCCAGGAGGAGCCCGTGGCGCCTTCCCGGGACGAACCGCTGCCGGCACCCGGGCCGGCCCCGCCCGCCCCGGTGGAGACGGTCACCCGCGTCCAGGTCCGCCGGGGGCTGGTGCGACGGCGCAATCAGGCGGACTGAAATTCTGCAAGGAGCATCATGATCATCGACACCCTGCCGGTCGGCCCCATCATGGCCAACTGCTACATCCTCGGCTGTGAAGAAACCCGCAGCGCCGCCGTCATCGATCCGGGCGACGAGGTCCAACGCATCCTGGCGGCCGTGGCACGGCACCACCTCCAGGTCCGGCTCATCCTCAACACCCACGGCCACTTCGACCACGTGGGTGGCAACCGCCGCCTCAAGGAGGCCACCGGGGCGGAGATCCTGATCCACCGCCTGGACGCGCCCATGCTGGCCGAACTGGACATGGCGGCGCGGCTGTTCGGCATGCGCTCGGAAAATTCCCCCCCGCCGGATCGATATCTGGAACATGGGGACCGGATCCAGGTGGGCACCCTCGAGATGGCGGTGCTGCACACCCCGGGCCATACCCCCGGAGGCGTCTGCTTTCACGGTCATGGGGTGGTCTTCGCCGGCGACACCCTCTTTGCCGGCTCCATCGGGCGCACCGATTTTCCCGGAGGCGATTTCGCCACTTTGGCGGCCAGCATCCGTGACCGCCTGTTCACCCTGCCGGATGCGGCCAAGGTCCTGCCGGGCCACATGGGGCCCACCACCATCGCCCGCGAAAAGCACCACAATCCCTTTGTGGGGCGGGGAGCCCTGTAAGGGCCCCGGTGCTCGCGGCCGGCTATTTTCCTTGTACAAACCCCGGGCCTCTGTTAGTTTTCGTGCTTACGCTGTCCGTGGCACCCGGGACGCGGCGCCGGACCGCCGGCGCCACGGGCCGGGAACCGGTGAGGCGGCGGCCGGGCGTGTTTCCCCAACGGCGCCGGTTGCCGCGATGGCCAAAATGGATACCGCCCATACAGACCCCGCATGTCCCTGACCACCGATCGTAAACAGACGCGCCGAATCTGGGTGGGGGCCGTGCCGGTGGGCGGCTCGGCCCCGGTGAGCGTCCAATCCATGACCACGACCGACACCCGTGATGTCGCCGCCACCGTCGCGCAGGTCCGACGCCTGGAGGCGGCCGGGTGTGAAATCGTACGTGTCGCGGTCGTTGACGACAACGCGGCTCGAGCCCTCGGGGCGATCCGCAGGGCCATCGGCATCCCCCTGATCGCCGACATCCATTTCGACTACCGCCTAGCGATCCTGGCCGCCGAATCCGGTGCCGACGGACTGCGCATCAACCCGGGCAACATCGGCGGCCCCCAAAAAGTGCGCGCCGTGGTGGAAGCGGCCCGCCACCACGGCCTGGTCATCCGCATCGGGGTCAACGCCGGCAGCCTGGAAAAGGATCTGCGGCAGCGCTGGGGCAGGGCCACCGCTCAGGCCATGGCGGAAAGCGCCCTGCGCCACATCGACCAGATCACCGGCATGGGGTTCGATCAGATCAAGGTATCGCTCAAGGCCTCGGACGTGCCGAGGACCGTAGCCGCCTACCGCCACCTGGCCCAGCGCTGTGATTTCCCCCTCCATCTGGGGGTCACCGAGGCCGGCGGTCTCTTTCCGGGGATTGTCAAGAGCGCCCTGGGCATCGGGATGCTGCTGGCCGAAGGCATCGGTGATACCCTGCGGGTCTCGCTGACCCGCGATCCGGTGGAAGAGGTGCGTGTGGGCTTTGAAATCCTGCGCGCCCTGGACCTCCGCCACCACGGGGCCGAAATCATCTCCTGCCCCACCTGCGGCCGCTGCGGCATCGACCTGTTCGCCATCCTGGACAAGGTCGAAAAAGCCCTCTTGACCCGGCCGCGGCCCATCAAGGTGGCCATCATGGGGTGCGTGGTCAACGGGCCGGGAGAGGCCCGCGAGGCGGACGTGGGCATCGCCGGTGGCGACGGGGTCGGCATCCTCTTCAAAAAAGGCCGGGTGGTCAAGAAGTTCCCCCAGGAGCGGCTGGTGGATGAGCTGCTCAACGCCGTGGACAGCTTCGAAGGGCCGCCGTGACGGCCTTGCCCGCAGCCTTCTGAGATCTCCGGGAGTCCGCCGCCGGATGGCGCCGGCGGCGGACTCTTGGCTGTTCGATGGATTCCAAATTCCACATTTTCCCAAGGGAGCCGCAAAGCGATGAGCAAACCCGTCCCAACCGCCATTTCCCCCACCCGTGAGGAAGACTATCCGGAGTGGTACCAGCAGGTGATCAAGGCCAGCGAAATGGCCGAAAACTCCCCCGTGCGCGGCTGCATGGTGATCAAGCCCTGGGGCTATGCCCTGTGGGAAAACATCAGCCGCATCGTCGACGACCGGCTCAAGGCCATCGGGGTTCGCAACGCCTATTTTCCCATTTTCATCCCTCTGAATTTCCTTCAGAAAGAAGCCCAGCACGTGGAGGGCTTCGCCAAGGAATGCGCCGTGGTGACCCACCACCGGCTTGAAAAAGGGCCCGATGGCCAGCTGATTCCGGCCGGCGAACTCAACGAACCACTCATCGTGCGGCCCACCAGCGAGACGATCATCGGCGATTCGTTTTCCAAATGGGTCAAGAGCTACCGCGACCTGCCGATCCTCATCAACCAGTGGGGCAACGTGGTCCGCTGGGAGATGCGCACCCGAATCTTCCTGCGCACCAGCGAATTTCTCTGGCATGAGGGCCATACGGTGCACGCCTCGGCCGAGGACGCCATGCGCCTGACCGAAACGATCCTGGACATCTACGTGCGCCTGGCCGAGGAGTTTCTCGCCCTGCCGGTCATCGCCGGCAGGAAATCGCCCGCCGAGCGGTTTCCCGGAGCCGACGAAACCCTGACCATCGAGGCCATGATGCAGGACTGCAAGGCCCTGCAGGCCGGGACCTCGCATTTTCTGGGGCAGAACTTCGCCCGAGCCCAGGAGATCAAGTTTCAAAACGCCCAGGAGCGCGAAGAATACGCCTGGACCACCTCCTGGGCCGTATCCACCCGGTTGCTGGGGGGCCTGATCATGACCCACGGCGACGATGACGGCGCCGTGCTGCCGCCCCGGGTGGCCTCGGCCCACCTGGTGCTGCTGCCCATCGTGCGCAAATCCCAGGACGAGCAGCCGGTGATGGATTTTATCCAGCGCCTGGCGCGCCAGTTGCGCGGTGTCGATTACCACGGCCAGCCCCTGCGGGTGGAAATCGACGCCCGGGATATCGGTGCAACCCGCAACTGGGACTGGATCAAGCGCGGCATCCCCCTGCGTCTGGAGATCGGCCCGCGGGACGTGGCCGCCGATGCGGTCTTTCTGGCCCGGCGCGACCAGGATCACCGGACCAAGGTGTCCATGGGACGGGAACGCTTTTTGTCCGAGGTGGGAACGATTCTCGACGAGATCCAGGCGGCCCTGTTTCGGCGGGCGCTGGACTTCCAGCAGGCCCATACCCTGGCCCTGGACGATGAGGCGGCGTTCTACGCCTTTTTCACCCCGCGCCACATCGAAAAGCCCGAAATTCATGGAGGCTTCGCACTGGCCCACTGGTGCGGGGGCGGGGATTGTGAAGCCCGGATCAAGGAGGACCTGGGCGTCACGATCCGCTGCCTGCCCTTCGATCAAGCCCGCTTCCCCATCGAACCGGGCGCCTGCATCGCCTGCGGCAAGCCCAGCCCGCGGCGGGTCGTCTTCGCCAAATCCTACTGATGGAGACCCTGGCCGGTTCCGGAGACGACTGCCGCATCCAAACCCGCCGGCCCGCGCCGGGCCGGGAGCGGTGCGCGGCAGAGGCGCAGACAACGGTTTCCGACCACCCCGGACCTCAAACCGCAACCGGCACCCTGAAACTATGATCCGGATCAACGACATCCTCGACTGTGTGACCGAAGCCCATCCCCAGGCCGATCTGGACATCGTGGAGCGCGCCTACATCTATTCGGCCCAGGTGCATGCCGGTCAGCTGCGCCTATCCGGCGAACCCTACCTTTCCCACCCCTTGGCGGTGGCCCATATCCTGGCCCAGATGCACCTGGATCCGGTGAGCATCGCCGCCGGCCTGCTCCACGACGTCATCGAAGACACCCACGCCACCGCCGAAGAGATCGAAGCCATGTTCGGCCCCGAGGTGGGCCACATCGTCTCCGGGGTGACCAAGATGAGCAAGGTCGTGGTGAGCGATTCGCGGGCGCGCCAGGCCGAGAGCATCCGCAAGATGCTCCTGGCCATGGCCGACGATCTGCGCGTGATTCTGATCAAGCTGGCCGACCGGCTCCACAACATGCGCACCCTGCAGTACCACAAGCCCGCCAAGCGTCGGCACATCGCCCAGGAAACCCTGGACATCTACGCCCCCATCGCCGCCCGGCTCGGCATCTACTGGATGAAGCACGAACTGGAAGACATCGCCTTCATGCACACCGAAACCGACGCCTACGACCAGATTCGGCAGCTGGTGGCCAAGAGCCAGGCCGAGCGGGAAGACTACGTCCAGCAGGTCATGGCCATCATCCGCCCGCACATGCAGGCGGTCCATCCGCCCTGCCGGGTCCTTGGCCGCTACAAGAAATATTACAGTATCCACCAGAAGATGCGCTCCCAGAATCTGGCCTTCGAGGACATCTACGACATCATGGCCTTTCGCATCGTTCTGGCCACCATCCCCCAGTGCTACGAGGCCCTGGGCGTGATCCATTCCCTGTGGAAGCCCATCGACATCAAGTTCAAGGACTACATCGCGCGGCCCAAGCCGAACATGTACCAGTCGCTGCACACCACCGTAATCGGTCCCAAAGGGTATCGCATCGAGATTCAGATCCGCACCGAAGAGATGGACGAGGTGGCCCGCAGCGGGATCGCGGCCCACTGGAGCTACAAGGAGGGGCGCAGCAGCGACATCCAGGTCAGCCAGCAGTTCGCCTGGATCCAGAACCTGATCGAAAACCAGGAAAATATCCAGGACCCCAAGGAGTTCATGGAAAACGTGCGCATCGACCTCTTTCCCGACGAGGTCTATGTGTTCACGCCCAACGGGGATATCCGCAGCCTGACCCGCGGTGCCACGCCGGTCGATTTCGCCTACCTGATCCACACCGAGGTGGGCAACCACTGCGCCGGCGCCAAGGTCAACGGCCGGCTGGTGCCGCTCCAGACCGAGCTTGAAACCGGCGATATGGTAGAGATCATCGCCTCGCCCAAGGGGCATCCGAGCAAGGACTGGCTCGGTTTCGTCAAGACGGTCAAGGCCAAGGCCAAAATCCGCCAGTGGATCAAGACCCAGGAAAAAGAGCGCAGCCTCACCCTGGGCCGCGAAATGTGCGACAAGGCCTTCCGCAAGTACCGCCTGAGTTTCGCCAATCTGCTCAAGACGGCCGAGATGGAAAAGGTGGTGGAAAGCTTCGGATTCAAGAATGTCGACGATCTGATCGCCAGCGTCGGCTACGGCAAGATCACCCCGCTGCAGGTGGTGCGCAAGTTCCTGGTCAAGCCGGACGCGGCCGAGGCGGACGACACCCTGCTCAAGAAACTCATCGGCGCCGTGCGCAAGCGCAAGCCCAAGACCGGCGTGACGGTCAAGGGGATGGACGACATCCTGGTCCGCTTCGGCAAATGCTGCCAGCCGGTTCCCGGAGATGCCATTGTGGGCTACATCACCCGCGGGGCCGGGGTGACGGTCCACCGCAGTGACTGTGTCAACGCCCTCAAGCTGAGTCCGGATCGCTACATCGAGGTGGAATGGAACGTGGAGATGGCCGAGACCTACCCGGTCAAGATCCGCATCGCCTCACTGGACCGGATGGGCCTGCTGGCCGATGTGGTGTCGAATTTCACCAAGCACGGGGCCAACATTCTGTCCGCCTGGACCGAAACCCGCAAGGATCACACCGTCGACAGTCTCTTTACCATCGGGGTCAAGGACGCCGAGCACCTGAACCGCATTCTGGCCGACATCCGCAAAGTCAAGCTGGTCCAGGACGTGCGCCGAACCAAATAGTCGGTTCAGCGCGCTTTGCCGCCATCGCGCTCAGGGCGCCTTGACGATCTGGCCCGCCTTGATGCAGCGGGTGCAAACCGTCAGCTTTTGCACCCGGCCGTCTTTGACCACCCGCACATTCTGCAGGTTGGGATTGAAACGGCGCTTGGTCAGATTGTGGGCATGGCTCACGTTGTGGCCCACCTGAGGTTTCTTGCCGCAAATATCGCACATTTTGGACATGTTCAGGTCTCCAGGCAAAAAGAATCGGTTCTAGAGGGCCGGGCGGCAACAGCCGCAGCCCGAATTCGCGCAAAATGGGTTTGATAGCGCAAATCCGTCAGGGTGTAAAGATCTTTTTCGGCGGGGGTACGCCTTCTAGGGGCCGGCCTCGCTGCGGGCGACGCGCGCTTCGCAATCGGCGATATACTGCAGGGCCATGTGGTGAATCCCCACGTCCGGGTATCCCGAGATCACGTTCTGGAAGCGCGCCAGGGCTGCCTTGGGGCGATCCTGGTGGTAGTAGTAGCGCCCCACGTAGAACTCATGGCCGGCGATGCTCTTCCAGCAGTCCTTGACATGGGCCGCGGCCTTGCGGGCATGTTCATCTTCAGGAAAGCGGCCGATCAGACGCGAGTAGACCTCCAGGGCCTTGGCGGCATAGGTCTGATCCCGGTCCACCGTGTCGAGTCGATCGAAGTAGCAGCGCCCGATCTGGTAAATGACGTAGGGAATGGCTTCGTTGCGCGGATGCAGATTTTCGAAACTCTCGTAGGCGGCGATGGCCTCCTCGTACTCCTCGAGGCGGTAGTGGGCATCGGCGATCTTCAACTCGGCCAGAATGGCGAACCGGCTGTAGGGATACCAGTCCTTGAGCTTTTCGAAGTGTTCGATGGCCGTCTTGTAGTTGCCGAAGTCGTAGGCATCCATGCCTTCGGCCGCCAGTTCATTGGCCGACAGGTCCTCGCGGGTCTCGAACCAGGCGCAGCCCGAAAGCACAAGGGCCGCCAACACCAGGGCAACGATCCGTGATCGCATGATCCTATCCAGGCTGGCCTCGCCGGGATCCGGATCCGTTCTTCCGGCCCGGTCCCGGCGGCGAGGCTTACAGCACGCGGTTAAGGGTCTCTTCGAGCCTCGACTTGGCCACCATTCCGGTGATCTGGTCGACCACCGCGCCGTCCTTGAAGAAGATCAACGTGGGAATGGCCTTGATGCCGAACTTGCCCGGGGTAATGGGGTTTTCATCCACATTGCATTTGGCGAATTTGATCCGATCGCCAAAGCTCTTAGCCAGATCTTCGATCACCGGCCCGATGGCCTTGCACGGTCCGCACCAGGGGGCCCAAAAATCGACCATCACCGGTTTGTCGGCCTGGATCACTTCCGCATCAAAGCTGCTGTCGCCGATTTCCACGATATTGCCTGCCATGGGTTCTTTTCCTTTCCCGATTTCCGGATCCGGCCTCCCAGGGAGGCCTTCCCAAACTTGCAATTCGCGAACTATAGTAATAGCCGGAAGTCTTGTCAATTCATCACGCAACCTCCGCGGGGCCCGACCGACGCCGGTCGGCGATCCCCGCCAAACCTCGACCAAGGAGAACCGACGATGCCCTCCCAGCTGCGTATCGGCGCGCTCATCTCCGGCGGCGGCACCAACCTGCAGGCCATCATCGACGCCTGCGCCGCCGGCCGTATCGACGGGCGAATCGTTTTCGTGGGAACCGACAACCCCGGCGCCAAGGGGCTGGCGCGAGCCCGCCAGCATGATATTCCCGCCTTCACGGTGGATTATCCCCGGATCCTGCGCCGCTGCCGGGAAAGCCCGCAAACCGAGCCTCTGCCGGACGATGCGGACCTGGCGGACCTGGCCCGCCGCCAGCGATTGAAATCCTCGGACGCCGACCCTGGGCGACTGGAACGCTATCTTCACGGGCGGATCAGGGCCGAAGCGGCCCTGCTGGCCGCCATGGCCCCCTACCCCTTCGATCTGCTAGTCCTGGCCGGCTTCATGCGCAACCTGACCCCGTATTTCATCGACAGGGTCAACACCGAACCCGGCCGGCCGCGCATCATGAATATCCACCCGGCCCTGCTTCCCGCCTTTCCCGGCACCGACGGATACGGCGACACGTTCCGCTACGGCTGCAGGGTCGGCGGCTGCACGGTGCATTTCATCGACTACGGAGAAGACAGCGGACCGATCATCGGCCAGCGGGCCTTCACCATCGCGCCGCAGGACGATCTGGATGCAATCCGCCGCAAAGGCCTGGAAACCGAATGGCAGCTTTATCCCGAGTGCATCCAGCTGTTCGCCCAAGGCCGCCTGCAGGTTGTCGAACGCCTGCATCGTCTGGACGGCGGCGGCGTCTATCGCCGGACGGTGGTGGAGATCGCAGGATAAAAAGACTCAACGGACCAGTGCAGCGTTCAGCGGCCGGCCGATGCCCTCCCGAACCTCCATTTTCGGGCAGCGGTCAGATTTCGTAGTTTCCCGCTTCACACCAGCTTGAGCATCATCGGCAGGGCCACGAAGGTACCGATGCTGCTGCCGATGTTGGTAAAGACCACCACCAGCAGGATCCGGGTCACCTTGTTGCGCCAGAAGCCGCGAACCGTCAGGATGTCCTGCGCCAGATTCTCGAAGTCCACCACCCGGGGTCTGCGAGAAAAGGCCTCCACCAGTCCCGAGACCCAGCCGGCGGCGATCATGGGGTTCAGACTGGTCAGGGGCGCTGCGGCCATGGAGGAGAGAATGGTCAGCGGATGGGCCAGGGCCGCCAGGGCTCCCAGGCCGGCCAGAATGGCGTTGGCGGCGATCCACAGGGTGATCATTTCGGTGCCGGCGCCCGTCCCACTGCGGACAAAGCCGTAGACGATGAGGGCCAGGATGGCCAGCGGCACCCCCCACTTGACCAACCGTGACCAGGGGCCGGCGACGGGCATCCTCTCGAGACTGTCCAGGTCCACCGGCTGATCCCAGTGGCGCCGGATGCCGGCCACGTGGCCCGCGCCCACCACCGCCACGATCTTGCGGCCCGGAGCGCTGCGGATTTTCTCGCACAGATACCGGTCCCTTTCGTCGATGAGGGTCTGGCGCACCTCGGGCAGGCTCTGCCCCAGTTCGTCCATCACGGCTTCCAGCACATCCTGCTGCTTGAGGCGTTCCACCTCTGCCTCGCTGATCTGGTCAGCCTCACCCATGGAAAGCAACAGCTGGGGCACCAGCTTGAGCCGGGTCCAGAAGCGCATCGCATGCCAGGTGCGTGCCAGGGTGGTGCGAATGTCCCGGTCGGCCAGATGGACCGCCGCCCCGATCTCTTCGGCCGCGGCCACGGCCTGCAGCATCTCCTCGCCGGGACGGATCTCCAGCCGGCTGGCGAGGCGCCTTTGAAAGGCCGCCAGGAGCAGGTTGGCCAGCAGCAGGAAGGCCTTCTTTTCCCGGATCACCTTGATGATGTCCATGTTCTGCCACTGGTCTTTCAGGCGCAGGGTCTGATAGCGCGAAAGGCAGAGCTCCACGCAGACCGTGTCGGGCCGTTCGGTTTCGATGGTGCGGCGCACCAGTTCAGCGCTCTGGCGGGAAACGTGGGCCGTTCCCACCAGCACCACTTGCTTGTCGCCATGAGTCAGCGGGTATACCGGCAGGGGTGAGGCCGGGCGATCTTCGGCAATCGGGTCTAGGGTCATGTGTCCGTCGCGCCTGGCCGGCGGCGCCGAAGGATCCCGGCGTTCCGGCGGTTGGAGTCACCGCACCGCCGCGGCGACCATCGCGCGGTACTGCGGGTGGTGCTCATATTAAGATCGAAGCCTGGGCCGGTCAACGCCCGCCCCGCGAAAGCCCACTGGCGCCGGAACCCGAGCCTGCCTGTACGGTTACCGATTGACAGAACGGGCCTCCGGAATTAGGCTGAGCAGCCGAAATTCCAGGGATAACGCCCTTTATGGAGACCGCCTGGCGCCCCTGTCCAGGCCGACAGATACCCGCCGCATCGGGGAGACGCCCTTGCCATGACCGTTGAAAACCCCTCTGACGCCACCGCCTACCGGATTTCAAAGGAGCCTTTCTACCTGGAATGCGCCGACGAGATACGGCTTTTCGAGGCGGCCTGGGCCGCCCGGCTGCCGGTGATGCTCAAGGGCCCCACCGGCTGCGGCAAGACCCGCTTCGTCCAGTACATGGCCTGGCGCCTGGGCCGCCCCCTGATCACCGTGGCCTGCCACGAAGACCTGTTCGCCTCGGATCTCATCGGCCGCTACCTGCTCCAGGACGGCCGGACCGTATGGACCGACGGTCCCTTGGCCCGGGCCGTGCGCATCGGCGCCATATGCTATCTCGACGAGGTGGTCGAGGCGCGCAAGGACACCACTGTGGTGATCCATCCGCTCACCGACGACCGGCGCCTGCTCACCATCGACAAGAAGGGCGAAGTCCTTGCCGCCCACCCGGATTTCATGATGGTGATCTCCTACAACCCGGGCTACCAGTCGGTGCTCAAGGACCTCAAACAAAGCACCCGTCAGCGTTTCGCGGCCCTGAGTTTCGACTACCCCGCCCCCGAGGGCGAAGCGCGCATTGTGGCCCGCGAGGCCGGATTGGCCCCTGAACTGGCCCGCCAACTGGTGGGTCTGGCCGGACGCATCCGCAACATCCGCGAGCACGGCCTGGCCGAGGGTGCCAGCACCCGCCTGCTGATCTATGCCGGCCGCCTCATGGCCAGCGGCATCGCCCCGGCCGAGGCCTGCCGCATGGCCCTGGCCCGCCCGCTCACCGACGACGACCGGCTCCTGGAAACCCTCGACGATCTGATCGCCGATGCCTTCTGAGCGGCAACGATCCTCTGCCCCCCCCATGCCCGGCGCCCTGCGGGTGGACGGCCTGACACGGCTGGCCGCCCTCGATCCGCAATTGGCGGACCTGGTCACCCGCCAATTGCACAGCGGACCGCGGATCCCGCGCCCGGCGGATCTGGATCGCCTGGTGGAGGAAACCATCGCCGCGCTGAGCATCTCCATCCCGCTGGCCCGGACCCTGGCCGCGGGCGGCGCCGAGCTGCTGGCCCATGCACCGGGCCGGCGTGCGGCCGAATACTGGCCCCAGATCCGGCTGGCCGCGGCCCACGGACCGGAGCTGGGCCAGCTAATGGCGACCGCCCTGGTACCGGTGATCCGCTTCGGCCCGCCACCCGCGGTATCCCGCTTTCTTTCGGTGGTGGCCGTGCTGCGCGCCAAGGGGACCTATACCCTCAAGCGCCCCCTGGAGGCCTGCGAAGGCCTCCTGCGCAGTGGCGACCTCCAGGCGGCCGCGGCCTTTCTCGACCTTTTGCAGACGGCCTTCGACAGGCCCCTGTCCTACAACCAGAGCCTGCACCTGAGCCATGTCCTGCCCAAGGCAGCCCTGGATCTCGAGGCGCCGCGCCGGGCCTTCCAGCTCGAAGCGCTTCGGCGTGTCACCCGGTACGATTTTCGCCTGGTGGATGATTTTCTCGACGGTCTGGCGGCCGGATTGGAAATGCTGGACCCCGAAGCTCTGGCGGACTTCGTCGCCCAAGCTCTGGCGCGCTGCGAACGCCACCGGGATTTCGGCCGCCGCATGCTGGCCTTGAAAACCGATGCGGCCCGCCAGCATTTTGCATCCCTGCAGCGGCGCGTCTCGCTGGCCTCCATCCGACCGGCCCTGAGCCGTTACCTGGACGCCCGGCTGGGCCGGCCCCTGGTCATTGCGCCCATCAGCGCCCTGGGAGAGGCCCGCGGCGCCGCCATCCGCGGCGAAGCGGTGGTCTGCAGCGACGGGCAGCGCCTCTATCTGCCCGCGGAACTGGATGCCGGCGGCGGCCGGGACGCCAGCGTCGATCTGTACAAGCTGCTGGTACGTCTGGAAGCCGGTCACTACGAACACGGCACTTTGGACTTCGACCTCGAACGGCTCGACCAGATGCCTCCCCCCGCGAATGGCCCGGAACCCGGCGACCGCTGCGACCTGGAGCGGTTCTTTCAGCGCTTCGCCGATCCGCAACTGGCCGAAGATCTCTTCACCATCGCCGAACATGGACGCCTGGCCCGGGTCTGGCGACAGCAAACCCCCGGGCTGTGGCGCATCCTGGGACCGCGTCTGGCCCAAGCCCTCCGCTCGATCGCCGATACCCGGCCGGCGGGCCTGCGCCAGCGCCTCTACCGGGCGGTGGTGCTTCAGGAGCGCCAGGCGGCCGCCGGCCACGATCGTGAAACCCTCTCGATCCTCACCGCCGCCTTTGAGGCGCTGGTGCCCCCGGGTGCACCCGTGGAGGCCGCCGCCCGCTGGACGGTATCGGCCTATGATCGCCTGACCGCCCGGCATCCCCGGCAGGGCCCGGATGAGCGGCTCGTCCCCCCCTTTGGCTGGCATGTGCCGGCCGCCCTCTTCGGGCAGGCCCAGCGCGCCCTCCTGCGCCGGGCCACCGCCCTCAAAGGCCGCCTGGAAAAACACGGCATCCGGATTCTGCGCAGTGCGCTGATCCGCGTGTTGATGGATCACCAGGGCCGGCTGGATCCCGGCCAGATGGCCGATCTGCTGCGGCACGATACCAGCCGCCCCCCGGGGGCTCCGCGGGTCGTGCTCGATCCCCAAACCCTGCGCCAGGTCATGATGGCGGCCGACCCCGCCCCCCCACCGGCCGCGGCGCCCGACGGCCTGCCGGCCGCCTGGTATCCGGAATGGGACCAGAGCGCCGGCGGCTACCTGGCCGACCATGTGCGGGTAGTGGAGCGCCCCGTGGATCTGGCCGATCCGTCCTTCTATGCCGATGTGCTGGCCCGCCGGTCCGGCTTGGCGGTCCGGCTGCGCCGGGCCTTCGAACTGCTGCGGCCCCAGGGGATCGGCCTCCTGCGCCAGTGGATCGAGGGAGATGAATTCGACTACCGCGCCCTGATCGATTATGCCGTGGACCGGCAGGCCGGCGTGACGCCTTCGGAACGGCTCTACATCAAGCGGGTCAAGCGCCTGCGCGATGTGGCGGTGCTCCTGCTGGTGGATCTGTCGCGCAGCACCGGCAACCCGGTGGCCGGAGGGCGTCAGCGGGTGGTGGACGTGGAAAAGGAGGCCATCGTCATGTTCTGCGAGGCCCTCTCAGTGGTGGGGGACCGTTTCGCCCTGGCCGGTTTCTCCGGCAGCGGGCGTCTGGGCGTCGACTATCTGCAGATCAAGGATTTCCAGGAGCCGCTGGATGAAACCGCTCGGCGGCGTATCGCGGCCTTGGCGCCCCGCCGGGCCACCCGCATGGGGGCTGCCATCCGCCATGCCGCCGCCCGCCTGGCGGCCGAACCGGCCCGGGTGCGACTGCTGATCATCCTGGGAGACGGGTTCCCCAACGACCTGGACTACAAGGGGGACCATGCCGTGGCCGACACCCGCCAAGCGGTGGGGGAGGCACGGGCCCAGGGGGTCCACACCCATGCCATCACCGTCAACCTGCCCCAGGATCCGCGCCTGGACGATCTCTACGGCCCCATGCACCACACGGTCATCGGGGACGTGGCCGAACTGCCCGGCAAACTGCTGTCCGTTTACGGGCGCTTGACCCGTTGACCCCCCCTGCCGCAAACAGGGTTGACATCAACGGCGGGCGGACCGATCTTAACTTCACCCTGAGGAAGAGTCGACTTTTGGACCCGATGCCCGGATCTGGTTTGCGGAGCCGATGATGACCGCCCATGTGCTGATCTACGACGATGTCTACCGCTGGCCGGGATGGGGCGGCCGCATGCAGCTGGGCAGCGGCCGCTGCCGGCTGCGCCTCTTCGATCTGCGCCGCGGCTGCGGCAAAGGCCTGGCCCACCTCAAACCGGTCATCGCGGTAGTCTCGGACCTGCCCAAAAAGCGGCTCAATGACATGTCGGTGCGCAGCTGCACCGGCCACATCGCCACCTGCGTGGCCCGTGATTTTAGCATCGACCCCCAGCGGATGCTCTGGATTGAGTATTACCCGGAACAGATCTCCTGCGCGGCTTCGGATCAGGCGGCGGCCCAGAGCCTGGTGGCGGTGGATCTGACCTGGCATGAAGGTCTGGCCATCGAGCCGCGCTGGCGCCCGCTTCAGCCGCCCCTGTGCGACACGGTCCGCGAACTGATCGAGATCACGGCACCCTGACCTGCCCGGGCCGGGACAGGGTGCCGGCCGTTTCGAGCCGTGATAGATGCCGGATCAGGCCCATAACTCAAAAACCGGTCCCTTCGTTCAGGGACCGGTTTTTCGCATGGACCGAAGGCCGATTAGGGGGCGATCCAGCCTTGCACCATCTCGGGGTTTTCATCGACCCAGCGTTTAGCCGCGGCGTAAGGCTCGGCGCCGTCGGCGACCCACCCCATCACCTGGCCGATTTCCGCCAGGGTCCAGTGAAAGTTGTCCAGCACGCGGTGGACTTCGGGCATATCCGCCTCGAGCCCCTGGCGCACGATGGTGGCGATGTATTCGCTGCCCCCGTAAACCCTCTTGGGGTCTTCGAGGTATTTCAACGGCCAGCGAGCGAACTTCCAATGGGGGGTCCAGCCAGTGACCACCACCCACTCCTTGTTCTTGATCTTGTCGGCCAGAGTCGCCGTCATCATGGCCCCCGAGCTTTCCACCAGGCTCAGTTTGTCCAGCCCGTAGACCTTGAGGGCCTCTTCGGTCTTGCTCATGATCCCGGCCCCCGGGTCGATGCCGATGATCTTACCGTCGAACTTGGCTGCGTTGGCGTTCATCTCTTCGATACTGTTGAGGGTCACGTAGTCCGGCACCACCAGGCCGATCCCGGCCCCGGCGCAGTTCTCGCCCAGATTGACCACCTTGTCCTGGACTTTTTCCAGATAGTGGCCGTGGGTCACCGGAAGCCAGGCAGTGGTCATGGCGTCCACGTCCCCGGTGGCCAGGGCCTGCCACATGGCCGCGGCGCTCACCGGCGTGGCCTCCACCTCGTAGCCGAGTTTCTCCTGCAGCACCGCGCGCATCACGTTGGTGCTGGCCGTGGCGCAGGCCCACTCGACGTAGACCAGTTCGACCTTCCCCTTGCCGGCCATGGCCGTCGGGGCGCTGAAGAGAACGGTGAAAAGCGCCAATGCCAAAGTGAGTGAGAATCCTCTTTTCAAAACGACCTCCTTGAATGTTTGGGTTGATGATAACCGGGGCGTTGCGGGCTGATCCCTGGCCGATGCAGAGGCCCGCCACGGCCCGTTCCGGGGAACCGTCCCTAGACCCTCTCGGTCTTGGGCCTGCCCCCCACGCGCTGCATGATGCGGTCCAGAATGATAGCCACGATCACGATCCCGATCCCCGCCTCGAACCCTTGGCCGGGTTGCAGGCGCTGAATGGCTTTCCAGACTTCGCCGCCCAGCCCCTTGGCCCCGATCATGGCGGCGATGACCACCATGGAGAGGGCCAGCATGATGGTCTGATTGATCCCGGCCATGATGGTGGGCATGGCCAGGGGCAGCTGGAGCTTGAAGAGCTTCTGGCGGCGGTCGCAGCCGAAGGCGTCGGCCGCCTCGATCAGCTCCCGGGGAACCTGGCGGATCCCCAGGCAGGTGAGCCGGATGGCCGGCGGCACGGAAAAGATGACCGTCGAGAAAATCGCCGCCACCGGACCCAGCCCGAAGAAGGGAATAGCCGGAATCAGGTAGACGAAGGCCGGCATGGTCTGCATGAAATCGAGCACCGGGGTGATGATCCGGTTGAGCGGTTCGCTCAGGGCCGCCAGGATCCCCAGGGGCAGGCCGATGAGAACGGCGAAGAACGTGGCGATGAGCACCAGGGCCAGGGTGCTCACCGTGGGCGCCCAGAGCCCCAGATTCCAGATCAGCCCCAGTCCCAGGAGGGTGAACAGGGCGATTCCGCGCCGGCGGCTCAGATATCCGGCCAGGGCGGTAAAAACCAGAATCAGGACCCAGGCCGGAAAGAACGTCATGGCGTCCACCAGCAGGCGGATCCCGTTTTCCGTCAAGGCGGAAAAGGCCCGGGTGGCAAACGAAAAATGATTGACGAAAAACTCGATCAGCGCCTCGATGGCGTCGCCGATGGGGATCTTGTAGGCGTTCATCCCGTGGAATCCTCCGTTTGCAGGGTGGCGGCGATGCCGGCCAGCAGCGACCCCTTGATCACCACCCCCCTGAGGCGGTTGTCGGCATCCACCACCGCCACCGGAAAAGACGATTCGGCCAGCAGGGGGAAGAGTTCGATGGCCGGGGTTTCCGGACTCACCCGGGCGATGTCCCGCCGCAGGATGGAATCCAGATGCTTGTCGCCGCGCCGGGCGGCCCGGGCCGCGTCTTCGGCGGTCACCAGGCCCTTTAGGTGGTGCTCCTGGCGCACGAAGATCGAAGAGATCCCCGCCTTTTCCATCTTGCGCAGGGCCGCCTTGGGCCCGTCGCCGGGGTACTCGGCCACGGCCACCGCCCTTTTCATCACCGACTCGGCGGTGATGATCTTGCTCATGTCCACGTCCTCGACGAAGCGTGCCACGTATTCGTTGGCCGGGTTGGTGAGAATCTCCTCGGCGGTTCCCTCCTGGACGATGGCCCCGTCTTTCATCAGCACGATGCGATCGCCGAGTTTGATGGCTTCGTCCAGATCGTGACTGATAAAGACGATGGTTTTGCGCAGCCGGTCATGCAGGTCGAGCAGTTCGTCCTGCATGTCGCGCCGGATCAGCGGGTCGAGGGCCGAAAAGGCCTCGTCCATGAGCATGATATCCGGATCCAGGGCCAGGGCCCGGGCCAGGCCCACGCGCTGCTGCATCCCGCCGGAAAGCTGGGCCGGAAACTGGTCCTCCCAGCCCTTGAGGCCCACCTGCTCGAGGGCCTTCATGGCCTGTTGGCGGCGTTTGGCCGGATCGACGCCCTGAACCTCCAGGCCGAACTCGGTGTTTTCGCAGACCGTGCGATGGGGAAAGAGGGCAAAGTTCTGGAAGACCATGCCCAGATGCTGCTGGCGAAACTGACGCAGCGCATTGGTGGACAGGGCGGTGACGTCCTGGCCATCGATGTAGACCTTGCCGGCCGTGGGCTCGATGAGCCGGTTGAGGCAGCGCACCAGCGTCGATTTGCCGCTGCCCGAAAGCCCCATCACCACCACGATCTCGCCTTGGTGGACCGTGAACGAGGCGTCGTAGACCCCCACGGTCTGGCGTGTCTGGGCGAAGATCTCCTCCTTGGTGCTGCCCTGGCCGATCAACTCCAGGGCTTTTTCAGGATGGTGCCCGAAGATCTTGGTCAGGTTTTCCACGCGGATTTTTTCCGTGCGCACTGCCGATGCTCCTCAATCCAGTAATGAAAAGATCAGGGTTTATATCTCTGGAGCCGGGTCCGCCGGGGTCAGCAGGGGGGCGGGATCCCGCCCCCCGCCCGGTTCCATCATGGCTGCCAGCCGCTGCAAGGCGCTCAAGATCATCGACTGCTCCCAGCCCGGCAGACGGTTGAAGGCCCAAAGGAAGGATTCGCCCATCGCCGGCGGCGCCTCGTCCAGAAGCCGCCGGCCGCCGGCCGTCATCTCCAGGATCACCCGGCGCCGATCCACCGTACTGCGGTGGCGGACGATCAGATCGCGCCGGTGGAGCCTTTCGAGGATCCCGGTCACCGTTGCCTGGCTCAAACTGACGGCCCGGGCCACCTCTCCGGCCGTGATGCCGCCCCCCCGGGCGATTTCCTCCAGGACGGCGAGCTGCGGTCCGGTGAGCCCGAAGCGCTTGGCCAGGTAGCGCGAATGGAGGTCGACCGCCTGGATGATTCGGCGCAGCAGCATGGACATCTGATCGCATGGCCGGCGCGGTTGCGAAATCCTGGCTGGAGACGTGTTCACGACGGCTCAAACAAATTGAGTTCGAATTGTGCGGTTCAAAGCAAAATGATCCTTATTTTTACCCGTCACCCTGTTTCAACTCCCTTGTCGCAGCAATCTTTAAATTTTCGAACTAACTTAATTCCATTAAAATCATCTACACCTAAGGTCGCCTCGGCGTTTTCTACGGCAGAGATTAATATAGTTAGGATACAAACTTTTGTCAAATTTATTTTATAAGCTTAATGTTCGGTCGAATCCTTTATTCCAGCCAATACCTCTCCCGTTTCCGGCCGACGCTGAAAGGTTCCCGAGGGTCTGGAGAACCCGGGGACCCGGGCGGGCCCGCATCCACGGCCCCACTTCCGGAAAGCCTGTGAACGTTCTGTTTTCCATTGACATATTCGGATGATATGATAGTAAGCCGGTGACTTCCACAACCAGCGCCTCCCGCGCGGGGACGCTTGCGAAGGCTGAATCTCAATCGGCTCCGGAAGCCGGTACGGCTTCGAGTTCCAGCAGACACCACTCATCACCAAAGGAGGCAATTCTCATGGGCAAGCGAGCACTGTTAGGCATTGCGATCGTATTGGGCTTGGCGCTGTGCGTTCAGCCGGTCATGGCCGCCGATACGCTCAAGATCGGACTCATGGCCCCGCTCACCGGAGCCTGGGCCAGTGAGGGCCAGGACATGAAGCAGATCGTGGACCTGCTGGCCGAGGAACTCAACAACCAGGGCGGACTGCTCGGCAAGAAGGTGGAAATCGTCGCCGAGGATGACGGCGGGGATCCTAAGACCGCGGCCCTGGCCGCCCAGCGCCTGGCCAACTCCGACGTGGTGGCGGTGATCGGCACCTACGGGTCCTCCATCACCGAGGCTTCCCAAGCGATCTATGACGAGGCCAAGATCCTTCAGATCGCCAACGGCTCCACGGCCATCCGGCTCTCGGAAAAAGGGCTGAAGTATTTTCTGCGCACCTGCCCGCGCGACGACGAGCAGGGTAACGTGGCGGCCAAGACCGTGCTGGACATGGGATTCAAGAAGATCGCGATCCTCCACGACAACACTTCCTACGCCAAGGGGCTGGCCGATGAAGCCAAGGGGCTGTTGGAAAAGCAGCCGGTGGAAATCGTCTTCTACGATGCCCTGACCCCGGGCGAACGCGACTACAACACCATCCTGACCAAGATCAAGGCCGCCGGCCCGGATGGGGTCCTCTTCACTGGGTACTACCCGGAAGCCGGCCTGCTGCTGCGCCAGAAGATGGAAATGGGCTGGAACGTGCCCTTCATCGGCGGCGATGCCACCAACAACCCCGACCTGGTCAAGATCGCCGGCGCCAAGGCGGCCGAGGGCTATTACTTCCTCAGCCCCCCCGTTCCCCAGGACCTGGACAGCAAGGCGGCCAAAGATTTCATGAACGCCTTCAAAAAGAAGTACAACGCCGAACCCGGGTCCGTGTGGGCCGTCCTGGCCGGTGACGGCTTCAACGCCGTGGCCGCCGCCATCAAGGGCAGCCAGTCCACCGATACCGAAAAGATGGTCGCCTTTCTCAAAACCGAGCTCAAGGAGATGCCGGCCCTGACGGGCAGCATCTCCTTCGATCAAAAGGGAGACCGGGTGGGCGACCTGTACCGGGTCTACCGGGTGGATGCCCAGGGCAAATTCGTTCTGCAGCCCTGATGGTCGGGCACTGCGCATGACCCTCCGAGACGCCGGCAATCAGGCTTCACAGCCGGGCCGGCGTCTTTTTTCGGCCCTCTCGTCTGTGGCCGCGGCGGATTGAAGGAAAGCCTTCCGCCATTCCCGCTGACAGCAGGACCCCGTGGTCATCGCAACGAGACGGCCCCAGACCATCCGAGAATTTCACAAACCACTGCCACCCGATCGATCAATCCGGCCGGCGGCGGGGCTGACGCGTCAGCGCCGCCGGGCGCCTGTCCCCATCGGCCGCCAAGACACCCGGAAAACCGAGAACCGCCGTCGTTGCTCGGGTATCATGTGCCGCTGCCCGGTGGCGGATCGGTGATTTTGGCGGGCTGGACCGCCTCCCCTCAATTCGTGACCTGCGGGGTGACCCCATGGAATTTTTCTTTCAACAACTGACCAACGGGCTGGCCGTGGGCGGAATCTATGCCCTCATCGCCCTGGGATACACCATGGTCTACGGGGTGCTGAAGCTGATCAACTTCGCCCACGGCGACCTGTTCATGATCGGCGCCTATCTGGGGCTGACCCTTCTGACGGCTCTGGGATTGGCCGATCGACTGGGCCCCTTCGGGGTCATCGCCGCCCTGGCGGCCATGGTGCTGGTCCTGGTGGCCATCCTGGGCGTGCTCCTCGAACGGGTCGCGTATCGGCCGTTGCGCCAGGCGCACCGCCTCTCGGCCGTGGTTTCGGCCCTGGGAGCCTCCATCTTCTTCCAGAACATCGTCATGATCGTCTACGGCGCCAAGTTTCTGGTCTATCCCCACGACCTGCTGCCGCGCACGGTGGTGCACCTGTTCGGCATGCCGGTGCCGTTGATCCGGATTCTGATCCTGGTCGCCTCGGTGGTCATGATGGTGGCCCTGTACACCTTCATCCAGCGCACCAAGATCGGCACGGCCATCCGGGCCGCGGCCATCGACCAGGGCGCGGCCCGGCTGATGGGTATCAACGTGGACCGGGTCATCGCCCTGGTGTTTGTCATCGGTCCGGCCTTGGGCGGAGCCGCCGGCCTGATGGTGGGGGTCTACTACGGCCAGATCAACTTCACCATGGGATGGATCTACGGCCTCAAGGCCTTCACGGCGGCCATCCTCGGTGGCATCGGCAACATTCCCGGCGCCATGGTCGGCGGACTGCTCCTGGGGTTGATCGAAGCCTTTGCCGCCGCCTACCTGTCCATCGCCTGGAAAGACGCCTTCGCTTTCTGCGTGCTGATCCTGATTCTGATCGTCAGGCCCACCGGGCTGCTGGGCGAACGCGTGGCGGAAAAAGTCTGACCGTTCATTGCGGTCGAGGAAGCTTGCCCATGAAGAACAAACGCTGGATCGTCTACCTCGTCTTCACCGCGCTGCTGATGGCGTCGCCGGCCATGCTCAACCGCTACTGGACCGACGTGCTCAACGTGGTGGGGCTCTACGTGATGCTGGCCCTGAGCCTGAACATCATCCTGGGCCACTGCGGCATGTTTCACATGGGGCATGCCGCCTTTTACGCCGTGGGAGCCTACACCACCGCGATTTTGAACACGACCTGCAACCTGCCGGTGCTCTGGCTCATGCCTGTGTCCGGACTTCTGGCCGGCCTCTTCGCCCTGGTCATCGCCCGGCCCATCATCCACCTGCGCGGCGACTACCTGCTCATCGTCACCATCGGTTTCGTGGAGATCGTGCGCATCGCCCTGATCAACAACGTCTTCGGGATCACGGGGGGGGCCAACGGAATCTTCGGCATCGACCGGCCCACGGTCTTCGGGATGAAGATCCGCACCCCGGCACAGTTTTTTTATCTGATCTGGTTTTTCGTGGCCGTGACGATTTTTCTGTTTCACAAGCTGGAGCATTCCCGCTTCGGACGGGCCCTGAACTATATTCGTGAAGACGATGTGGCCGCCGCCGGCAGCGGCATTGACACGGCCCATTACAAGCTCATCGCCTTTGTCATCGGCGCGGTCTGGGCCGGATTCTGCGGGACCCTGTTTGCCGCCAAGATGACGATCATCGCGCCCGAATCGTTCAATTTCTGGGAATCGGTGCTCTTGTTCATGATCGTGTTGCTCGGCGGACGCGGATCGATTCCCGGCGTGATCCTGGGCACATTTCTGGTCATCGGCCTGCCCGAACTCTTCCGGCAGTTTGCCACGGCCCGCATGCTGGTCTTCGGTGCCGTCATGATTGGGATGATGATCTTCAGACCCGAGGGAATTCTGCCGCCCCAGCCGCGCGCCTACCGCCTTGACGGTTCGGCCGAACCCGAGGAGGCCGCATGACCCTGCTGCACCTGGAGCACCTCACCAAACGCTTCGGCGGCCTGATGGCCGTCAACAATGTCAGCTTCGACGTACCGGCCGGATCCATCGTCGGACTGATCGGCCCCAACGGGGCGGGCAAGACCACGGTCTTCAATCTGATCACCGGCAACTACCGGGCCGACAACGGCCAGATCGTTTTCGACGGCCGCCCGATCGGCAGCCTGCCCACCCACAGGATCGTGGCCCTGGGTGTCGCGCGCACCTTTCAGACCATCCGTCTCTTTCAGAAGCTCACGGCCCTGGAAAACGTGCTGGCCGGATGCCATTGCCGCATGAAATCGGGCAGCATCGCCGCCATGTTCCAGCCTCCCTGGCAGCGCGCCGAGGAGGCCAGGGCCCTGGACAAGGCCCTGGCCGAGCTGCGCTTCGTCAAGCTCGAAAATCAGGCCATGAACCTGGCCGAGAACCTGTCCTACGGTAATCAGCGGCTGCTGGAAGTGGCCCGGGCCCTGGCCACCGAACCGCGTCTGATCATCCTTGACGAACCGGCCGGGGGGATGAACGACCAGGAGACGGCCCGACTGATCGACACCATCCGCCAGATCCAGGCCCGGGGGGTCACCGTGCTGCTGATCGAGCACGACATGAGCCTGGTAATGAAGGCCTGTGAAAAGATCGTGGTGCTGGAAAACGGGGCCAAGATCGCCGAAGGCGGTCCCCGGGAGATTCAGGCCAACCCGCGGGTGATCGAGGCCTACCTGGGCACCGAGGAGGAGTGAGCCGATGCTGCTGAAGATCGAGAATCTGCACGTCAAGTACGGCAACGTGGAAGCGCTGCACGGGATCGACATCTCGGTCGAGCAGGGGGAGATCGTCACCATCCTGGGGGCCAATGGCGCCGGAAAGTCCACCACCTTGATGGCCATCAGCGGTCTGGTCAAGACCAGCCAGGGAGAAATTCTGTTCGACGGCGAGCCCCTGCACCGGATGCCGGCCCACGACATCGTGTCCCGGGGGGTGGCCCAGGCTCCCGAGGGCCGGCGGGTCTTCGGCACCCTCACGGTGCGTGAAAACCTCAATCTGGGAGCCTATACCTCCAGCGACGCGCAAAAGATCCGCCAGAACCTGGAATGGGTCTTCGATCTCTTCCCGCGCCTCAAGGAGCGCGAAAACCAGATGGCCGGCACCCTCTCGGGGGGCGAACAGCAGATGCTGGCCGTGGGCCGGGCCCTGATGGCCAGCCCGCGCATCCTGCTCCTGGACGAACCGAGCCTGGGCCTGGCCCCTCTGCTGGTCAAGACCATCTTCGACACGGTGCGCCAGATCAACCAAGCCGGGGTGACGGTGGTCCTGGTGGAGCAGAACGCCCGCGCGGCCCTGAAACTGGCCAATCGCGGCTATGTGATGGAGGTCGGCCGCATCGTTTTGAAGGACTCGGCTGCCAGCCTTCTGGCCAACCCCGAGGTCCAGGCCGCCTACCTGGGCGGAAAGGCCTGACCCCCGACGCCCCTGGAACCGCCCTTCTCAGCTCTCGAGAAGCGCATCGATCCATGCCAGATAGGCGACCCATTGCGCCAGGGCCTCATGGGCCTGGGCCAGGGTGACGGGAAGGAAGTGGAAGATGTCCCCCGGCCGGGCCTGGGCCACTTTGAACAGGTCCACCGAAATCACGGTGGCGATCTTGGCGTAACCGCCCAGGGTCTGTTCAGTGAGCAGGATGATCGGCTGCCCGTCGGCCGGCACCTGGATGCTGCCCGGCACGACGGCCTCGGAGACGATGCTGGCGGCAGCCCCAGGTTCTCGGATCAGGGCCGGTCCTTCCAGGCGGTAGCCCATGCGGTTGGCCTGGGCCGTGACGCTGTAGCCCGAGGCGCCAAGCACCGCCAGGGCCGAGGTGAAAAAATCGTCCTGGGGTCCGGGGATCGCCCGTAGCCAAGTCTCGCCGGTATAGAGGGGGTGCCAGGGCAGGGCCCGGGGTCTGGCCAGAAGCTCGCCCTGTGCGCAGGGTAGCAGATCGCCTTCCTGCAGTACGCGTCCCTTCATCCCTCCCAGCTTTCCTCCGAGGTAGGTGGAACGGCTTCCCATCACCGGGGGAACATCGATCCCGCCGGTGACGGCGATATAGATGCGGCACCCGTTGTCGGCCGCGCCCACCTCGATGCGATCTCCGGGAGCAACGCGACAGGTGGTCCACCCCGGCTGGCGCCGGCCATTGACCGCCAGATCGGTGCGGGCGCCGGTCACGGCGATGTCCAGATCTCTCAACACCTCCAGGCAGGGGCCCACCAGGGTGGCCTCCAGCACGGCGCAATCCGGCCGGTTACCCACCAGCCGGTTGGCCACCCGGGCGGCAAACCCGTCCAGGGCGCCGCAGACCGGAACCCCCATGTCCACAAACCCGAAGCGGCCCCGGTCCTGGACGGTGGTGGCCGGGCCGGAGGTGATCACCCGCAGGGCCGGCTTCATGGCGCCTCCTCGGCGGCCCGGATACTGGCGAAGGTGGCCGGATCGATGGGTACGAAACGGATCCGGTCCCCGGCGCGGTAGAGGAACGGCTCCACCCGGGCCGGATTGAACAGATTCAACGGGGTGCGCCCGATGAGCTGCCAGCCGCCGGGACTGTCCGACGGGTAGACCCCGGTTTGGGTCTCGGCGATGCCCACCGATCCGGCCGCCACGCGGGTTCGCGGGGTGGCCAGGCGCGGGGTGTGGAGCCGCGGGTCCAGGCCTCCCAGGTAGCAGAACCCCGGGGCGAAACCAACGGCATAGATGGGATAGATCGCCTCTGTGTGGAGCCGTACGACCGCTTCGGGGGTCAGCCCGTTGTGGGCGGCCACGGTCTGCAGATCCGGGCCCATTTCCCCGCCGTAGCGCACCGGGATCTCCACGGTGCGCGGGGGCGGAATCCGGGTGCGGCCGATGCGCGCTTCCATCTCCAGCAGGCGTTCCTGGAGCGCCTGGGTTCCGACCACCAGCGGGTCGTAGACGATGGCCAGGGAGCGGTAGGCCGGAATCACGCCTTCCACCCCTTCGGGGCGTTCCTGGTCGAGCACCAGGGCCATGGCCCGCACCCGCTCGTTGACCGCCAGCGAGACCCCTTCGCCGTACTCGGCCAGCATGGCCCGGTCCCCGCAGATGCGGAAGCGGGTCCGCTCGTAGCCGTGTCTGTCCACTCCGGAGCGCTCCTTTTCAGAAAACGGCGCCCATGGGACGGGCTTCCAGACCGGCCCGCGCCAGAGTGCGCCGGATTTCGGCCACGATGGCCAGAGCGGCCGGATTGTCTCCGTGAACGCACAAGGTATGGATCTCCATCTCCAGCACCGTCCCGTCCACGGCCGTGATGCGACCGTCGCGGGCCATGGCCAGAGCCCGGGCGGCGGCTTCGGCCGGATCCTTGATCACCGCGCCGGGCAGGCGCCGGGAGACCAGGCGCCCCTCGGCGGTGTAGCCTCTTTCCGGAAAGGCCTCCAAGGCCACGCGCAATCCGACCTCCTGGCCGATCTCTTTCATGAGCGGCGCCTGGCTGCCGGCCAGGGTCACCAGGATCAGGCGCTCGTCCACCCGGGCCACCGCCTCGGCGATGGCCCGGGCCAGGGGCGCATTGCCCACGGCCATGTTGTACAGGGCCCCGTGGGGTTTGACATGCTGCAAGGCGACCCCGTGCGCCTGGCAGAAGGCCCGCAGGGCGCCCACCTGGTAGAGGATATCGTTGCGGATTTCCTCCGGGGTGCAATCAAGGCCGCGCCGGCCGAAGCCTTTCAGGTCGGCAAACCCCGGGTGGGCGCCGACCCCGACCCCATGGGCCGCGGCCAGGGCCACGGTCCGGTCCATGACCATGGGATCGCCGGCATGAAACCCGCAGGCGATGTTGGCCGAGGTGATGTGGCCGATCACTTCGGCATCCAGGCCCATCTTCCAGGCCCCGAAGCTTTCGCCCATGTCGCAGTTCAGATCGAATCCTCGCATCAGCCGTCCATCCATTCTGAGCACCGAAAAGGGTTTATTTCATCATGTCGGGCAGCACCATGACGATGTCCGGGAAAACCGTCACCAGGGCCGTGGCCAGGGCCATGAGCATGAAAAAGGGAAAGGCGGCCCGGGCGATGGTGAGGATATCGTCGTTGTTCAGGCTGCTGATCACAAACAGATTGAAGCCCACCGGAGGGGTGATCTGGGCCAACTCGATCATCAGCACCAGGTAGATGCCGAACCAGACCGGATCGAAGCCCGCCACCGAAATCAGGGGCAAAACGATGGGGGTGGTCATGACGATCATGGAAAACCCGTCCACCAGGCACCCGAGGATGATGTAGAGAAACGACAGGATCAAGATGAGCATGTAGGGCGACAGGCCCATCTCGGTGACCAGCAGGGTAAGCTTGCGGGTGACGCCCAGATACCCCACCACCACCGAGAGATAGGAAGCCCCCATGACGATGAGCATGATCATGCAGCTGGTCTTGACCGCGCCCATGAGACTGGCGCTGAAGGTGGCCCAGTCCATGCTGCGCGTGGCCAGGGCGAAACCCAGCGACCCCACCACCCCCACGGCTCCGGCCTCGGTGGGCGTGGCCCACCCGGCGTAGAGGCTGCCCAGCACCACGAAGATCAGCACCAGCACCGGGGCGATCTCCGGAATGGCCCGCAGACGCTGGGCCCAGGTATGCCGGTCGGCGCCGGCCGGGGCCAGCTTCGGCCGGATCAGGCAGCGCAGGATGATGTAGCCGCTGAAGAGCCCGGCGATGAGCAGCCCGGGCAGAAACCCGGCGATGAAAAGCTTGCCGATGCTTACGTCCCCGATGATCCCGTAGACGAGCATCATCATGCTGGGGGGGATGAGGAACCCCAGGGTCCCGGCCCCGGCCAGGGAGCCCACCGCCAGGTGCTGGTCGTAGTTGCGCTCCTTGAGTTCGGGAACCGTGATCTTGCCCACCGTGGCCGTGGTGGCGGCCGAAGAGCCGCTCACGGCGGCAAAGAAGGTGCAGGCGAAGATGTTCACGTGGAGCAGACGCCCCGGAATCCGGTCCATCCAGGGCGTCAGACCGTTGAAGAGATTCTGGGAAATCTTGCTGCGAAACAGGATTTCGCCCATCCAGACGAACATGGGCAGGGCCATCATGGCCGACCCGCTGGTGTTGTTCCAGGCCACGTTGCTCAGGATGGTGCCGAAGGGGATTTCGGTAAAGAAGACGAATCCGCCCAGACCCACCAGGAACAGGGCGATGCCGATCCACAGGGTCCCGCCCATGAAGAGCACCAGCAGGGCGAGCAGGGTCATCGAAACACTGGCAAGTTCCACGTTGTGGACTCCTCCTGGCACGGCCGGACCCGCTTGCCCGGCCGCGCCGTTAAAGAAGGCTAGCGGCCCAGGGCATCGGACTCCCCGAGGGGCGCCAGCCCGCCCGCTTTTTCCTTGAGCAGCAGGATCGATCGGAAGATCTCGCCCAGGAACTGGAGGGTCATCAGGAAAGCGCCCAGGGGCATGAAGAACTGGGGGATGGCCAGATAGGTCTCCGAGATCTGCATCGACTGGGAGCGGCTGATCAGCGAATCCCAGAAGAACAGGCCGGTAAACCAGGTCAGGCCGGCGCAGAACACCAGACCGACGGCGAAGCAGACCAGGTCGAGGTAGATCCGCGGTCGTCCCTTGACCACCTTGAGCAGAAAGGTCATGCGGATGTGGCCCTTGTCGCGCAGGGTGTAGGCCAGGGCGCAGAAAGTCAGCCCGCACATGAGGTACCCGGCGTATTCCTCGGCGATGAACAGGGTGTGGTCAAAGGCGGTGCGGGCCACGATCTCGGCCACGATCAACCCCAAACCGGCGCACAGCATCGCCGCCGCCAGGGCTCCACCCATTCCTGAAAGTCGATCGATCCATCGGACCAGGGATTTCATCGCTGAACCTTGCCCATGAACTCGGCGTAGGCCGCCTTGGCCTCCTCGGGAGCGTCCTTGAGCCAGTCGCTGCGGATCCCCTCGGTGATCTCGGCCAGGGCCTTGAGCAGTTCCTTGGAGGGCGGTACGGTCTCGATCCCGTTCTGGTTGCAGATGGCTTCCTTGGCCTTGTCGGTCTCGACGACCTTCTGCCACATGAGGGTTTCCATCTCCTGGCCGATGGCCACCAGGGCGTCCTGGGTCTTTTTGTCCAGCTTGTTGAAGGCCTTCAGATTCACGTTGACCATGTCCGTGGCCACCGTGATGTTCAGCGGATGATAGTACTGGAGCACTTCCCAGAACTTGCCGTCCACGCCGGTGGGCGTCGAGGTGATCACCGAATCGATCAGGCCGGTGGCCAGCGATGAATAGACCTCGGAAAAGGGAAGGGCGTAGGGCGTGCCGCCCGTGGCTTCCACCACCAGGGCCCCGTTCTTGTCGTAGGTGCGTGTTTTAAGGCCCTTCATGTCCTCCACGGTGGTGATCTTGCGCTTGGTCCACAAGCCAGCCCCCGGCCAGGGCGCGATGTACAGAATCTTCTGGCCCCACTTTTCCGCGGCCTTGTCGAAGTAGGGGCGCACGGTTTTGTTGAGCAGCTGGGTCTCCTCGAAGTCGAGGACCAGGAAAGGCAGGGTCACGATCTGAAAGATCTTCTCGTCGCCGGCCACTCCAGAAACGAGCATGTCGGACACCGGCACCAGCCCGTCGCGCACCGCCTTGAGCAGCTCGGGCCCCTTGTAGCCCAGGGCGCCACCGGAGTTGACGATGATCTCCAGCTCGCCGTTGGTGGCTTCCTTGACCTTGGCGGCGAACTGCTCCAGGCCGATGCTGTGATCGTTGTTGGGCGGCCAGACCGAGTTGGCGTTCCAGGTGGTTTTGGCCCCGCAAGGCGCAACGGCAAAGAAGGCCAGGACCACAACCGCGACTGTCAGGACAGCAATGCGTTTCATGATGTTTCCTTTCTGTGGGTGGAAGGTGGACTAGCGGCCGGACCCGACGCCGGCCAGTTACGGCCTATCAAAAAGAGCGCGCCTGCCGTGCATCGGCGGTCACCACAATGGCGCTCGGCGGGCAAAGGGCGTTTCCATGGGACAACACCGCTGCCCCGGCCCACCTGGCGCGCGCCTGGGCCACCCCGTCGGCCACCACGGCGCCAAAAGCTGCGAAAATCCCCCCAGGCGGCCGGCCCCCACCAGATCCGACGGCTTCGCAGGACTGCGCGACGCGACAGGTGCGGATCGTCAAGTCAACCCAGCAGGTGTTGCCGGCACGGCCGTGGGGCATGCGAGGGGTCCTTTTCAGCTGCTCAGATAACGGATGATCCGATCCCTAAAGGCCGCGATGTGGGCCAGGCAGGTTTGCCGCAGCCCCTCGAGGTTTCGGTCGACCAAATAGCGCATCATGGCGCCGTGTTCGCGGCGCACGGCGTCGTAGTGCCGGGTCAGGACCTGGCCCGTATCGCGGTTCTGACTGTAGGAGATGTAGGCCAGGCGCTTGGTTTCGAAGCGGATCCTGTCCAGACCGTGAACCAGGTAGGCGTTGCGCGCGGCCCGGTAAAACCCCATGTGAAACCGGTGGTTGGATTCCACCAGGGCCAGAATGTCGCCGGCAGTGATGGCGGCCTCGACCTGTTTTTGGGTCGCGGCCATCTCGTCGATGAGGGGACCCGGATCGTGGCGCACGGCCAGGGAGATGACCCCCATCTCCATGATTTCCAAAGCCTCGAAGACCGCCTTGATGTTGGCCAGGGTGATGGGCCGCACGATCCAGGCCCCGTTGGGATGAGAGTCGAGAATCCCGCAGGCCGCCAGGCGCGGCAGGGCCTCGCGGATCGGGGTGCGACCGATTTTCAGCTCCGCCATGAGCTGCTTTTCGTGCAGCACCTGCCCCTGATCGTAGCCCAGGGTGATGATGCGGCGATAGATCTCATCGAAGGCCACGTCGCAAAGGAGACGTTTGTTGGCGGAATCCGTCCTGGCCATGCGCTGGTGTTGTCTTTCGGCGAGGTTGGAGAAAAGTCTTGCCCTGTGGACGACAGAAATAAAATATATTTGAGATATATGTCAAGTATACAGGTGGCCGCCGGGCCCCAGCGGATCCGGAAAAAAAAACCGCACCGCGTCGGGATTCCGGGCGGTGCGGTGGCAGGGATGGGCGAGGACCGGAATTACCCCAGGGTCTGGAGCAGGTCCTTGAGTCCCTGGACGGCGGCGGCGCTCTTGTCCAGGGCCGCCTTTTCCTCGGCGGTGAGCTGGATTTCGATCACCTGTTCGATCCCGTTCTTGCCCAGTTTGACGGGAACGCCGATGAACAGATCCTGGTACCCGTATTCGCCCTGCAGATAGGCCGCGCAGGGCAGGATCTTCTTCTTGTCCTTCAAAATCGCCTCGGCCATTTCCACCGCCGCCGAGGCCGGCGCATAGTAGGCGCTGCCGGTCTTGAGCAGGCCGACGATCTCGGCGCCGCCGTTGGCCGTCCGCTCGCACAGGGCCTTGATCCGGTCGGCGGACATCAGTTCGGTGATGGGAATTCCGGCCACGGTGGAAAAGCGCGGCAAGGGGACCATGGTATCGCCGTGCCCCCCGAGCACGAAGGCGTGGGTGTTTTCCACCGACACGTTGAGCTCCATGGCGATGAAGGTGCGGAAGCGGGCCGAATCGAGGACCCCGGCCATCCCCAGGACCCGGTTCTTGGGAAATCCGGAGACCTCATGGGCCACATGGCACATGGCGTCCAAGGGATTGGAGACGATGATCAGCACCGCCCCGGGCGAATACCTGGCCACTTGGCCCACCACCTTCTTCATGATCCCGGCGTTGGTGGCGATGAGATCGTCGCGGCTCATGCCAGGCTTGCGCGGAATCCCGGCGGTGATGATCACCACGTCGGAGCCGGCGCTGGCCTCGTAGCCGTTGGTCCCGGTCAGCTTGGCGTCGTGCTTCTCGATGGGGGCGGCCTCCATCAGGTCCAGGGACTTGCCCTGGGGCACCCCCTCGATGATGTCCACCAGCACCACGTCACACAGTTCCTTTTCCGCCAGCCGCTGGGCGGCGGTGGCGCCGACGTTGCCGGCCCCGACCACCGTGACTTTCTTGTCCATCTGCTTGCCTCCTTGATGAAATGCCTCGGCATCGCCCCGGGGGGCCAAAGGCCGATTCGCGTTTGGCCGCGTCCACCGCGGCCTGTCGTTCAGTTGGGCAGCCGGACCACCAGCACCGGCACCGGAGAGCGGCGCAGCACCCGCTGGGCCGTGCTGCCGAGCATGGCGTCGGCCAGGGTTCCCTGCCCGTGGGTGCCCATGACGATCAGGTCGCACTGGCGGTCCTTGGCCACCTGGATGATCTTCTGCACCGCGTTGCCCCGTTCCAGGATGATCTCGTCCGATCCGAAAGATTGCGGTCCGCTGTCCTGGCGCAGGCTTTGGTGGAACTTGGTGAGCACGTCTTTGATCAGGCCGCTGTCGCGACGCTTGCCGATGAGCTGCTGGCGGGCATCTTCCTCGTTGCGGGCCCGAATCTCGTCCCATTCCTTCTCGCTGACGTATCCGGTGATCTTGCGGTCCAGGTCCGGGACTTCCTCCAGCACGTGCAAAATGACCAGGCTCGCCTGGTACTGCCCGGCCAGATCGAGGGCGTAGGAGAAGGCGAAGCGCGCGCTCCAGGACAGGTCGGTGGTGTAGAGAATCCGCTTGATCGATACACTGGGCAGTTCCATGGGGGTCCCTTTCTTCATTCGTGATTCAGGTGGACAGCCGGGCAATCCTCGCCAAGCCCTTGGCGTCTCTTTACGCAGAGCCGGCGCCGGGTGTCAATCGCATTTCCCATCGGCCCTGCCGCGGTTCAGGCGGCCTGCAGGCGCATGGCCTCCTCCTCCAGGCGGTTCTTGCGTTTCTGCCACCACCACAAGCCCGCCACCATGCCGATCCCCGTCAGGTCCGTCACCACGCCGGGAACAAAGCACAGGACGGTCGCCGCGGCGAAAAAGAGCCATTCCAGCAAGGTTGTGCGGCGCACCAGGTAGCCCATGGTGAGGGCCGAAAAGGCCAGGGTCCCCGAGGTGGCCGAGAAAAAGGAAAAGAGCACCGCGGTCAGCGGAAACGGCTCGGCCGGCACCATGTCCCAGTTCTTGATCAGAATCTCGGGCGTGTAGGCGAACAGGAAGGGCATCACATAGAGCAGCTTGGCGAACTTGAAGCTCGTCCAGCCGGTCTTCCAGGGATCGGATCCGGCCACGGCGGCACCGGCGTAGGCCGCCACGCAGACCGGCGGTGTAATGTTCGAATCCTGGCTGAACCAGTAGACGATCTGATGGGCCGCCACCAGCATCACGCCCATTTCTCCCAGAGCCGGAACGGCCAGCACGGCAACGATGAGATAGGCGGCGGTCACCGGGACCCCCATGCCGAGAACCAGGGAGGCCAGCCCGATCAGGATGATGGCGATGGCCAGATTCCCGCCGGCCAGGGTGATGATGATGTCGGAAAATTTCAACCCGATCCCGGTCAGGGCGATGGCCCCGACGATGACGCCGATAACCCCCACGGTGGCGCCGATGACAATGGTGTTACGGGCGCCTGTGAGCATCGCCTCCCAGATCTCCTTGGGGCCCATGCGGGTTTCTTTTTTCACCCAGCTGACCAGGATGCACGACAGGGTGGCCCAAAAGGCGGAGAAACCCGGCGAGAAGCCCATGAGCATCAAAACGATGATGATCAGCAACGGCAGCGCCATGTACCACTGTTGCTTGAGTGTTTCGGAGGCTTTGGGAAGACCGGTGAGCCCCTCGATGCCGAACTTCTTGGCCTCGAAATGCACCATGGTCAAAACGGCCAGAAAGTAGAGAAAGGCGGGAAAGACGCTCATGAGCATGATGCTGGCGTAGGGAATTCCCGTCAGCTCGGCCATCAGGAAGCCGCCGGCACCCATCACGGGCGGCATGAACATCCCGCCGATGGAGGCCGCCGGCTCGATGGCCCCGGCCACGTGGGGCCTGAACCCCGCCCTCTTCATCATCGGGATGGTAAAAGCGCCTGTGGCCACGGTATTGGCGATGGCCGACCCCGAGATGGAACCGAAAAGGGCCGAGGCGATGACGGCCACCTTGGCCGGACCGCCGGCCGTGCGCCCGGCGATGGCCAGGGGCAGGTCGATGAAAAATCGTCCGGCGCCGGATTTCTGGAGAAAGGCGCCAAAGAAGATGAAAAGAATGACATAGGTGGCCAGCACGTCGGCCATGACCCCGAACACGCCGTCCTGGGTCAGATAGAGGTAGTTCACCACACGCTCGAAGCGAAAGCCGCGGTGGGCGAAAATTTCAGGCATGTAAGGGCCGAAAAGGCAGTAGAGAATGAAGCCGATACCGATGAGCGTAAACGACCAGCCCAAGACCCGACGCGCCACTTCCAGGGAAATGATGATGCCGATGAAACTTGCGTAGAAGTCGAGGGCCGTCTCGCTTCCCATGCGGTAGTTCAGGCTCTCAAACTCGATGATCCAGTAAACGACCACCGTCGCGGAGGAAAGGAAGAAGAGGATGTCCGTCAGGCTCGGCGCATGGGGAAAACGCCGGTCGCCCCAGAGGCCGATGGCATAGAGCACGGCGCCCAGTCCCAATCCAAAAATCAGGATCATCCACAAAGGGCCCATGGCGCCCAGGGCCGGCCCCAGACCCTCGTCGAGCAACAGATCCTTTACGTTCACCACAAGATTGTCGAACGCGTTGATGTCCTTGAAAAAAAAGGCCACCGAGGCCGCGCCCGTCAAACCGATGCCCATCAGGGCGCACAAGATCGGTCGCATCCAGCGGGAACCGGCCGGATAAAGGATGAAGACCAAAGCATACGTCAGCAGCACGTAGATGCCACGGTGCATCTGCGCGGAAATCGGTCTGACGCCCGAAGAGTAGAAGTAGACCAGCACCAGCGCCGCCATCAGCACCGAGGCCACCCAGAACCAGAATCCCCTGGTCTTGCGGGTGCTCTTTTCCTCTTTTTCAAGATATTTCTTGACCTTTTCGTTCTGCTCGATGCCGGCATCGGCCGCTTCACTCCCAGGAGTAGGAGACGGCTGCAACTTTTCGGTGGACATACGTTACCTCGCCTGTTTGGGCACGCGCGTGAATGCGGAGAGGGGCGAACCTTGCTCCTGGGTTGTCGTTGCGTTTTCCCCCCGCACCGCGAAAGGCATCCTAAGGTCGGGCGACGGGTTGCGGCTCCGGGTGACACGCACCGGTTCCCGCCAGCCCGGAAGGGCACGCGGGAACCGGCGTTTGACGCCACGATGAGGCCAGCGGCCAGATTTCAACCAGGGCGGCCCGAGAAAACGTTCGGCGGGGCGCCCCGGTGCAACTCATTTGGCCTTGATGGCATCGGGGATTGCCACGCCCTGTTCGGTCCAGAATTTTTCGGCACCCTTGTGCATGGGAATGGGAATCCCGTTGATGCCGGTTTTGATCGACATTTCCCTGGCGGCCTTGTGGGCGATCACCATCTGTTCCAGGCCCTCCTTGGAGTAGACGACTTTCATGGCCTGGTAAACGGTTTCCTCGTCCACCCCGTCACGCGAGCACCAGATTGTCGAGTCCTGAAAGGTGGGGATGTCCTGATCCTGGCCTTTATAGGTGCCGGCGGGAATGATCGTCGGAGCGTAGGCCGGCCATTTGTCGTAGAACCCCGATTCCCGGGCGGCCTTGTCCACATCCAGCAGGAGGATGTCATTGGTGGTGCTGGCCTCGATCACCGAGGCGTTGGGATAGCCCACGAAGACGACGAAGGCGTCAACCTTGTTGTCCGCAAGGGCAGAGGCCGCAGGAGAGTAGCCAAGATATTGGCGATCGATTTTGTCCCAGATGCCCAAAGCCGTGAAGAATCGCTCCGACACCAGGGCAACCCCGGCCCCGGCGTTGCCCACGGCCACGCGCTTGCCTTCCAGCTGCCGGACATCGGTGATACCGGAATCCTTGCGCACTACGAGTTGCACGGGAGCCCCGTACAGGTAGGACAATGGCCGGACCTTTTTGTACTCCTTGGTATCCTGGGGCAGTTGGGCTTTCTGGCCCAGCCACATGTCCACCGAATAGACGATGCCGAAATCGATATCGCCGGCATTGAGCCGCTTCAGGTTTTCCACGGAACCGCCCGTGCCTTCGCTGGAAACCTCCAGGTCAGGGATGCTTTTGGACAGCAGAATGGCGATGCCGTTGGCAAAGTACTGAAAGGTACCGCCGGTCGGACCGCCACCAAAGGCCAAGCGCTTCTTGGCCGCCAGGGCGGTGCCGCCTAAAACCAAACCCAGAACAATCGCGACCACCAGAATGCCGTACCCTTTTTTCTTCATGACATCTTCCTTTCTTTGTTGAATCGTTGCGTTACAGGGTCTCACCTTCCACGGGCCATCTTGCAGGACGGAGGGACGATACAAAGGGTGGCGCCAGAAGGATGCAATTTGCACGCCACGACCTCTGCGGTGCCGGCGATGGGGTGCCGTCCACCGACAGGCCGGGCTCTTCTAGCGCCACTGACCGGATCATCGGCGAGGCGGCAACCCTGGCGCATTCGGCGCCGGTGGAAAACGGCCATCTTGTGGCCAAAATTGGCCACCACCGCAAACAGCCCACCGCCCACCGGATCACACCATCCTGTCCGGCCCCGGTGCCGCAGGCGTTCACCCCGCCGGATTCTTTCCGTCCCGGCTTTTCTTTATTGGCGTGATTTTTGCTGAAGCGCGCTTTGCCAAGAGCAATGAATTTAAACCTGAAAACCGATCTTCGTCAACAAGCGATTGCGCCCAAGCGCAACCCGCGACAGGCAGAAACACCGGAGGAGGCATGCACTGGTTTCTGGAGGCCTATGGCACGGCCATCGGCAAGAAGGCGGCGATGG
>CALJLV010000155.1 GCA_937982505.1 uncultured Desulfobacteraceae bacterium | reverse complement strand
GGCCGCGCGCCGAGCCGCTTGGTGAGTTCGCCCTGAAGGGAGATGACGCGGTCGGGTATGAGCGGCACGCCCGTCACTTCGGAGACGGGCCGGCAGGTCATGATCGCCGGCAGCTGAGGCACCCCCACCCCGGCCACCACTCGGGTCGTGCAGATGGAGCCGGGGCCGATCCCGATCTTGACCGCGTCGACGCCCGCCTGGATGAGGTCGCGCGTGCCTTCGGCCGTGGCGACGTTGCCGGCGATCACTTCGACCTCCTTGAACGTGCGCTTCAGGCGCTGGACCGCATCGATGACGTTCTGGGAGTGTCCGTGGGAGGTGTCGATCAGCAGGATGTCCGCCCCGGCCTTGAGCAGGGCCTCGGCGCGCTCCTCCATGTCCGGCCCCACACCCACCGCGGCGCCGACCCGCAGGCGCCCCAGGCTGTCCTTGCAGGCGTTGGGGTATTTCTTGATCTTTTCGATGTCCTTGATGGTGATCATTCCGGTGAGCCGCCCGGTCTTGTCCACCACCAGCAGCTTTTCGATGCGGTGCTGGTGCAAGAGCCGCTTGGATTCCTCCAGGCCGATCCCCTCGCCCACCGTCACCAGGTTTTCCTTGGTCATCACCGCGGCTACCGGGCGGTCCAGCTCGGTCTCGAAACGCAGGTCGCGGTTGGTGACGATCCCCACCAGTTGCCCGCTCTTGATCACCGGCACCCCGCTGATGCGATACTCCTCCATCAGGGCCAGCACCTCGCGGATGGGACGATCCGGGTCGATGGTCACCGGATCGATGATCATGCCGCTTTCGCTCTTCTTGACCTTGCTCACCTCCAGCACCTGGCTTTCGATCGCCATGTTGCGATGGATGAAGCCGAGCCCTCCCTCCCGGGCCATGCTGATGGCCGTGCGCGCCTCGGTCACCGTATCCATGGCGGCGCTGACGATGGGGATGTTCAGGGCGATGTTGCGCGTCAGGCGCGTGCGGGGATCCACGTCCCTGGGCAGGATGTCGGAATAGTTGGGCACCAACAAGACATCATCGAATGCATAGGCCTCTTCGGGCGGAATGCTCATCATGGGAAAATCCCTCCACAAGATTGTCCAGTCCAATGGGGTTTCCGGAAGCGGGTGGACAGCAGGCCGCCGCCGGATGACTCCGCATAGCAGATGCCCGCACCGATGGCAACCGCGAGGCCCGGCCCGTCCTTGCCAGCCGACGGGGAATGGGCTATAAGGACCCTTCCTCACCCAGCGGCCGCCCCGGGGCGAGACCGCTTTGACCACGGGAGCCCGCAACGCCCATGCTCATGGAAATCAACCCCCATAATCCGCCCGAGAGGCTGATCTCCCAGGCGGCCGAAATCCTGCGCCGCGGCGGCATCATCGCCTATCCCACCGACACCCAGTACGGGATCGGTTGCGACATCATGAACAAGCGGGCCATCGAAAAGATCTACCAGCTGCGCCAGCGCGACAAGAAGAAACCGTTCAGCTTCATCTGTTCCGATCTGAAGCACATCAGCAACTGGGCCAAGGTATCCAACTACGCCTACAAGACCATGCGCCGGCTTCTGCCCGGCCCCTACACCTTCATTCTGGAAGGCTCCAAGCTGGTGCCCAAGACCATGCTCACCAAACGCCGCACCGCCGGCATCCGGGTTCCGGACAACGCCATCTGCCTGGCCCTGGTCCTGGCCCTGGGCAACCCCATCATCTCCACCAGCGCCAAAACCCCCGATGGCGAGCTTTTCGACGATCCCTCCCTGATCCACGACTATTTCGGCAGCCGTCTCGATCTGGTCATCGACGGCGGGCCGGCCCCCGGCCAGCCCTCCAGCGTAATCTCCCTCATCGACGATGAGCCGCTGGTCCTGCGTCAAGGACTCGGTGAGGTGAGCAGTCTGTAAAAGGGTCGTGGATCGCGCCCGTTCAGGAAGGCCGCCGCCCGAGGGCCGAAGGCTAGTAGGCCTGCGGCATCCGCATGACCGTTGCCCCCTGGGCCGTGCGCTCCAGCAGCCGGCCCAGGCGGGTCTCGATGAAGGTTTCAAGCCATGAAAACCGTTTCGGGCGCGCGTAGACCGCCTCCACCGGACCTGGGAGTCCCGCCAGTTCGCCGGCCCAGTCGACGGCATCTTCCAGGTTGCCCAGCCGATCCACCAGCCCCAGGGCCTGGGCCTCCTCGCCGGTGTAAATCCGGCCGTCGGCCAGGGCTTCTACACGATCCTGGGCCATGGCGCGCCCCTGGGCCACGTCGCGGATGAACTGGCGGTGGATGCCGTCGCTGAGACGCTGCAGCACATCCCGCTCCACCGGCTTCATTTCACGCATGGGCGAGCCCAGGTCCTTGAAATCCCCGCTTTTGATCACCACCGGGGTCAGACCGATCTTTTCCAGCAGTCGACCGAAATTGGCGAAGCCCATGATGACCCCGATGCTGCCGGTGATGGTCCCCGGGCTGGCCACGATGCCGTCGGCCGCCGCAGCGGCGTAATAGCCCCCCGAGGCGGCCACGGCGCCCATCGAAGCCACCACTTTCTTGGTCTTTCCAGCCTGGCGGACCGCCCGGAAAATCTCCTGGGAAGGGGCCACCGCCCCCCCGGGCGAATCGATGCGCAGGACGATGGCCCCGATGGTGTCATCCTGCCGCATCTTCTTGAGGTCCTCAAGGATCTCGGTGGCATCGGCGATCATCCCGGAAACCTCCACGATCCCCACCCGGGGCCCTTCGGCCGGATCGGCGGCCAGGCCGGCGCGTCCCACCACCAAGGCCACCAGCACACCGATCACGGTGACCGTCACGGCGCCGATGGCGCTCAGCACGAGGGTGAAAAACAGGAATGGATGGCGGCGTGCAAACATGGGGCCTCCCCAATCGATCCGCTTCATCTGCAGGCAAAACGACCGGTGGAGCCGCAAGGGCTTCACCGGTCGTCGGGTCGGATCGCGAATTGCGCCGGGATTGCGCGAAGGGCGCGTCTATTCGTCCCGGCTGTTCTGGCTGCCGCCGAGCTTCTCCTGCAGGTTTTCGCGCAGCAGCTCGCCGAAGGTGGAAGTGGCCGGCTTCATGCTGTTGACGTATTCGCTCAGCAGTGCCTGGTCGTCTTCCATATCGAGGCGCTTGATGGACAGGCCGATGCGCCGCTCGTCGCTGTTGATGTTCATCACCCGGGCGGTGATCAGGTCGCCGACGTTGAACATCCCCACCGGGGTCTTGATCTTTTCCTTGCTGATTTCCGAGACGTGGACCAGCCCTTCGATCCCCTCCTCCAGCTCGATGAAGACGCCGAAGTCGGTCAGGTTGGTGACCGTGCCGGTGATCTCCTTGCCCACCTCGTAGCGCTGGTTGACCGTCTCCCAGGGATCGGACTGGAGCTGCTTGATGCCCAGCGAAAAGCGTTCGGCCTTCTTGTCGATGTCCAGGACCACCGCCTGCACCAGATCGCCTTTCTTGTAAATCTCGCTGGGGTGCTTGACGCGCTTGGTCCAGGACAGATCGCTGATGTGCACCAGACCGTCGATCCCCTCGTCGATGCCGATGAAAAGGCCGAAATCGGTGATGTTCTTGATCCTGCCCTCGATGGTGGTGCCCACCGGATACTTTTCGTTGATCACATCCCAGGGGTTGGGACGGGCCTGCTTCATGCCAAGAGAGATGCGCCGGGCATCGGGCTTGAGGTCCAGCACCACCGCATCGACCTCGTCGCCCACCGCCACCACCTTGGAGGGGTGCCGGATCTTGCGCGTCCAGCTCATTTCCGAAACGTGGATCAACCCCTCGATGCCTTCCTCCAATTCCACGAAGGCGCCGTAATCGGTGAGGCTCACCACCCGTCCGGTGACCCGCGAGCCCACCGGATACTTGTCCACCGCGGTGGTCCACGGATCGGCCGTAAGCTGCTTCATCCCCAGGGAGACCCGTTCTTTTTCCAGGTCGAGGCTCAGGATCTTGACCCGGATCTCGTCGCCGATGGTGAACAGATCCGACGGATGCTTGACCCGTCCCCAGGAAATGTCGGTGATGTGCAGCAGTCCGTCGACCCCGCCCAGATCGACGAAGACGCCGTACTCGGTGATGTTCTTGACCACCCCGTCCACCACCTTGCCCTCTTCGATGGACGCCAGGGTGGCGCTGCGCTTGGCCTCGCGCTCGGCCTCGAGGATCACCCGCCGCGACAGCACGATGTTGCTGCGCTTGCGGTTGTACTTGAGGATCTTGAATTCGAAGGTCTTGCCCACCATTTCGTCCAGATTGCGGATGGGACGCAGATCCGCCTGGCTGCCGGGCAGAAAGGCCTGGACACCGATGTCCACCGAAAAGCCGCCCTTGACCCGGGAGGTGATGGTGCCCTCGATGGTCGAATCGTTGTCGTAGGCCTCCTTGATCTCCTCCCAGACCTTGACCTTTTCGGCCTTCTCCTTGGAGAGCACGACGACTTCGTTTTCGTCGTCCCACCATTCAACCATGACTTCGACGGAGTCGCCGACCTCGGCCTGCAGTTCTCCGTTCTCGTCCCTGAACTCGTTGATGCGGATCTGCCCCTCGCTCTTGTAGCCGATGTCGACCAGCACATGGTCCTTGTCGACGGAGATGATCCGCCCGTTGACGACCTCGCCCTCGGCGAAACGCTTGAAGCTTTCCTCGTACATCTCCATGAGGTTCTCCATGCTTTCCCCGCTGGCGGCGGCGTCTTCCGCCTCCGGCGTCAACCCCGGGTCCTGGGTTTCTTGGGTGGTTGTGGCATCGATTTTGTCATTGTTTTCCATTTAGATACAGCTCCCCCTCGGCCTTGAAAATTCTCGGGGACCGACCTGCGGCCCCCGGGTACAACGGCAGTCCTTACCAGAGACCTGGCTAAAAGACAACAGGGAAAATGGCGTCCGCCGGCGGCCTCAGGATCCGGCCGGGGGCGACGGGCCCGCGGCGCGGGCCGCGATGTGGGCCAGCATAACCGCCACGACCCCTTCGGGGCTTTGCGCGGTGGCGTCGATGGGCACGGCCCCCGCGGCGGGCCGCAGAGGGGCCAGGTCCCGCTGGGAATCGCTGCGGTCGCGGCGTTGGATCTCGGCCGCCACCGTTTCCAGAGGCGGCCGATCCGCCGGATTCATTTCGGCATGGCGCCGCCGCGCCCGTTCGGCCAGGCTGGCGTCCAAAAAAAACTTGACCTCCGCCTCGGGGAAGACCACCGTGCCCATGTCGCGCCCCTCGAAGACGGCCTGTTTGCGCTCTCCCAGGCGGCGCTGCAGGTCCAGCAGAAAACGTCTCACCGGTGCGCGCGCCGAAACGGCCGAGGCCATGGCCGTGACCGGGCGGGTGCGAAGCTGGTCGGTGACATCGGCCCCGTTCAGAAACAGACGCCCCTCCCCCTGGGGAACGTCCCTCAGCTCCAGGGTCAAACGCCGGCACAGCCGATCCAGGGCGTCGTCGTCATCGGCCGCCACCCCGGCCTCCAGGGCCGCCAGAGCCACCGCCCGGTACAGCGCCCCGGTATCCACGTAGCGATACCCCAGACGCTGGGCCAGCATGCGGCTGACGGTGGTCTTGCCGGCTCCGGCCGGCCCATCGATGGTGACCAGCAGTGGTGGAAGATGCATGCCCCGCCAAGCCCCTTGCGGTGTCGACGTCGAGGTTCAGCCCACCGCGGCCGCGCGCCCCTTTTCCAGGGCGTCCTGATTGATCCGCAACACCTTGGGCTTGGCGGCGAATTCCGCCTCCACGCAGCGGCGCAGCAGGGTGAAGTCCAGAATCCGGCTGCGGGCCACGAAAGCCCCCAGGGCCACGATGTTGGCCGCCCGCAGACTGCCGGCGGCAACGGCCAGCTCGTTGACCGGAACCGCCAGCTCGTCCACGTCGTCGCGTCCCGAGCCGATGGGTACCAGGGACTGGTTGATCAGGATCACCCCTCCGGGCCGGATGGTGGCGGCGAATTTCTCCAGCGACGGCCGGTTCATGGCGATCAGATGGCGCGGATTCTTGATGATCGGCGAACCGATGGGCCGATCGCCGATCACCACGGTGCAGTAGGCCGTGCCGCCGCGCATTTCCGGGCCGTAGGAAGGAATCCAGACCACCTCGTGGCCGGCTTCCAGGGCGGCATGGGCCAGGATCTTGGCGCTGAGCAGAATCCCCTGGCCGCCGAAGCCGGCGAACTTGACTTCGCTTTGCATATCGACTCCCTTTCGGGCCGCATTGCCGCCGGCCGCTGTCAATCCTCGGGGGTTTTCAGATCCCCCAGCGGGTAATAGGGCAGCATGGTGTCGCGCACCCAGTCCACCGCTTCCAGGGGGGTCTTGCCCCAGTTGGTGGGGCAGGTACTCAGCACCTCCACCAGGGAAAAGCACCGCCCGGCGACCTGGTATTCGAAGGCCCGGCGGATCGCCTGTTTGGCCTTGCGAATGCTCTTGGGGTCGATCACCGTCTGCCGGCTGATGAAGGCCGGGGTCTGCAGGGCCGCCAGCAGTTCGGCCACCTTGATGGGCATCCCCACCTGCTGGACGTCGCGTCCGGCCGGCGAGGTGGTGGTCCGCTGACCCGGCATGGTGGTGGGGGCCATCTGCCCGCCCGTCATCCCGTAGACGGCATTGTTGACAAAGATGGTGGTGAACTTCTCGCCGCGATTGGCCGCGTGCACGATCTCGCCCATGCCGATGCTGGCCAGGTCGCCGTCTCCCTGGTAGGTGAAGACCACCAGGTCCGGCCGCACGCGCTTGATGCCGGTGGCCATGGCCGGGGCCCGTCCGTGGGCCGCCTCCTGGAAGTCGCAGTTGAAGTAGTTGTAGGCCAGCACGGCGCAGCCCACCGGGGCGATGCCCACCGTGCGCTCCATGACCCCCAGTTCGTCGATGGTCTCGGCCACCAGGCGGTGGATGACGCCGTGGGTGCATCCGGGGCAGTAGTGGGTGTATTGATCGGAGAGGGACCTCGGTTTGGTGAATGTCTTGGCCATGTCTGGTTCACTCCTTGTCGCAGATGCAGCCGGGGGTCTGGCAACCGCCGTCGTCCAGGTCGCGTACGACCTCCATGATCTCTTCCGGGGTGGGCACGTCCCCGCCGCACTTGCCGTACCAGTGGACCGACCGGATTCCGCGCACCGAGCGCTCCACGTCCTCGACCATCTGGCCCATGCTCATCTCGATGCTGATCACCGCCCGGCAGGTCGATTTCCCCGCGGCCTCGCGGATGGCCCGTTCGGGAAAGGGGAAGAGGGTCTGGGGCCGCAACAGGCCCACCTCGAGGCCCTGGGCCTTGAGGTTGTCCACCGCGGTGCGGCAGACCCGGCTCATGGTCCCGTAGCTGACGATCAACACCCGGTAGTCGCCCTGGAGGTTGTAGCCCTCGTAGCGCACCTCCTCGCGTTTCATGCGATCATACTTGGCCTTGAGCAGCAGGTTCTGATTGTTGAGGGTCTCCGGATCGAGAAAAAGGCTCTTGACCAGGTTGCGCCGGGAGCTGCCCCGGGTGCTCATGCCGCTGCTGGCCCACTCGTCCTTGTTGCTCGGCGCGGTGCGCAGGTGATCGGGGAATTCCACCGGCTCCATCATCTGGCCGATAAGCCCGTCGCCCAGGATCATCACCGGGTTGCGGTATTTCTCGGCCAGGGGAAAGGCCTGCATGACCATTTCGGCCGTCTCCTGGACGCTGGCCGGCGCCATCACCAGGAGGCGGTAGTCGCCGTGCCCTCCGCCTTTGGTGGCCTGGAAATAGTCCCCCTGGCTGGGCAGGATCCCTCCCAGTCCGGGACCGCCGCGGATGATGTTGACGAAGACCGCCGGCAGCTGGGCCGCCGCGATGTAGCTGATGGCCTCGCTCATCAGACTGATGCCGGGGCTCGAGGAGGTGGTGAAGACCCGCTCTCCGGCCCCGGCGGCCCCGAAGAGCATGTAGCCCACGGCCACCTCGCTTTCCCCCTGCAGGAACACGCCGCCCACCTCGGGCATGCGCCAGGAGAGGTATTCGGCCACCTCGCTCTGGGGCGTGATGGGGTAGGCGAAGTAGTTGAGGCAGCCGGCGCGGATGGCGGCCTCGCCGATGGCCTCGTTGCCCTTCATGAGGATTTTGCCCATGGTGTTGCCTCCCCTCAACACGCCCCGCTGGGGGCGCTGTCGCATTCGGTGATGGTGATGGCCACGTCCGGGCACATGGTGCAGCACAAGGCGCACCGGACGCAGTCCTCGGGTCGGGCCTGGTAGGCGGGGAAATAGCCTCGGGTATTGACCGTCTCGGCGATGTCGAGCACCTGCTTGGGACACACGGCCACGCACAGGCCGCACCCCTTGCAGCGCTCGGTATCGATGTGGTGTTGGTGGGCCATGGGAATCGACTCCTTTGTGAAAGATTGGGCCCGCTAGCGGGCCGGCGTCAGCGATAAGGGACGGCGCCAGGGCGGCACGAGCTGGCGCTCGATGGGCAGCAGCGGGCAGGTCCACTGATCCCTGGGCAGCCCCGCCGCCAGATGGACCGGCGCCGTGACGCAGCGCAGGGGCAGCCCGCTGCGTTCGGCCAGAGTGGTGACGAAACGGTACCCTTCCATGAGGTCTTGGGGCGTCGTTTCGTCCATGAGATGGGCGTTGCCGATCCAGCCGGCGACGGGCAGCCGGGCCGCCGCCTCGATCTGGGCCCGGATCCGCTGGCAGCCCTCGACGGTCTCGGTGAAGGGGCGGAACGGATTGACCACCTGGAGCATTTCGACGCTGGCGGCCGCCAGCACGTGGTTCAGCGAAGCCAGCACCGTGGCCCCCACATCGTTGCCCCCGGCGTCCAGGATCGTCACCTGGCTGGGCCGGCGGATCAACCCGGCCACCGCCGGATCGAGAATCGGCAGGTCGGCCGTCAGATAGCGATCCGGCGGCAGGACCACGCGCACCCCCAGCGCTTCCAGGGGGCGCCGCGCTTCACGGGTGCGAAAATACGGGTTGACCAGGTCCAGGTCCGCCACACTGACGGAAAAACCCGCCCGCCGGTGGTAGACCGCCAGATTGATGGCCACTTCTGTCTTGCCGCTGCCGTAATTGCCGACGATCACGACGATGTCTTTGCGCACCAGGGACAAGCAGCCTTCTCCTCTCCACAATCCGGACCCCAACTCATGGCGAATCGGCGGAAATCTATTTTTTTATGGCGCCCCAAGGTCCTTGTCAAGGTTTTTGACGGCGCCCCGGCGGCTTTGTCGCCCGGGATGCGGCCGCTCCATGCGGTCCGGCACGATTTCGTCAAGGCCCCGGGGCGACTTCCTGCCGGAAGGACGCCTTCCACCGATCCCTGGATTGACCGCACCCGAAGCGATCTGCGCACCGCTTTGTCAGCGGTCTGCAATTGTGGTAAAGCCTTGAGCTGCGGAAACGGACCGGCTCGCGACATCACCCTGCCCGGAAGGAGACGCCCCATGACCCGAGTGATCAGCGGACTCGAAGCCCTGCTGGCGGCCCCGCCCCGATGGCTGCAAGGCCGGCGCCTGGGGCTGCTGTGCAACCCGGCCTCGGTGGACCGGCGTCTGGTCCACGCCCGCTTGCGCATCGCCCGCCGCCTGCCCGGACAACTGACGGCCCTCTACAGCCCGCAGCATGGTTTTTGCGCCGAAAAACAGGACAACATGATCGCCTCGGCGGATACCCGCGATCCGCTACTCGGTCTGCCGGTCTACAGCCTCTACGGGGAAAACCGGGTCCCCACGGCCGCGATGCTCGCCCCCATCGATCTGCTGCTGGTGGATCTGCAGGACGTGGGCTGCCGGGTCTACACCTTCATCTGGACCCTGACCCACTGCCTGGAGGCCGCGGCCCGCCAGGGAAAGCCGGTGGTGGTCCTCGACCGGCCCAATCCCATCGGCGGCACCCGGGTGGAGGGGAACCTGCTCAGGCCCGAGTGCGCCTCCTTCGTGGGGCGCCATCCCATCCCCATGCGCCACGGGTTGACCATCGGCGAACTGGCGCGCCTGCTCAACGCCGAAATGGCCATCGGAACCGATCTTACGGTGATTGCCATGCGCGGCTGGCGGCGGCGCATGGGCTTTGCCGACACCGGTCTGCCCTGGGTGGCCCCCTCTCCCAACATGCCCACCCCGGCCACCGCCCTGGTCTACCCCGGTCAGGTCGTCTGGGAGGGGACCAACGTCTCCGAGGGCCGCGGCACCACCCAGCCCTTCGAACTGTTCGGCGCCCCGTTCATCGATCCGCAGGCCGTGCTGGCCTTCCCGGGGATCAGCCGCCTGCCGGGGGTGATCCTGCGTCCGGCGTCCTTCGAACCCACCGCCAACAAGTGGCAGGGTCGGCTGTGCCACGGCTTCCAGCTGCACGTGACCCGCCCGGACCGCTTTCGTTCTTACGAAACCGGGCTGGCCCTGCTCCAGGCCGTGATCCGCACCAGCGGCGAGGCCTTCACCTGGAAGGCCCCGCCCTACGAGTACGAATACCAGCGGCGGCCCATCGACTTGATCATCGGCGACAGCGGGCTGCGGCGCCGCCTGGCCGACGGCGCGGCCCTGACCGAACAAGACCGGAACGGCGAGTGCCGGGGCTTCAGACGCCGCGCCCGGCGGTGGCTGCTCTATCCGTGATCCTGGGCGTCGGGCCGCAGCCGCCGACATCGCCACGCGGAGGAAAACGATGGCGCCTGCCGAAATCCCCTGGAAAAGGATGCGCTTTCGGGACGAACGGGTCTGGGTCGCGGTGAATCCCGACGGCAGCCCCCGGATTCGAGACGGCAAGGTGGCCGTCAAATACCGGTTGGAGGGGGACGCCCAGTATTGGGTGCGCGCCGATGCCGTGCAGCCCGTGATCGGGGATCGCCGGCCGGATAGCGCCGCCCAGCTGCCCATCGATTTCGACGGCCCATCCCTCCAGGGGTGCAGCCCGGGCACCATCTGCGTCTTTGCCGAAGGCGTGGCCCTGGGCAATCCCGGACCCGGCGGCATCGGAGTGGTCCTCGTCTACGAGGGACGTGAAAAAGACATGGCGGCGCGCCTCGAGAACGTCACCGAGGCGGCCGCGGCCATCGAGGCCGTCGGCCGGGCCCTGACCGAGATCCGCTCGCCCCACCACCCGGTGCGGATCTCCAGCAGCAGCGGCTACGCTTACGGGGTCCTGGCCCTCGGCTGGAAAGCGGCGCGCCATGCCGGACGGGTGGAGGCGGTCCGGCGCCTGATGGCCCGCTTTGGGGACATCCGCCTGGTCTGGCCCACCACCCAGCCTCAAATCGGACCGGCACGGCGAGCCCGGGATCTGGCACGGCGGGCCGCGCAAGCGGCCAGATGACAGGTCGCCAAGGTCCCAGGGCAGCGTCCGGCCTTTGGGGCCAGCCCTCCACAAGGCGTCAAAACGAAGAGCCCGGCACCGGAACGGTACAGGGCTCTGGGTCAGCTTCGCCGGAAGCGGCCACGGGAATAAGTCGAATCAGGCCTTTTGAGCCTTGAGCGATTCGAGTTCTTTCTTCAGGCTTTCGATTTCCTGCTTGTATTGATCGACATCCTGGGTATCGGCCGCAGGCTCCACGGGCTCGTCTTTCTTCCAGGTGTCCTTGAGTTCGTCGAACCCGAGGTAGAGGGCCAGGCCGCCGCCCAACAGCAGCATGATCGGCAGTGCCCCGGCCAGAATCTGCAGGAATTCACTAAACCACACCGAAAGGCCGATCAAGCCCAGAACCGCTGCAACCGCGCCGCCAATTAACGTTTTCATAAACCGTACCCCCTCCTTCTGGTTTTGGAATTAAAGTATTGGCTGAGGTTTGAGGCGTCGCGCCACCCGTGCCGCCAATGGCACGGTCGCCATTATATGCTGTGATTTCAATGGTAATCTTGTCAAGGCAGCCATGTCCAAACTAGGTCCGACCTACCATAACCCGGATGGGAACACAAGCCTATTTTTCTCTGCAGCCGCATTTGCCGGGCGGGCCGCAGACCGGGTATTGCCGGTCCATCCATAAAGGGCCTTTTCCCGCCGGGACGGATCTGCTATTTTTCCATGTTCGGCCGACGTTGTTCGCCCGACCCCAACCCCCAGGGGGATTAAAATCTGTTCCCGGGCCCCGCGGCCCTTCGACCGTTCAGACAAGCCAGAAAGCACCAAACCGCGCGGCTGACC
>CALJLV010000154.1 GCA_937982505.1 uncultured Desulfobacteraceae bacterium | reverse complement strand
AGCCTACCCGTCTTCTCCGGTCACGGGTTTATCACGCGGCCTCGTCAAGGGTGATTGGGTCGTAAAGTCGTAAAAAGGCCGAAGCAACACCTCTGTCATTCCGAGGCGCCTGCGACGAGGAATCTCAATCGGCCCAATTCGCATTGTCTATCGTTTGACAAAGAGATCCCTCGCTGCGCTCGGGATGACAGTTCGGATTTTTCCGGTGAACTCCGAGTTCGGGTTTTTCTTTTGGCGTTCAGGCGTCAGCCTTTTATAAAACCGTGACCGGTAAACTCCAGTGACACCGTTACCGATAAACTCCGCACGAGAAACCCGCGTCTTGCAGGCCCGGCTAGCGCTTGCGCAAAAGCCTCTCCAGAGTGTAGACCAGGTTGCGCCGCAGGTGTTCGACGCGCTTGAGGGTGTAGTGGGAGGCACGGCTGTCGCGGCCGTTCTTGAGCAGCACCAGGGTGCCCAGATTCTCCTCTCCGGGGCCGGTCAGGGTCATCTCCAGGCGCAGTTGGAAATTGTCGGGGATCTGGTCCATGGGACGGCGGCTCCAGACAAAATCCGGGTCCTGGGGCATCCGGCAGACGCCGCCCTGGAGCACGTCGGTCAAGGGGTGCTGCGCGTCATCCGGTTGAGCCCCTCTGCCCTGCGGATTGCCGTTTTTTCCGGTCCGTCGTTCGGGGTTCTGGGTCGTCCGGTCATTCACGTTGGTCCTCCTGATTCCAAGCGCCTGCGACAAGAGCGCCCGCGGCGCGTGCCGAATTTAGGGTTCCAGGTTCCGGATGGGCGGCGGTGCACAGCGGCGCCGTTTTAACGGATACCGGCTTTTTCGCTTTCAGACGGGCATTGGCCATCGGCCTCCGGGGTCTTTCGCCTTCCACTTTCTTTCCCCTTTTTCAGATACAGGGCCGCCACGTCGAAGCCGAGCATTTCCAGGGTCGTGGCCGTGCGCCGCCACAATTGATCCAGGTCCTCGGCTTCGCTGATCTGGATCTGCTGGTAAAGGAAGCTGCGCCGTTCATGGGAGATCCCGGCATCGTCGCTCAGCTCCCGGATCCACGAGACCAGCCGTTCGCTCTTGACGTAGTTGAGATAGCCCAGGCGCCGGATGCCCAGAATGGCCACCACGGCCACAGCCGCCAGGATCAATCCGGCCCGCTCATCCTGGAGGTTGACGGCCAGCAGGGCCAAGATCCCGCAGCCGATGGTGGCCGCGTAGAGCACCAGCACGGCCTTGCGGTGCGAGTAGCCGAGTTTCAGCAGCCGGTGGTGGAAGTGTTCGCGGTCGGGCTGGAAGATCCTGCGGCCCAGGATGAAGCGACGCACGGTGGCCCAGACGGTGTCCAACAGCGGCACGCCCAGGGCGATGACCGGGATCAGCAGGGCCGTGGCGGTCTGGCTCTTGACGGCGCCGAAAATCCCGACGGTGGCCAGCATATAGCCGAGAAAATAGCTGCCGCTGTCGCCCATGAAAACGATGGCCGGGTTGAAGTTGTAGCGCAGAAACCCCAGGATGGCCCCGGCCAGGCCGGCCATGAGAAAAGCCACCGGGTGGTTGCCGGAAATCACCCCGAGCACCACCAGGACCATGCAGGCGAAAAAGCTCACCCCGGCCGCCAGGCCGTCCAGACCGTCGATGAGGTTGATGGCGTTGATCACCAGCAGAATCCAGAACACGGTCACCGGCAGGGCCAGGTAGCCCAGATGGAAGGATCCGATCCCCGGCAGAGTCAGGCTCTGGATCTGGATTCCGCCCGCGTAGGCGATGGCCGCCGCCACCGCCTGCACGCCGAATTTGAGCCAGGCGTTCAGCCCGCGCTTGTCGTCGTAGAGCCCCAGGAGGAACACCACCACGGCGCCCAAGGCCAGGGGAATCAGGCGCGGATTGTGGACGACTTCGTGCAGGATGCTGGAGCAGTCGTGAACCCAAGGCACGAGCAGAGGCAAAAGAGCACCCCAGAAGGCCAGGAAGATGGCCACGCCCCCGATGCGCGGAATCGGCCGGCGATGGACCTTGCGCGCGTCTGGTCGATCCACGATTCCCAGACGCACCCCCAGCCGGGCCACGGCCGGTGTGATGAGCAGGGCCAGGACAAGGGCGGCGAGGAAGATGGCGAGGATTGTTGTCACTTCTTTAAAACTGTCGCTTTTCTAAAAGAGGACAGAGGACGGAGGACAGATGGCACAAGACGGAGGACGGATGACAGATGACGGGTGACAGACTATTGGCGAAACAATACGAACGACAGACTCAAAATAGAAAATGCAAACTCAGTCAGTTAGGTTGAAATGCGGCAGAAAGGGCTTGGGTTTTTGATCATGCTGCCAATCATGCGGCCAATTTCAAGGCATTTCTGAAGGAGTTCGGAATGCTTTTCAACTGCCAGATATTTGCAGGCCAAGGCTGTTTCCAACCAATGTTGAGTCTCCGCCTGTTCGGCGTCAGCGTCGGTCAGTTTGCTTACAAAATGAGCTTCATAGCGACGTTTTTGCCAGGCTTTTTACCCTGTTAAATACGATTTGAGCCTTTTATGGAGGAATCTCTTGCCGTTATAGGTCTTGAAGTAACGTTCCCTTATTAATGCATCCTCCTCTTTCAAACAGGCCTCGTAATATATCAGCTTTAGCGGTCTTCGATCCCTGGTAGATTCCACCTGTCCTTTAGAATGCTGATCAAATCGTAGCTTGAGGTTCTTGGTAAACCCACTGTAGAAATTGCCATCTTTTTCACTTTGCAAGACGTAGGTGTAATACATCCCTTAACCTCAAGCTATTTAACAGGGCAGGGGTTCGCACCGATTGATCGCGATGATCTTCGGATCTGGTCCGTCAGTGAATACATTTCTTCTTTCGGGAAAGATTTGGTGATTTCGAAAATTTTCTGCTGCAGATCAAACGCTTCCTGATATACCCTCAAATCACGAAAACTGGCGATTCTCTCCCCCATTATTTCAACCCTTCAATTGCCATAGGATAGACGACGCATGACAGAGGACAGAAGACGGAAGACTGTGATAACAGGTGTCAGAAAAGGAACATTTGGCCTAAAGACGCTGGCTGTGATCCATACAAACCTTACAATGGCATTCAAATGATCCGGTATAATGGCGTATACCGACTACGGGGCCACCTCGAGGCAACCTGTCAAATCTGGGATAGAACCGGTCAAACAGAAAAGCGTCGTATCTACCAACACAAAGTGGGATGTGTTTTCGGTGCCTGACTCGTCCAAGTACAAAAAATACATGGTTCACTTGGTTTAAAACAAGGAAAGGGAAAATAAAAAAGCGTCTGAGGCCGGACCGTTCGGTCCGGCAGGGGTCGCATGGCGTCCCGGCTCAGTCGCTGGTCTATCCATATTAATGCCTCGCCGATATGTCAAGTTCTTTCTCTTTTCTCCGTAGTGAGTTCAAAATCTCTGCCATCTACCTTTCCGTCCTCCGTCCTCTGCCTTCTGCCCTCTGCCCTCTGTCCTCCTTCGGTTACCGTCCTCTGTCCTCTGTCCTCCGTCTTCTGTCATCCTGCCGTTAATTCAACAAGGCTCCCCCAAAACTTCACCACCTCCGCGCCCAGCAGGTAGGCGGATCTTTGGGTGGAAGCCGCGTTCAAAGAAGGTACGGCAAATCGCTCAACCCGGACCCCGGTGCCGGCAAGCGACAGTTTCAAAAGGACCCAGGAGCGCAGCATGTGGTAATCGGAGGTGACCAGGATCACGCTGGTAAAGCCATGCCGGCGGATCTGTTCGCGGGTCACCAGGGCGTCCTGGACCGTGTTGTGGCAGGTCGCGGGGTTGATCAGACGAAAATCGGCGGGAAAGTCGGGATACCGGGCCGCCAGGGCCTTTACCTCGTTTGCGACCGGGCTCATCCCGCCCACCAGTAGATTGGGGGCCGCGCCCCGGGCCGCCAGATCCACTCCGGCTTCGATGCGCCCCGCATCGCCGGGAAACACGGCGATCAGATCCGCCGGGGTGCCGACAGACACCGGCCTTGCAAAGTAGATCAGCGCCGCGGCCTGGGCGAGCAAGATCAGCAGCACCAGAAAGGAAGCGGCGATCAGGCATCTTTTCAGAATTCGAATTTTTCCTGATGAAAGCAGGCAGCTCCGGCTATTCCACGCCAAGCTGTTTGAGAATCAGATTGACCAAAGAGTCTTTTATCTCATTGTGCCTGGGGATCGGTGCTTGCCTGCCATTTCGGGGGTTTATGTAGATGTCATGCCTGCTGCCATGCCTTTTCAAGTAGCATCCCGCCCCGGCAAGCCTTTTGATCAGGCTGTCGCGTTTCAAACAGCAACCTCGATTTCCATGGTGCTGGATTCGGGGTGTGCCGCAATCTGGGCTTCCTCCATGACCATGCGGTAAGCATCCCGGATGTTTTCCGTCAGCTCCTCGATGGACTCCCCCTGGCTGAAGACCCCGGGCACTTCTCGCAAGCGCCCGACATACCAATTATCATCTATCCAATATTCCAAAGTAAAATTTCTCAACATGAGCGCTACCCGTCCGGTTTGTTCCCAAGTCCAAAAAATCCCTAAACTGCTAAAGATTAGTCATAATAGCGGTTTCGGTCAAGCAGCAAGGCGGGACTGCGCCCTGGCAAGGGGAAAAAGGTAAGTGAAAGCGGGGTTCAAGGTCCAAGTTCCAGGTTAAATCCGAAATCCGAATATCGATATTCGGATTTGCAGTTACCGTCCTCCGTCCTCCGTCCTCTGTCATCTGCCTTCCCACTCACCACTTCCAACTCACCACTGCCGTTCCACTCCCAACTCACTACTCACAACTGCCCTTCCGTCCTCTGCCTTCCGTCCTCCGTCCTCCGCTCCAAGCAGAACCGCTACGATCCGCTCCGCCGCCCTGCCGTCCCACAGGGCCGGCACGCGGCCCGCCTTGTGCCCGTTGCGGCAAAAGGCCTCCCAGGCGGTTAGAATGCTTTGGGTGGTGGTGCCGGCCAGGGTGTTGGTCCCCTCTTCCACCGTCACCGGCCGTTCGGTGTTCTCGCGCAACGTCAGGCAGGGGATACTGAGGGCCGTGGTCTCTTCTTGCAGCCCGCCGCTGTCGGTGAGCACCACGGCGGCGTCCTTCCACAAGAAAAGGGACTCCTGGAACCCCAGGGGCGGCAGTTGCACGATGCGCTCGGAAAGTTTTACTCCGAAGGCGTCGATGCGCTGGCGGGTGCGCGGATGCACCGGAAACAGGATCGGGTGGCTCTCGGCGATGCGGTTCAAGGCCGCCGCAATCGCGCCGAAGGCTCGGGGATCATCCACGTTGGCCGGCCGATGCAGGGTCAGGAAGGCATATTTGCCGGCCTCCGGCTTGAACCGCGCCGCGGCGAATCGGCTGCCGTCCGCGGCCTCCAGCTGGCGCAACTGGTGCAGCAGGTTGTCCACCATCACGTGGCCCACCAGGTGGATGCGCCCGGCGGGCTTGCCCTCGGCCAGCAGGTTGTCCATGCCGCTTTGCTCGGTGACGAAGAACAGATCCGAGATGCTGTCGGTGACCATGCGGTTGATCTCCTCGGGCATGGTCAGGTCGCGGCTGCGCAGCCCCGCCTCCACGTG
>CALJLV010000153.1 GCA_937982505.1 uncultured Desulfobacteraceae bacterium | reverse complement strand
CCCCCCGTGATCTCCCCTCTTTCCCTACACGACGCTCTTCCGATCTCACCGGCTCCTCCCACTACGCCTACATCCTGGCCGCCGCACTGCTCATCGCCAGCGCGGCCATGGCGCTGCGCACCGAGGCGCCGGAAGCGCCGGCCGAGAGCACTGATCTGATGCCAGGCCTGGCTTATTCCGGATACCGTATTCACTGCGGTCCCTGAAGTGAGGTGCCTGCACGCGGGCCAGGCGCTGTTCCGGCCCGCGTTCTGGGGAGGGAAGGCCGGCGGCCCCTCCCCCCTTCCCTCCCCAGAACGGCTTGCGGTGTGAATCACGCCTCTGGTTGCGGTCCGCCAGGGATGATGAATGGATGCTCCCAAGAGGTCGAGCGAGGTGGTTTCCATGATCCAGATCCACAATCCGGGCGCCGTGGTGTTTGTCGAGACCGTGCTCATCGCAGCGATGCTCCTGGCGGTGCACCGGGCCACCGGGGGGCGCTTCTGGAGGTGGCTGGCCTATGGGACCGCCACCCGGTCCGGGTTTCGCATGGCGGTTCTGGGCGGCCTGGCCCTGGCCCTGGCCGGATCCCTGACGGCCGGCGGGGAAGGGGAGTCGGGCCTCCAGATCCTGCGCTGGGGGGCCCGGTTTCTGTTCATGGCGCTTTCGGTCATGGTCCTGGCCAGCGGGTTGCTGGCCTGCCAGCGCCGCCGCCGCCAGAAGGTGCAATTGGATGTCTACCGGGGGTTCGTGCGGCAGCTCAAGTCGACCGCCCACCCCGCGGCGGCGGCCACGATCCGGGCGGCCATCCGGGCGTTGAATCGCAGCGGCGAGACGGTGGTGGACCTGGCGGGCGGTCTTCTGGACGGGGCCGATCTGCGCGGCATCCGGCTTCACGGCGCCAACCTGAATCAGGCCCGCCTGGAAAGGGTTAATCTACAGGGCGTCGGCTTCACCGGCGCCGACCTGCGCGGGGCCCGGCTCAACGGCGCGGATCTGCGCCAGACCTTCCTTTACCGCGCCGATCTGCGCCAGGCGGATCTGCGCCAGGCGGACCTGCGCCAGGCGGATCTGCGCCACGCCGACCTGCGCGGCGCGCACCTGGACGGATGCCTTCTGGAGGACGCCCGCCTGGAGGACGCGCGCCTGGACGGGGCCACTTTGAACGGGGCCCGCATGGAAAACACCCAGGTGAGCGTGGCCCAGCTTCTCAAGACCGACACCCTGGCCCACGCGGTGCTCGAACCGCGTTTGCGCCTGCGCCTGGTGGCGGCGCGCCACCAGCCGCTGGGACTGGCCCGACGGCTGCTGCGCATCGACGGCAGCGTGCCGGGTCTGCCCTGATGGGCGGCGATGCGATGCCGCGCTTCCCTGGCGTCAGGACGGCCGGGGCGATCCACGCCCTGAAGCCGCCTGACCCGGGCGCTGAAGGAACTCAAGGCTCGGGCCGCCACGGATCAAAGCGCCTGACAGGGTTCAAAAGGGAAGAGGCGTTCCGGCCATAAATCGGGCTTGCCCGAGATTGCGAGAGGCCGGAACGCCCAGGAGGGGAGAATGGAGGTATGGATGGCAGCCTGAAACTGCCCTTCCTGAATTAAAGAGCGTTTTGCGGCACCGGGGTTACACCGCGGCCGGCAAAAAAATCATCCAGGACCCGGATCAGATCCGGATCCGGACAATCGAAAAAAACCCCGCTGGCCGGCCCCCGGGCCGGGCGCATCCCCCTCAAAAAGAGGTAGTAGACCCCCCCGAAGTGCCGACGATAGTCGTAGCCGGCCAGCCGAGAGCTGAGAAAACGGTGCAGGGCCACGCTATAGACCAGGTACTGCAGGTCGTAGCGGTGCGCTGCCATGGCGGCCCCCAGCCGTTCGGCGCGGTAGTCCGCGACCTGGTCGCCCAGGTGGTTGGACTTGTAATCGACGATGAAATAGCGCCCCCGGTGGCGAAAAACCAGGTCGATGAAGCCTTTCATCAGACCTCGCAGGGGATCGAAGACCAGATCGGTCCCGGCCCCCTGGTAGGCGGGAAAGCGGGCCAGCACGCTCCCCAGTCCCCGGGAATCGAGGCGCGCCAGCGGGTAATGAAAAGCCATCTCGTCGCGCCGGTTCTCCCGGCCGATGCGCCGCAGGCAAAGATCCTCTCCGTCCAGGCAGGTGTCCAGGACCCGGTCCACCAACCTTTCCACCGTGGACCCCCAGGCCCCATCGATGGCGTGGCGGTCCAGATGAAGCCTTACGGTTGTTTTTAGAGCCAGCCGGTCGGCGGCGGTAAAGTCGATGGCTTCCAGCAGTTCGTGGAGGCACTGGCCCGGACCGGGGCCCCGGGGAAAGGCGAAGACCGGATCCACCGGTTCGGGCGGGGTGGCGGCGGGGTCAGGCGGCGGGTGAAAATCGTAGTCCGGCCTTTCCACGTCGGCTCCGGCCACCAGGCCCGAATAGCTGGTCAGGCGCCAGTCCCGGGGGATGCGGCCGGCAAATGCCCGCGCGGCCAGGACTGGCGGGTCCGCCTGATGCGGGACGGTTTCGGCCGTCGCCAGGAATGGATCCGCATCGATGCCGATGGCGCCGCCGGCCTCGGCCGCCAAGGCCCCGAGCCCTTCGAGAAGGTCTTCCTCGCAAAGCGAACCCATGGCGCTGAAGGGCGGATCGCCGGCCTCGCTCGGGTAGAGGAGCCAGGCCAGGGCCGAGGTTTCGGCGCGGTTGATCCACCCCCAGGTGAGCACGCAGAGGTGGCGCGCCCGGGTCACGGCCACGTAGAAGAGACGCAGCCGCTCGGCCAGGTCTTCGGCGGCTGCCAGGCGGCGGTGGGCGTCGATCTGGTCCGAACCGAAATCCAGGTAGGGGTGGTAGGCGGGCGCAGAGCCGTGAAAGGCCGCCGGGCCGCTTCGCGTCCCCGGGCCGGCCCAGGCAAAGGGGATGAAGACCACCGGGTATTCGAGTCCCTTGCTCTTGTGGATGGTGACGATCTGGACCAGATCCGCGTCGCTCTCCAGGCGCAGCAGCCGTTCCTCGGCGTCTGGGGCCTCGGTGCGCTGATCGGCCAGCCAGCGCAGGAGCCCTTCGATTCCGGAACAGCGCCGGGCCGCCGCCTGGAGCAGTTCGCCCAGGTGCAACAGGTTGGTCAGACGCCGTTCGCCGTCCAACCCGGCTTTGAGCCGCCGGCCCAGCGCTTCGCCCTCCAGAAGGGCGAAGAAGGCGGCCTCGAAGCCCCGCCGCAGCCATCGGCGGTGGTAGGCGTGAAAACGGGCCTGGACCTTTTCGCGGACGGCCTCGTCGCGGTCGATCTCGAGGATGTCGGCGGCCGACCAGCCCATCAAGCCGGTGGCCAGGGCCCGCCGCAGCCGTTCCTCGTGGCCTGGGGTGGCCAGGGCCGCCAAGACCTGTTCCAGGTCCTCGGCTTCAGCGGTGTCAAAGACGCTCTGCTGGCTGAGACAGACGCTGGCGATGCCCCGGGCCCGCAGGGCGTCCTGGATCCGCAGCCCGTCGCGGTGGCTGCGCACCAGCACGGCGATGTCCCCGGCGCTGAGCGGATCGTCGCCGATCCGGGCGCGACCTCGGCCCGCCAGGGCCAGCAGGCCGGCGATGCGCCGGGCGCAGATGGCGGCGGCCCTCTGGCGGGCCGCCTCGGCGGTGATCCGTTTTTCCCTGCCGGTGGTTTCCAGCCCGTTGGCGCGGATGAAGGCGAACTGCAGGGGAGGCGGGGGTCGGCCGTCGAGGATCAAAGGCCGGCGGTCCGCCTCGGGGCCGGCCACCACGGGGGTAAAGGGGATGTGCCGCTCGTAGACAAAGGGCCGCCGGGTTCGGGAAAAAAGGGTGTTGATCGCCGTGACCAGGGCGGAAGCCGAGCGCCAATTGGTGCCCAGGGTGTGGATGTTTTCGGGGCCCGCCTCGTCGCGGGCTCGCATGTAGGTGAAGATGTCGGCCCCGCGGAAGCTGTAGATGGCCTGCTTGGGGTCGCCGATGAGAAAACGGGCGCCGTCTGCCCGCGGGGGGTAGATGCGCCGGAAGATGCGGTACTGGAGCGGGTCGGTGTCCTGGAACTCGTCGATGAGGGCGGCGGGAAAGCGGCGGCGGATGGCCGCGGCCAAAGTCTCGCCGCCCTGGTCGTGGAGGGCCGCGTCCAGAAGGCGCAGCAGGTCGTCGAAAAAAAGGACCTGGCGCTTCTCCTTGCGACGGTCCAGGGCCCGGGCCATCTCGGCGCGGGCCTCGGCCAGAAAGCGGATCCGCATGGCGCCCAGCGTCGCGCCCAGGTTGCGGGCGAAGGCGCCGCAGTCCTCGAAGAAGGGATGGGCCGGCGGCCCGTGGCCGGCTTTGGTCTGGCGTTCCAGCATGGCCGGGGTGAAGCGCTCGAAGGCTTCGGGCAGGCCAAGGGGCATTTCTCCGGCCAGAATCTCCTCCATGGTGGAAAGCGCCCCGGCCACCACCGACCGGCTGTACGAACGCCGGTTGAGGGCCGGGTCGGTTTCCAGAATCCGCGCCACGGTGTCTCGATGCGCGGCCCAGGCGGTTTTCAAGGCCTCGAAATCCCGGGCCAGGGCCGGCAGATCGCGGTCGATGGAGAGGGTCTGCGGATCGGGGAGGAGACCGATGCGGGGGTCGTGCAGCAGGGGTTTCAGCTCACGGCGCAGCGCTTCGGGGGTGCCCCAGGTGTGGCGCAGCCAGCGGGCTTCGGTCAGGTCCATGGCCGCGGCCCGGCGGCGCCAGAAGTCGGCGGCCACCGTGCGGCGCAGGGCGGTTTCGTCCACCGCCAGTTCGGCCTCGAAGGCCACCCGGCTCTCGAAGGCGTTGTCCTGCAGCATCCGCTGGCAAAAGCCGTGGATGGTGTAGACGGCCGCCTCGTCCATCCGGGTCAGGGTGTCGGCCAGGTGGCGGCGGGCCGCGTTGCGGTCCGGCAGGCGGTCGAGGAGGACCCTCAGCAGCGGGTCGTCCACCCGGCCGGTGTCCAGGCCGGCGACCGCTTCGGCCAGGCGACGGCGGATCCGTGCCCGCAGTTCCTCGGTGGCCGCGTTGGTGAAGGTGACCACCAGGATCTGATCCAGGTCGAAGCCGGCCTCCAGCAGCAGCCGCAGGTAGAGGACCACCAGGGTGTAGGTCTTGCCCGTGCCGGCGCTGGCCTCGATGAGGCCGCCGCGGTTCAGGTCGAGGGTCAGCGGATCGAGGGGCCCGCGGGTCATGAGGCCTCCGGAGGATCGGCGGCGGCCAGCAGGGGGTCGAAGATCTCCCGGGCGGTTTCCGCGAAGGCCGGGCCCAGCGCATCGCGCCCGCGCCACACGGTTTGTGCCGCCGGCGCGAGCCCTTCGCCCCGCTCGTGGTAGGCATCGTGCCAGGCCTTGCGGCAGGCCCTGATCGCCTCGGCCTCTTTTCCGGTGCGCCGCAGGGTGCTGGCGTAGGCCCAGGAGGTTTCCGGAAAAAAGGGGGGCGGCGACGAGAGGCCCCGGCGCCGGAAGGCGAGCAGCGCCTCCAGCCGCGTGGCCGCGTCTCGCGTCGGCGCGAATCGCAGGATCTCGCCCAGCCCGACGTGACGGCTCTCGAGGACCGCGCCCGCCGGCGCCGCGACGCACAGGGCCAGATGCCGGATCCACAGTCGCAGCCGGTCCTTGGCGTTGATTCTGGCCGGACGCGCCGCCAGAAGACCGCGGTCGGTGAGATCCTGGATCCAGCCGCGCAGGGTGAAGGGACCCAGGGCCAGATCGAGTTCCACCGGCCCCAGTCCACGGCCCCGCACCCCGCGCACCGTCTCGGCCAGCGGGGCCACCTCTTTTTGGGAGTCGGCCCAGGCCGCCTGGCCGACGCGGCCATGGGGAAGCTGGCCCCGGGCCCGGACCCGGCGGGCGATGAGGTCGGGATCCTGGCCCTCCACGAGGGCCGACATCAGTTCCCGCCGGGCCGAGTAGCGCTCCAGCCCGTCCAGATCGAAGGGTTCCTCGTCCGCCGGTGCCCCCAGGTTGGCTTCCGGCCGGATCCCCAGGCGCTGGTGGAGGAAGCGACCGGCCGGGTCGAGGAAAAAGCCCGTCAGATCCTCCAGGTCCACCACGAGCTCCGCCTCCTCGCAAAGGGGCGGGTCCTGGTCCAGAAAGGGGCGCTGTCCGGTTTCCGGCGCTGCGGCGGCGGTTTCCAGCCAGGACCGATCGTAAGAGAAAAGGGCCGGGTCGGTCCCGTCGTAGAGACGCCGGCTGAAGGGCTGGAGCGGATGACGGCAGACCAGGCGGGCCGAAGGGGGCTCGCCGTCCGTCCGCTTCCAGCTGCGGTCCACATAATCGATGAGTTCGCTGACCACCGTGGCCGGAACCCGCGGGGAATTGTCCCGCGGGTGGTTTCCCAGGTAGCTCAGGTAGAACACGTCGCGGGCCGAAAGCAGGGCCTCCAGGAAGAGGTAGCGGTCGTCCAGACGCCGGGAGCGGTCCCCGGGACGAGGCGCGGCGGCCATGCGGTCGAACCCGGCCGGATGCGGATGGCGGGGAAAATCGGTGTCGTTGAGCCCCAGCAGGCAGACGACCCGAAAGGGGATGGCGCGCATGGGGACCATGTTGCAAAAGGTTACCCCGCCCAGCAGAAAGCGGCGCGCCCCGCCGGCGGCGGTCAGGCGGGTCTCGAGATGGGCCCTGACCACCCGGGTCTCCAGGGGTGCGACGAGGCCGGCCGCCGCCTCCGTCCGGGCCAGATCGTCCAGGATGCGGCGCACTGCCTGGAGGGGTTCGGCCTCCTCGTCGTCCGGGGCCAGAAAGTCCGCCACGAGGCGGTTGACACGCTCCAGCCAGGCCCCGGCCGCCGCGGGCCGGCAGAGGTCGGTGCGCCATTGGGTCAGGCGGTCCACCAGGGTCTGAAGCGCCCCCAGATCCGCGGCGGCGGCTCCTTCCACCTCGGGGCAGCTCAGGGTTTCGGCGAAGAAGATCTCTTCCGGGGCCATGGCGTATCCTAGAAAGAGGCGCCCCAGCCCGGCCTTCCAAGTGTTGGCCGCCTCGTCGGGGAGCCCCTCGGCGGCGCGCATGGCGCTGTCCGCCCCCCAGCGGATCTGGGTCTGCGCGATCCAGGTGCGGATCCGCTCGAGGCCTTGCGCGTCAACACCGAAGCGTCCTGAAACCGCCGGCAGCTCCAGCAGGCCGAATACCTCGGAGGCGGTCAGACGCCAGGCCGGCAGATCGAGAAGCCCCAGGAGGGTTTCGAGAATCGGCTGCGCCGTGGGCAGGCGTCGGTCGGCAATGGTCCAGGGGATGTGGGTCTCTTTGGGCGCGCCTTCGAAGACGGCCTCCACGTGGGGGGCATAGACCTCGATGTCCGGCGCCATGACCACGATCTGGCGCGGCTGCAGATCGGGCAGGACCTCGAAGAGGGCCAGGAGCCGGTCTCGCAGCACCTGTACCTCGCGCATGGGGGTGTGACAGGCGTGGATCTGAATCGAGGCCTCGCCGGCCTCCAGGACCGTGGGGCTGGCGCGCCGGTCTCGCAGATACAAAATGTCCCGCTGCACGGCGGCCAGGAGGGTCGCCTCGCCCGGATCCTCGAAAAGATCATGGTCCTGCGCCCCCAGGTCGAGGAGCTGGTCGAGAAATCCCTGGCCGGTATGGCCCAGGGACGCCAGCAGGGGGTTGCCCACGTCCAGCAGTCCGCTCAGATCCCGGGTCCCGTCGCGGCGCCAGCGGGCCCGGCGGCGGGCCTGGCCGCGTTCGTCGACGATGTCGGTCCAGTATTCAGCGCTGGGATTGAGCAGGAAGAAATGAACCTCGGCGTGCCGGGAAAGGGCCTCGAGGATCCTCAGGTGGACCGGTGCCAGGGCGGTCAGGCCGAAGCAGCAGACCCGCCGGGGCAGGCCGTCGCGGGGTTTTTCACCCCGCTCCAGGGCGGCCTGGAAGGCGGCCAGGATCGCTGCCCGATGAGGGCTCCTGGCGTCGGCGGCCAGCTCCCGCCACAGAACGGCCTGCCAGTCCGAATCCCGGCCCGCCTCCCAGTCCAGGACCATCTCGGGCCGGTAGACCAGGTACTGATCGAAGACCTCGGCGATGCGCCCGGCCAGCTGATAGGCCTTGAGGCCGCTTTCATCGTCCTGCAGATAGCGGGCCAGATCGGCAAAGGCGGGTCTGGCCAGAAAGCGGGGCAGGAGGCCAAGGATCCGCCAGTGCAGCCGCTCCCGGTCGTAGCCGTCCTCCTGGGGCCAGGACGGCAGCCAGGCGGTCTGAACGCGCCAGGCGAAGCTGGCCGGCAGGGGAAATTCCAGGTTGGCGGCGATTCCGGTGCGCAGAGCCAGCTCCTGGGCCAGCCAGCGGGCCATGCCCGGATTCTGGACCACCACGGTTTCGGGGGCCAGGGGGTCGGCGGCGGGCAAGGAAACGATTTGCACCAGTCGTTCGACGAGGCGTTCGGCGCGGTTGCTGTGGTAGATCTGCATCATGGGATCATCGGAGGACGATTTCGGGCTCTACACGGCGCACCTTCCAGTCGAGCGTCACGGCTTGCCGCCGGTCCGTCCCAAACGGCGCCCCAGCCACCGCAGCGGCACGAGCATCGAGACGCGCCGGCGATAGGCGTCGTATTCGGCGCCGAACCGGGCCCGCAGCTTCTCTTCCTCGATCAGGGCGCCCACGATGAAATACAGGGTCAGCACCAGGTTGATGGTCACCGCCGCCCGGTCGAGCTGGCGCGCCCAGATCAGCAGAATTCCGCCCGTGTACCAGGGATGGCGTACCAGGCCGAGTACGCCGCTGGTGTCCAGCCGGCAGTCTTCGGTCAACACCTGGCAGGCGTTTTCGGCCCGCGCCTGGCGCAACCCGAGGAACTGGCGCAGGTCGTAGCGCCGCGCCCCGGCGGCGAAAAGGCCGATGGCCGCAGCGAGCATGGCCGCCTGAACAATGCGCCCCTCACCGCGCCAGGCAAAAACCACCGGCCCCGTGAAGGTGGCGCTGTAGCCGAGCACGCCGATGAGGGTCCCCAGGGCGAAGGCGTTGTAAAACAGGCGGTAGTAGCGGACCAGTCCGGTCAGGCGCCGCGCCGCCAGGGCGGTGATGGGCGGGCTGATGAGCAGACTGTGCAGGGCGCACCAGATGGCCCAGACCAGGGCGAGGGTCAGATAAGGCGTCATGGGGGGAATTTGACACGCCAAGCCCAAAATCGCCAGTCCAAATATCGGGTCGGCCGGCGATCGCCAAGGCCGCCGCCGGAGTCCTCCCTTTTCAAACCCGCCGCTGGAGCCAGACCACCCGGCCGAGAATGCGCACGTTGGCCGTGTCCGCATCGATCAGCACCGTCTCGTAGGCCCGGTTGTCGCTGATGAGCGCCAGCCGGCCGGGCCGCTTTTCCAGCCGCTTGATCATGATGGTGTCGTCGATGCCCACGGCAAAGATCCCGCCGGCCACCACGGCGGTCTGGGAGCGGTCGATCATCACCGTGTCCCCGGCCCGGATGCCCGGCTCCATGCTGTCGCCACTGACCTGCATCATCACCAGGCACGCGGCCGGCCCGAGCCCCTGGAGCTGCCCGCGCCGGAACGGCAGCGCATCCTCGGTCTGGCCGCCGGTTTCGAACGATCCTGCCCCGGCGCTGAGCCGGGCCTCGACCCGCGGCACCCATACCAGGTCGTTGTCTGTCATCGCCGCCGAATCCTGTTTTCCGCCCAGCAGCCAGTTGGCATCCAGGCCGAAGGTCTCGGCCAGCCGATAGGCCCACTGGCGCGGCACCGCGTTGCGCCGCTTGGCCTGGGTCACCGCCGAGCGGTGGATGCCGAGCACCCCGGCAAGCTGGTTCTGCGAGCGGATGCGGGCGCCCTTTTCCACCCGCCGCATGAAGGCGTCGAAATTCAGGCGGTCTTGGTCCTCTGAGACCATCTTGGGCTCCTTTCATGATAATCGGGTCTCACCAGACGAATGGGCGTGACACCCGCAGTCTGCGCCCCGCCGTCCATGGGGCTGCGCACCGCCCCGGGACCGCGCTGCAAGACATGCGTGTAGATCATCGTCGTGCTCACGTCGTTGTGACCCAACAGCTCCTGGACGGTGCGGATGTCATAGCCGTTTTCCAACAAGTGGGTGGCGAAGCTGTGGCGCAAGGTATGAGGCGTGACGGGTTTGTGGAGTTCGGCCTTTTGCGCGGCGGCCTTGACGGCTTTTTGCAGGCCGCTTTCGTCGATGTGATGCCTTCTGGTTTCTTGAGATAGATCGGAAGAGCGTAGTGTAGGGAAAGAGTGTAGATCTGGGTGGTCGGCGTATCATAAAAAAAAAAAAAC
>CALJLV010000152.1 GCA_937982505.1 uncultured Desulfobacteraceae bacterium | reverse complement strand
CGAGGCGCTGGTCGCCTTTGTGGGGGAGCGCATCGCGCGCTACAAGAAGCCTCAGTACGTGGACTTCGTCGACGCCCTGCCGCGCCAAGTGAACGGCCAGCCGGACCGGGGCCGCATCCGGGCCCTCTTCGGCGGCCCTCAAAAAAATGGATGATCTCTGCAGGTCGGGATTGAAAAACCGGGATGGCTGGCCTACACTCAACCCCCGTCGGAACCGCTGCGATGAGGTTCATTCGCGCTGAAAGCCGGCGCTTTTCCAATCTGGCCGATGGTACCGGAGACAAGATGCCGCGCAGGGCCCGCCTTGATCCGGGCCCGCGGCCGAGGAAGGAGGGACCATGGTACGCACCGAAATTTCGCTTTTTCTGAAAAACGCTCCCGGCGAGCTGGGCCGGCTGGCGGGCATGCTCGCCGAGGCGGGCATCAACATTGATGCCCTGACGATCCAGGACGCGTCCAACTATGTACGCGAACTGTTCCAGGCCCGGGGCAAATCCCTCAAGCGGATTGCCTCGGCGGCCAGCTACAACTCCATGCGCAAGGACTCGGCCGACTTCGCCCTGATCCGTTTCCTGCCGGCTGACGGGACCATCAATCGGGCCATCGACCTGCTTTCCAAGGGCGATTACGTCTTCGACATCCTGCCGGTGATCGCCATCGAACTGGAAAACCGACCCGGCGAACTGGCCCGCATCGCGGCCAGATTCGGCGAGGAGGGGCTCAACATCAACTACGTTTACGGCTCGGTGTCCGGCCCGGAGGCCAAGTGCCTCTTCGTCTTTTGTCCGGAGGATATCGATCAGGCGGCGAGCATCTTCAAGGAATGAACCCGGGATCCAATGAGAGGCCCAGCGGGTCTCGCGCTGGATCCCGTCACCGTTTCATCCCTGGCGCTTGTCCTTGAAGACGTGGTTGGAAATCACGATGCGCTGGATCTCGCTGGTGCCCTCGTAGATGGTAAAGACGCGGGCGTCGCGGTAGAAGCGCTCCACGGGATAGTCCTTGGTGAAGCCGTAGCCGCCGTGGATCTGGATCGCCTGGCCGGTGACGCGCTGGACCATCTCCGAGGCGAAGAGCTTGGCCATGGAGGCCTGCTGGCTGTGGGGCTCGCCGCGGTCCTTGAGGGCGGCGGCCGAGAGGACCAGCTGGCGGGCGGCCTCGATCTCGGTGGCCATGTCGGCCACCATCCAGCGCAGCCCCTGGAATTTGGCGATGGGCTGGCCGAACTGCTCCCGCTGTTTGGCGTACTTGACCGCCTCGTCCAGGGCTGCCCGCGCCACCCCCACCGACTGGGCCGCGATGCCGATCCGCCCCCCGTCCAGCCCCTGCATGGCGATGGCGAACCCCTGGCCCTCTTCCCCGAGCAGATTCTCCACCGGCACCCGGCAGTCCTCGAAGATCAGGTCGGTGGTGTCCGAGGCCCGCAGTCCCATTTTGTCTTCCACGTGCCCCACGGTGAGTCCCGGGGTTCCCTTTTCCACCACAAAGGCGCTGATCCCCTTGTGGCGCTGGGCTTCGTCGGTCTTGGCGGTGACGATGACCACCGAGGAATTCTGCCCCGAGGTGATGAAGCGTTTGGTGCCGTTGATCACGTAGTGGTCGCCGTCGCGTACCGCACTGGTGGTCTGGCGCACCGGGTCGCTGCCGGCCGACGGCTCGGTGAGGGCAAAGGCGCCGATGATTTCGCCGGCCGCCAGGGGGCGCAAATATTTTTGTTTCTGAACCTCGGTGCCGCAGCGGTAGAGGCTCTCGCAGACGATGGAATTTTGCACCGACATCACCACCGCGGTGGCCGCGCAGGCCGAGGCGATCTCGATCAGGGCCAGCACGTAGCTCACGCAGTCCGCCCCGGCCCCGTCATAGGCGTCGGGGATCATCATGCCCATCAGGCCGAGTTCCCCCATCTGGCGCAGGTTCTCGGCGGGAAACGCCTTGGTCCGGTCCCGCTCGGCGGCCGTGGGCTGCACCACCTTGCGGGCGAACTCGCGGACCATGGACTGGATCATCAACTGTTCGTCGGTCAGCCGGAAGCTCATGGACCTCTCCTTGCGCGGGCACGGGTTCAGGGGTTGTAGATGACCACGATCAATTCGGCGTCCTCGGCGCCGATGTTGCGCAGCTTGTGGCGGATCCCCGAGTTGAAATGGAGCGATTCTCCCGCCGCCAGGGTGTTGACGTGGTCGCCCACGACAACCTCGATCCGGCCTTTGAGCACGTAGTCGAACTCTTCGCCCTCGTGCTGGTAGCCGACCCCCTTGTGGTCCTGGCCGGCGGGGATGGCGACGCGAAAGGCTTTCAGGTGCTTGTTTTCGGCCCCGGGGGTCAAGGTTTCATAGGCATAGTTGTCCGTGCGTTTGGTATAGGCCTGGATGCGGTCCGAAAGCTTGGATTCCTGTTCCTTGAGCAGCAGGGATGAATCCACCTCCAGGGACCGAGCCAGCTGGAGCAAGGCGCCCACCGGCGGGATGGTCTGGCCCGACTCAATTTCTTTGATGTAGTCGATGGAAAAACCGGTGTCGTTGGCCAGCCGGTCCAGGGTCACCTTCTTGGCCGTGCGCACCCGTTTGATCTTCTGGCCGATGGAACCGATTCCGCGCGCCGGTGCATCCTGGCTTTTCTTGGCAGGCATGAGAATTCTCCTATGGGTCTGGGTTTGCAAATCATTCAGGCGTAGCTGTAAAATCCCCGGCCGGTTTTGCGGCCCAGCCAGCCGGCCTCCACGTACTTGCGCAGCAGGGGGCAGGGGCGGTACTTGCTGTCCTTGAATCCGTCGTAGAGGGTTTCCATGATGGCCAGGCAGGTGTCCAGGCCGATGAGATCCGCCAGGGCCAGGGGGCCCATGGGATGGTTCATGCCCAGCTTCATCACCGTGTCGATGGCCTCGGCCGTGCCCACCCCGTGGTAGAGGCAGTAGACCGCCTCGTTAATCATGGGCAGCAGGATGCGGTTGGCGATGAATCCCGGAAAATCGCTCGCCTCGGCCGGGGTTTTGCCGAAACGGAGCGACAAGTCCCAGGTGAGCTGGAAGGTGTCGTCGGAGGTGGCCAGACCGCGGATCACCTCCACCAGTTTCATCACCGGCACCGGGTTCATGAAATGCATGCCGATGACCTTTTCCGGCCGGCGGGTCTGGGCCGCGATGCGCCCGATGGGAATCGAGGAGGTGTTGGTGGCCAGGATGGCGTGCGCGCCGCAGAGGGCGTCCAGATCCCGGAAAAGCTGAAACTTGATGGCCTGGTTCTCGGTGGCCGCCTCCACCACGAAATCGGCCGGGGCGAGGTTTTTCAGGTCCACACTGGTCTGGATGCGGCCGATGATGGCTTCCTTTTCGGCCGCGGCCAGCTTGCCCTTGTCCACCTGCCGGCCCAGGTTCTTCTCGATGCTGGCCATGCCCCGGGCCACGAACTCGTCCTTGATGTCGTGCATGATCACGTTGAGGCCGCTGGCGGCGGCCACCTGGGCGATCCCGTTGCCCATCTGACCGGCGCCGATGACGCCGAAAGTGCTGATTTGCATGGTGCCTCCTTTTTGGGTTTGATTGGTCTTATAGGACTTATAGGCCCTATACCGTTCTGCCGTCGTCTGACTTGTCCGACGGGTTCGACAAAGCTGTTTTTCACCGCCTCACCACCAACGCCACGGCCTCGCCGCCACCTAGACAGAGCGAAGCCAGGCCGGTCTTTTTGTCCTGGCGGATCATTTCGTGGATCAGGGTCACCAGAACCCGGCAGCCCGAAGCCCCGATGGGGTGACCCAGGGCCACGGCTCCGCCGTTGACATTGACCCGGTCCGGATCCAGGTCCAGCTCCCGCAGCACGGCCACGGTGGAGCCTGAAAAGGCCTCGTTGACCTCGTACAAGTCCACGTCGCCCAAGCCGATGCCCTCCTTGGCCAGACACTTGGGAATGGCCCAGACCGGCGCCACCAGCACGTACTTCATGTCGATGGCCGCCGAGGCCTGGGCGCCCACCGTGGCCAGGATCGGGCACCCCAGGGCCTCGGCCCGGGCGCGCGACATCACCACCGTGGCCGCGGCCCCGTCGGAGATGATCGAGGCGTTGCCCGCCGTGCCCAGGCCGCCCTTCTTGAAGGCGCCGGGCATCCTGGAAAGGGTTTCGTAGTCCGTGTTGCGGGGGCACTCGTCGCGGCGGACCACCAGCGGATCGCCCTTGCGTTGGGGAATCGACACCGGCAGGATCTCGGCGTCCAAGCGACCGCCGTCCCGGGCCGCCAGGGCCCGCCGGTAGCTCTCGGCGGCGTAGCGGTCCTGGTCCTCGCGCGTTACGCTGTACTTTTCCGAGCACAGCTCGTTGGAAATGCCCATGTGGAAGTCGTTGACGATGTCCCACAGCCCGTCGTGAACCATGTGGTCCTGGATGGCGCCGGGTCCCATGCGGTAGCCGAAGCGGGCTTTCTCCAGGTAGTAGGGCGCCAGGCTCATGTTCTCCATGCCCCCGGCCACCACGATTTGGGCATCGCCGGCCTGGATCGCCTGGGCTGCCAGCATCACCGCTTTCAACCCCGAGCCGCAGACCTTGTTGATGGTCAAGCACTCCACCTCCCAGGGCAGTTCGGCCAGTACGGCGGCCTGCTTGGCCGGGTTCTGACCGTAGCCGCAGGGCAGCACCTGGCCCATGATGACCTCGTCCACCGCCTCCTTGTCGATACCGGCGCGCCGGATCGCCTCGGCGATGACCAGGGCGCCCAGGCGGGTGGCGCCGATTCCGGCCAGCGATCCGTTGAAATTGCCCAAAGGGGTGCGCACCGCGCTGACAATGACCGCTTCGTTCATCTGGCTTCTCCTTGCCGCCCCGGTTGCCGCGGCAGCCGGGCGAATCCGAAATTTCAAATTTGAGAGGGGAGATCTACATGTTCCGCCGGTACTTGCCCCCCACCTCGTACAGGGCCCGGGTGATTTGACCCAGGCTGCAGTGGCGCACGGTTTCCATCAGTTCGGCGAACATGTTGCCCCCGGACAGGGCCATCTGCTGGAGCCGGGCCAGGGCTTCGGGGGCCTTTTCGGCGTGGCGCTCCTGGAATTCGGCCAGGCGCCGCAGCTGCGATTCCTTTTCCTCCTCGGTGGCCCGGGCCAGTTCGACGCAGCCGAAGCCGCCTTCGCTGAGTTCCTGGCCGTCGGCATGGGGATCGCGGAAGGTGTTGACCCCGATGATGGGCAGCTCGCCGGTATGTTTGAGGGTCTCGTAGTAGATGGACTCGTCCTGGATCTTGCTGCGCTGGTAGCCGGTTTCCATGGCCCCCAGGACGCCGCCGCGGGCCGTGATGCGGTCGAACTCGCTCAGCACGGCCTCCTCGACCAGGTCGGTGAGCATGTCCACGATGAAGGCCCCCTGGAGGGGATTTTCGTTTTTGGCCAGCCCCCACTCGCGGTTGATGATCATCTGGATGGCCAGGGCCCGGCGCACCGACTCCTCGGTGGGGGTGGTGATGGCCTCGTCAAAGGCGTTGGTGTGCAAACTGTTGCAGTTGTCGTAGATGGCGCACAGGGCCTGGAGGGTGGTGCGGATGTCGTTGAACTGGATGTCCTGGCTGTGCAGGCTGCGCCCCGAGGTCTGGATGTGGTACTTGAGCATCTGGCTGCGCGGCGAGGCCCCGTATTTGTCGCGCAGGGCGATGGCCCAGATGCGCCGGGCCACCCGGCCGATGACGGTGTACTCCGGGTCCATCCCGTTGGAGAAGAAAAAGGAGAGGTTGGGACCGAAGCTGTCCACCGGCATGCCCCGGGACAGGTAGTACTCCAGATAGGTGAACCCGTTGGCCAGGGTGAAGGCCAGCTGGGAGATGGGATTGGCTCCGGCCTCGGCGA
>CALJLV010000151.1 GCA_937982505.1 uncultured Desulfobacteraceae bacterium | reverse complement strand
ATTCCGTCATTCCGGGCTTGACCCGGAATCCATGTTCATCGGAACGAGACGGCGGAAGCCGTCGCTACGGACGCCAACAGTGCAGAGGGCAGCGTCCCCATACTCAGGCGGCCCGGAGGAGAAATTCCACCTTCACCGCTTCGAAGGGGAAAACGATACCGCCCTCGTCGGAGCGGTAGAGCACCCCGGCGTCGAGCAGGGCGGTGACATCGCCGTGGACGGCTTTTACGTCCCGGCCGACCCGGCGCGCCGCCTCCCGGATGGACATGGGGCCCGCGCCGCAAAGCGTTTTGAGAAGCGCCCAGCGCTTGGCGGTGAGCACCTTCCAGAGCAGTTCGGGGGAGGCGAAGCTGATTCTGGCCGAAGGTTCGGCTTGGTTGGTTTTCCAGGATTTGACAAATTCGGCCATCGCTTCGGTGGGCGCGGCGACATCAAGGACCAAGGTTTTCATGGTTCCACCTTATCTATGGCCAGCCGAAAGTCGGCGAGGAGCCGTTCCGGGGTGGTGAAATGGTAAGTTTCCTCCACACCGGCGATGTGGCGATGATCGCCTTTTCCGGTCTCGTTGTCGTATCGAAGCACACAGCGGCCTTTGACAACGTAGGCAAGCCGGTACTTGTAGGCATGATGCGAGCCCGCCGACGGTTCCGGCAAGCGCCAAAGGGACAACTCGGCAAAGGCGTTTTCGGCGTAAATGATGCGCCGTTGAATCAGCGGCATCGCTTTCATGTTGGAGATTGTAACAACAGCAAAGGGGGGTGTCAATCGGGTCCCGGGGGGAGACAAGAAAAATGCCGGGTATGGAAACCCGGCATGCGGGGACGGGAAATTTTGGGGGTGCGACGGTCATTGTCGGCTATGGAAACCCGGCATACGGAAACGGAAAAATATCGTAGGTCGGGTTTCCATACCCGACATCGCCCTTTGGCAAGCCTGAGAAGATGAATGGCAGGAAGCTTTCCGGAGAGCTTCAGCCGTTTGGAAATGGACCTCGGATCAGGGTCCGGGGTGACGGGGGAGGAGGATTTTGGGGGTTTCCTTTGGGCAAAAAGAGGCGGGGGAGGGGTGGTTCCGCAAGGAGTTTACCGGTCGCGGTTTTATTCACGCTCGGGGGTGGCCGTGAGCATCGGGCAAGGTTTGATCAGAGGCCGGGGTGACGGCATGCGGAAGCGTGCCGGATGCCTCCGGTTCGGGCTCCATCGCATTCCGTCAGTGCTGGCACTTGAACCTTGAACCGCGAAACCGAAGTGGCCGGTGTGCAATCAATTCGGCTTGACCGTATCGCTCATAATGGCTATACATCGGCTATACATCAGGAGGTGGCCGCATGCCTGCCAAAATTCAGAAATGGGGAAACAGTCAAGGGCTCCGTCTTTCCAGAAGTCTGCTCGCCGATGCGCGCCTGGGCGTGGGGGACGAGGTGGATATCAGGGTCGAGGACGGCATGATGATCGTCATGCCCGCCAAGAAGGTACGCGGCAGGTACCGTCTTGAAGATCTTGTTGCCCGCATTCCGGAAGATTACCATGCCGGCGAAGTGGACTGGGGCGAGCCGGCCGGCAGGGAGGATGGATAAATGGCGGCTTATGTTCCCCGGCAAGGGGACCTTGTCAGCCTTACCTTTGATCCGCAATCCGGTCATGAACAAAAGGGCCGTCGCCCTGCGCTGGTGTTGAGCAAGGAGCTGTTCAATCGAAGCACGGGTTTGGCCATCGTGTGCCCGGTGACGAACACGGATCGTGGTTTCCCCTTTCACGTCCCCATCGCCAAGGGCAACAAGCTGACAGGATTCGTCATGGTCGAGCAAGTCAAATCCGTCGATTTCCACGCCCGTCGCGCCCGGCGCATCGAACATGGCAATGAGGCCTTGCTGGCCGAAGTGCTGTCCATACTGGATGCCTGCATCTACTGACACCCAGCAACCGTGGCACCCGTTGAATTTCGCCCATCACCCTGCGATCCAGATTCCGGACCATTCCCGCTGAATCTTCCCGAGCCATTGTGCAATCCGAAAATTGGCGTTTGGTCACTTTGGGCGATAAAAGGCTGACGCCTGAACTCCAGAGGGGCGAAGGCGGCGGTTGGGGAAATCCCCCCCGGCCCCCCTTTTTCAAAAAGGGGGAGAGTTAGAACTATTTTGGCAAGCTTGAGAGGATGAATGCCAGGAAACTTTCGGAAAGCCTTCAGCCGATTGAAATGGACCCCGGATCGGGTCCGGGGTGACGGGGGGCTGGAAAACGGCGTTGCGTGGTCCTTTCGGCCTTTTGGAAAAAGACTCGCTTGAAACTTGACACGTTCGTAGAAAAGCCGAAAACAGCCATTGTCATTCCGAGGAGCTTGCGACGAGGAATCTCAACCATCTGCTATTATTATACATTGGGTTTTGCAAAGAGATCCCTCGCTGCGCTCGGGATGACAATTCGGATTTTTTACGAAGGCATCAAACTTCGCGCCATCCGAGTTTTGGTTACGATCAATCCGGCCGCTCCAGCGGCCGGCGGCGGGGCTGACGCCTGAACTCCAAAATGGCTTGGGTGTGACCCACTGCCCGACAGTTTGGCGGGTATCTTGACCAGACCGGTCGCCGGGGGGGGCGGAGGTCCTGACCGGGGATGCGCTTTCCGCAGTGGGCACCCCCAGGGCCTGGCCCCGTGGGTGCCCTTTGCGCGGATGGCGTTATTCCGCTTCGCCGCCCTCCTTGGGAATCACCAGCTCCACCGAGACACTGGCGTCTCCCGTGCTGAAGACGATGGTGGCCGCGTCCTCGGGATTCGGGGTGTCCACCACGTCGATGAAGACCGAACACTTGCCCGCCAGGTCGGTGACGCACTGCTCCACCGAGGCCACCGGGTTGCCGGTGGTGCTGACCACCGTTGTCCGGATGGGCACGAAGGGAAGGCGTACGGCATCCCCGCCGTCCTCCAGGGTCAGCTCGATGATGGCATCGCCCGAGATGGCCACCGGGCTGGCCGCCAGTTCCCAGGGCGCGATGGAGGAGAAGATCAAGGTCCCCTCATCCACCAGGGTGGCGCTGTCGTCGCTGCCCGTGGCCACGACGATGACCCGCGCCGAATTGGGCGGTCCCAGGTCGTAGCGCGGATCGTAGGGCAGCGGGGGCGGCAGCGCCGCGTAGGATCCGGACGGATACAGGAGGTTGCCGATGCGGATGGTGCCCGCATTGGCCGGATAGACCAGCCGGATCTGGGCCAGCCCCTCCCGCGTGGTGGCGGTTCCCTTGCTGGCCGTGAACGACGATTGCCCCTGGTCGTCGACGTTTTCATTGATCCCGTAGACCGAGGCGCCCAGCAGACTGGCGCCCACGGCATAGGTCGGGGCCTCGATAAAGGGGACGGCTCCCGGAGCCGAAGGCGCCGTGTTCTGGAAGGCCCTGGTGACCGCCAGGCGGTTGGGCTGGATGCTGCCCTGCACGAAGCGGCTCTTGTCGGCGGCCGGGACGTTGAAGATCACCAGGCGGTCGTTGACCTCGATGTAGCGCCGCACGCTGTTGCGCAGGATGTAGTCCGTCAGCAGGTTGACCCCGCCGTCGCTCTGCTCGAAGGTGCTGCCGGAGGCGCTGATCCGGCCCGCCGTGCCCGCGGCGATGACCGAGTCCAGAACGCCCAGGTTGACCAGGGTACCGTCCGGAACGGCATTGCCGTACCGGTCGGTGACGATCAGCCCGGCCCGGCGGCTGTAGAAGCCGGGGGTTCGCGGCAGGGGCGGATCGCCCAGGGCGTTGTTCAGATCCACGATGGCGTCCCGGGAAGGCGCGCTCAAGGCGATGGTGTGGGGCGGGCCGGAGGCGATCGAGATCTGGGGCACCACCGTGGTCACGGCCGGCACCAGCGGGGTTTCGCTTTCATTCAGCACCTCCAGCTTGAGTTCCACCACCCCGGGAAGGGTGCCGGCCTGCAGGTTGAAGGTCGCGTAGCCGTCGGTGGTATCCAGCAGGATCTGCGCCGGGCTGCTGTTGAACACCGTCCCGCCGCTCCAGCCGCTGAGGATTTCTCCTCCGGCGGGCCTGGCCAGGAAGGAGACCATCAGGTTCCGATAGTCCGGGTCGGGTACCGGATTTCCGCTTTCGTCCACCAGGCGGACGACGACGTTGGTATTGTCCTCCTGTCCCACCCCGGTGACCGTGATCTGGGGATTGTTGATGGATTCCACCAGGATGCTGGACGGGATCCCGGACCCCAGGGAGCCAAAGAGTATCGAGGTGCCGGTGATCTCGGGGAAATCCTGCAGGGAAAGGGTGGCCCGGCCCGGGCTGGCGGGGGCGACGATCTCAAAAACGGCCCGGCCCGAGGCGGTCAGGACGTCGTTGGCGGTGATCGTTCCCAGGGAGGCGAAGAGCCGCACCGCCGTGCCGTCCGCCACCGGGTTGCCGTTGCCGTCCGCCAGGGTGACGGTCACCGTGGCCGAGGAAACCCCGTCGGCCGGAATGCTGGCCGGCTGCACGGTGATGGCGGAGTTGGCGTTTACGGGGGCGCCGGCCACGAAGCGCAGGTCGGCGGCGCGGATGTAACCGCCCGTGGCGGCCGTGACCCGGGCCAGACCGGCGCGAGTCGGGGCCCTGAGCCGTACCTGGGCGATGCCGTCGGCGCCGGTGGCGGCTTCGGTGGCCAGCAGGCTGCCGAAACTCGTGTCGAAGGTCACGGTGGAGCCGGGGATGGGGGCATCGGTGCGGTCGCGCACCTCGGCCGTGATCAGAACCTCGGTTTGCCCGTCGGCCACCACCTCATCGGCGCCGGTGGCCAGGGTCAGGCTGCCGACGGTCTGGGCGGCCAGGCTCACCACGATGTCCTGGATGCCGGTTTTCCGGTTGCTTGCCGTTTCGAAGCGGATCGTATCGGTTCCGGTGTCGATTCCGGCCGTATAGCCCACCTTCACCGCGCCGCTGATGTCGGTGACGGCGCTGGCCGCGGTGAGGACCGCGCCGCTCTCGTTGCCGACAAAGTCAAAAATCACCGTTTCGCCGGAAACCGGATTGTCGTTGGCGTCGAGGACCCGTCCGCTGAGCGCCGCGGCGCCCCCGGGACTGACCGTTTGCGGCGCCGCCGAGACGCTCACCGTTTCCGGAGGGCCGGCGACGACCCGAACTTCCGTGGTCTGGACGAAACCTTCCGCCGAGGCGGTGATCAGGGCCGTGCCGCTGGTGGTTCCGGCGGTGAGGGTGACCTGGGCCATCCCCTGGGCATTTGTGCTTTCGGTGGTCGGGGACAAGAGGCCGAGGGTGGTGCTGAAGGTTACTTCGATGCCGGCGATGGGATTGGCGTTGCGGTCCATCACCCAGGCACGCACGATCACGCTGCTGTCTTGCGCGGCGACAATCTGCGCGGCGCCGGTTTCAAGGGCCAGGGAGCCCACCACCTGGGCCTCGGCATCCACCAGGATGTTGGCGCTGGCGGTTTTCTGGTTGCTGGCGGTCTGGAAGCGCACCGTGTCGGTGCCGGTGCCAGTGCCGGCCGTGTAGCCCACGGTCACCACGCCGTTGATGTTGGTCACCGCGCTGGCCGCGGCCAGCACGGCGCCGCTGGCATTGCTGGTGATAACAAAGGACACGGTTTCGCCGATCACCGGATTGCCGTTGGCATCGGTCACCACGCCGGTGAGGGTGGCGGTGCCGCCCGGGTTGACGGTGCCGGGGGCGGCGGTCACCGAGACGGTGGCCGGGGCTCCGGCAATGAACTGGACATTGGCCGTCTGGACGAATCCTTCGGCCGCGGCGGTGATGATGGCCGTGCCGGCGGTGGTGGCCGAGACGAGGGCCGCCTCGGCGATCCCGTCGGCGCCGGTGGCGTCATCGACATCCACCAGGATGCCC
>CALJLV010000150.1 GCA_937982505.1 uncultured Desulfobacteraceae bacterium | reverse complement strand
ATCGAGGCCACCAGCGGCAACACGGGGATCGGCCTGGCCCTGGTCTGCGCCGTCAAGGGCTACCCCCTGCTCCTGGCCATGAGCGAGGCGGTGAGCGTGGAGCGGCGCAAGATCCTCGAGGCCCGCGGCGCCAAAATCCTTCTGACGCCGGGACACCTGGGAACCGACGGGGCCATCGAAGAGGTCTACCGCCTGGTGCGGGAGCATCCCGAACGCTACTTCATGGCCGACCAGTACAACAGCATGGCCAACTGGCAGGCCCACTACGAGGGGACCGCCCCGGAAATCTGGGACCAGACCCAAGGGCAGGTGACCCATGTGGTGGCCACCATCGGCACCAGCGGGACCCTCATGGGCATCAGCCGCCGCCTCAAGGAACTCAACCCGGCGGTGCGGATCGTGGGGGTCGAGCCCTACCTGGGCCACAAGATCCAGGGCCTCAAGAACATGAAGGAGGCTTACCAGCCCGAGATTTTCGAAAAGCAGCGGCTGGACGAGAAGGTCAACATCGACGACGAGGACGCCTTCGAGATGGCCCGGCGCCTGGCCCGGGAGGAGGGGCTGCTGGTGGGCATGAGCAGCGGGGCCGCCATGGCGGTGGCGGTGGACCTGGCCCGGCGCATCCCCGCGGGAACCATCGTGGCGATCCTGCCCGACAGCGGCGAGCGCTATCTGTCCACCGCCCTGTTCACCGAACGGATCACGGTGGGGCTCAAGCTCTTCAATACCCTGACCCGCGCCAAGGAGACCTTCGTGCCGCGCCAGGCCGACAAGGCCCGGATCTACACCTGCGGCCCCACGGCCCACGCCCGCCCCCACCTGGGCGAATACCGGCGCTTCGTGGTGGCCGATCTTCTGTGCCGCTACCTCACCCACCGGGGCTTCGAGGTGCGCCAGGTGATGAACATCACCGACTACGACGACAAGACCATCGATGGCTCCCAGCGGGCCGGGGCCCCGCTGGAGGTTTTCACCGAGGCGCACATCCAGCATTTCATGGAGGATCTGGCCCTGTTGAGGGTCCGCCCGGCCGCCGTCTATCCCCGCGCCTCGGCCCATATCGACGCCATGCTGTCCATGGCCCAGCGCCTGGCCCGCAAAGGATTCGCCTACGAGAAGCTGCGTTCGCTGTACTTCGACATTTCGCGCCTGGACAGCTACGGAAGGCTATCGGGGATCGACCTGGACAAGATCCGCCTGGGCGCCACCGTGGATCTGGACGATTACGAGAAGGACAACCCGCGCGATTTCACCCTGCTCAAAAGGGCCCGCCTCTCGGAACTCAAGCGGGGCATTTTCGTCAAGAGCGAGTGGGGCAACGTGCGTCCCAGCTGGCACCTGCAGTGCGCCGCCATCGCCGAAGCCTACTTCGACGGCGGGTACGACATCCACACCAGCGGCCGGGAGCTGATCTTCCCCCACCACGAAAACGTTTTGGCCATCGCCGCGGCCCTGACCGGCAAGCCTCCGGCGCGCTTCTGGGTCCACTGCGATCCGGTGACCGTGGACGGCAAGCAGGCCGAGGCCCATGAGGGGCCGGTCACCCTGGAAGCTCTCCTCCAGCGGGGGTTCAGCGGCCGCGAGCTGCGCTTCTGGCTCCTCTGGGGCCACTACCGCAAACCGCTGGTCCTTTCCCCCCAGCGCCTCGGGGACGTCCGGCGGGCCTTGCTGCGGCTGGACGCCTTCGTCGGCAACCTGCGCCAGGCTCCGGCGGCGGCCCCCGGTGCGGACCTGGATCAGCTGCTCTACGACCTCAAGAGCGGATTTACCGCCGCCATGGACGATGACCTGAACATCTCCGGGGCCCTGGCCGCCGTTTTCCGGATCGTCAAGCGCGTCAACGCCCTGCTCGGCCAAGGGCGAATCGACGAAGCCGCCGCTGCACGGATCCTGGAGGCCTTCCGGGCCATCGACCGGGTGATTCGGGTCTTCGATTTCCAGGACGCCCTGGACGATCCCGAGGTGAAGCGGATTCTGGCCCAGCGCGAGGCGGCTCGGGCGGCCCGCGACTGGGCCCTGGCCGACCGCCTGCGCGATACCCTGGCCCAACACGGGGTGCTTGTTCGAGACGGCAGGGCTCCTGCCGGCCATTGAATCCAACCGGCTCCGGGCGCGATCCGCAGCGTTTCCAAGGGCGGCCGCGGCGACCCGGGTCCCAGACCGGAGCGCATTAACAGCCATGATCGCCATCTACTTCCCCTTTACCTTCGTGCGCCCGGAGGCCGCCTGGATCGGTGCGGCCTTTACCCCCCTCGGTCTTGCGGTGCCGGCGGCGGCCCAGGCGGCCGACTGCCTGGGGCCGGGCATCGACAGCGGCTCCTGGCGGATCCTGTCCCCGCCCCGGGAGGATGACCCGGAG
>CALJLV010000149.1 GCA_937982505.1 uncultured Desulfobacteraceae bacterium | reverse complement strand
GATTGACTGACGTGACTGGAGTTCAGACGTGTGCTCTTCCGATCTGGTCGATCCATACCGACTCCGAACTGCAAATCCGGGGGACGCACAAGGCGAACAGCACGGCAATGAGGATGACGGATTTCATTCGATCCCTCCCTAGCGTACGGAAGAAGCGGATGACGGATGCAATGTCATCGGCCGGAATGGAGTTCACAAAAAACTCAGGCCGAACCCCTTTTCGGATTCGGCCTGAGATTTCTTCATATTGGTCGGGAAGACTGGATTTGAACCAGCGACCCCAGCGTCCCGAACGCTGTGCTCTACCAGACTGAGCCACTTCCCGATAAATGAAGCCCATCCCTTAGGCCAAGGCGTCCTGGTTGTCAACAGGAATTTAAGCGAAGGGACTTTCCACCATGATGGTCTGTTCGCGGCCCGGACCGACGGACACGATCTGCACCGGCACGCCCACCAGCTCGGCGACGCGATCCAGGTAGCGGCGGGTGGGCGCCGGCAGGTCGGCCAGGCGCCGCACCCCGCGGATGTCGGCGCTCCAGCCCGGCAGGGTCTCATACACCGGTTCGCATCGGGCCATGACCTTCAGGTCGGCCGGGAAATCTTCCAGGATCCGGCCATTGAAGGTATAGCCGGTGCAGATCCGGATGGTCTCCAGCCCGGTCAGCACATCGAGCTTGGTGATGGCCAGGCCGGTCAGACCGTTGAGGCGGCGGCTGTTGCGCAACAGGACCATATCGAGCCAGCCGCAGCGGCGCTTGCGGCCGGTGGTGGCGCCAAACTCGGCGCCGGTGCGCTGCAGGTGATCGCCGGTGGCATCGAAGAGTTCGCAGACGAAGGGTCCGGCCCCCACGCGGGTGGTGTAGGCCTTGACCACCCCCACCACGCCGGTGATATCCCGCGGACCGACCCCCGCGCCGGCACAGGCGTTGCCCGAGACCGTGTTGGAGGAGGTCACGAAGGGGTAGGTGCCGTGGTCGATGTCCAGATGGGTTCCCTGGGCGCCCTCGAAGAGGATCTGCTGGCCGGCGGCCGCGGCATCGGCGATTTCCCGTGAGACGTTGGTCACGTGAGAACCGAGCCGATCGGCAAACTGGCGGTATTGGAGGATGATCGGATCGGGGTCCAAGGGCGCGGCGGCGAAGAATTTTTCCAGGTAAAAGTTTTTTTCCTCCAGGATCATGGCCAGTCGCTGGGCGAAAAGGTCCGGATCCAAAAGGTCCGCTAAACGGATCCCGCGGCGGGTGGCCTTGTCCTCGTAGGTCGGTCCGATCCCCCGTCCGGTGGTGCCGATCTTCTGGTCGCCCTTTTTCTTTTCACGCTGGGCGTCGATCACCCGGTGATAGGGCATGATCAGGTGGGCCCGTTCGCTGATGCGCAGCCGCTCGGGGCCCACCTGGATGCCCCGGGCCGCCAGGCGGTCCATTTCACCGATGAGTACCTCGGGGTCCACCACCACGCCGTTGCCGATCATGCAGGTCTTGCCCTGGAGGATTCCCGAGGGGATCAGGTGGCTGATGATCTGTTCTCCGGCCACCACCATGGTGTGCCCGGCGTTGTTGCCCCCCTGGAAGCGGACCACCACATCGGCCCTTTCGGCCAGCATGTCCACGATCTTGCCCTTGCCTTCGTCACCCCACTGGGTGCCGACAATCACGATGTTGGCCACGTCGTGCTCCTCGTCTGGATGGCTGTCTCTATCTGTTATCGGCTGTCTGTTGTCCGGTAAAATCGCCGCGCTCGGAAAAACGCCTGGATCAGCTCCCGGGATTCTGAAGCCAGAACCCCGCCCAGCGCATCGATACGGTGGTTCAGGCGGCTGTCTCGGCAAAAGTCGTAAATGGAACCGGCGGCTCCCCAGCGCGGGTCCGGCGCGCCGAAGACCAGTCGGGCGATGCGCGCGTGGACCAGCGCCCCCATGCACATCGGGCACGGTTCAATGGTCGCATACAGGGTGGTGCCCACCAGCCGGTAGTTGCCGATCCGCCGGGCGCCTTGGCGCAGGGCGAGGATTTCGGCGTGGGCCGACGGGTCTGCCATTTCGATGGTGCGGTTGCCGCAGACCGCCAGCACTTCCCCGGATTCGGCGACAAGCACTGCTCCTACCGGAACTTCTCCGCGCTGTCCAGCCTTTTCGGCGGCCTCCAGAGCCATTCGCATGTAATGGGAGTCGTCTGCGCTCATCCCTTTTCCATCTGCCAGGTTCCAGCCCGAGTCAGGGCCAACAAACCGTTGACAACCCGGATCGTTTGGCCTATATGGTCTGCCGTTGTTGGGACGGAAAGCGCCCGTAGCTCAGTTGGATAGAGTGCCGGACTACGAATCCGTAGGTCGCAAGTTCGAATCTTGCCGGGCGCGCCAG
>CALJLV010000148.1 GCA_937982505.1 uncultured Desulfobacteraceae bacterium | reverse complement strand
CCGCTGCGTATGCGTTTGCGCCAAATTCGCGTTCCTACAAATCCCAAACGGGAGCAGAACGCCATCGATTCAGCGATGATCGTGTTCGAGGTATCCAAGCGGTTCCCGGTCGAGGAGCGATATTCTATGACCGATCAGTTTCGGGGGGCGTTGCGGTCGGTGGCGGCGAACATCTCCGAGGTCTGGCGCAAGCAGTGCTATCCGGCGGCTTCAGATTCATCCTAAGCCAGGTTTTCCAGATCGGCCAGGTCCTGATGCCGGCCGGTGGCCTGCTTGTTGGCTTTGAGGTGCTGCAGATCGATAAAATTGACCGGCGTGCCGTCGATATCGACAACGACGCGCTGATCCCAGCAGATGGGGAACGTTACGCCTTTCAGGTCGGTCAGAATATCGATCCGGTTGGGCGGATATCCGAGTTGAATGACCTGTCCGGGCTCGAGAAAATCTTCTGCTTTCAAACCGATGCTGCCGAAGCCGAAATCATTCAGCGCTTCGAGCAGGCGGTGGGCGTTGTCCGGCTCCATCCAGATCCAGACGTCCATATCCTTGGTATAGCGCGGATGGCCGTGATAGGCGACCGCGTAGCCGCCCACCACCAGGTAGCGGACATCATGCCCGTTTAACGATTGAATAAACTCTTTGAAATCGCGGTCGATGGCCGTACCTCCACAGGTGGTATTCATTCCGGATGGTTTCCAGCGCCTCCAGCCGTTTTTCCGGTGGCTGGGACTGCCAGTAGCTGAAATCGCTGCCGGTTTTTCCATATGTCGTCTTACGAACCACAATGGCGATTTCTCGGGTCATGCGGGCTTGTCCTGACCAGGTTGGCAATAGAGGCACAATAACCGAAATAATATAAAAATACAACCTATTACGAGAAAAATGGCGGGTCTTCGATAGTTCAAGGAATTGCGGGTCTGGCAGAACGCCATCGATTCAGCGACAATCGTGTTCGAGCTATCCAAGCGGTTTCCGGTCGAGGAGCGATATTCCTTGACCGATCAGTTCAGGCGGTCGTCACGGTCGGTGGCGGCGAACATTTCCGAGGCCTGGCGCAAGCGGCGCTATCCGGCGGCTTTCGTCAGCAAATTCAACGACGCCGAAGGCGAGGCGGCCGAGTCGCAGACATGGATCGAACTGGCTCTGCGTGGTGGATACCTGGAGGCTGCGGATGCGGCGGACTTGGACGGACGCTGCGAAGTCATTCTCGGCCAGCTCGTCCGAATGGTCGAGCACCCGGACGACTGGGCCGTGGGCGCCAAACGCCGTTCCGGACCAGCGCAGCAGAGGTAAAAAACGGACAAGCAGGGCTTTGCGTTTTCCCCGTCGCCGAGACCGCGTGTCTCCGTGTCGCCTCCTATCGGATCGCCGAGGCGGCCCACATCGTGCCCTGGTCCGAAAGCCGCGACGATCTGCCCACCAACGGGGCTGTGCCTCTGCCGACTGTGCCACTGGAGTTTCGACGAGGGGCTGATGAGCGTCGGTGAAGGCTACGAGGTCCTGGTTTCGAAGCGCGTTCGCACCGAGCGCAACATGCCCGGCCACATCCTGAGATCTTCAAGCCGGATATAGAAAAATACTGGCCGGGCCGAGAGAATCTGGCACACCATCGGCGGGAGGTTTTTGTCCGTTGACAGACGATCGGGGGGGGGTACTTTGCAATCAGGTAATGCAACCATAGAATGTAGGATGCGGGGGTGTTCATGGAGACGGAAGCCGTCAAGATTACCAGCAAGGGACAGGTGGCGATCCCGAAAAAGATCCGCGACAAGCTCAATGCGACCACGGTCTATTTCGAGGTGGTCAATGACGAGGTCGTGGTCAGGGCGGTGCGGGACGCCGCCGGTTCGCTCAGCGAATACGGGCGGAACGTCAAGCCGGGTATGTCCATCAAACAGATGAAAGACAGGGCCTGGGAAGAGGCGATCCATGACAAAGCCGGTAACGAATCTGCCTGATACCAACGTGATCATCCGCTATCTTACGCGGGATGCCGAAGCTCTGTACGGCCGGGCGAAGGCCTTCTTCGACGAGGTCAAGGACGGGCGGGCCAAGGCGATCATCCTCGAAAGCGTCATCGCCGAGAGTATTTACGTGCTCACCAAGATGTACGCCGTGCCCAGGGACCGGGCGGCCCGGAGGCTGATCGATATCCTGCGCTACAAGGGCATCGCCAACGTTGACCAGAAGGCGCTGATCCAGGTCGCTGATACGGCGGTTGTGATCGCCCGGTCGAGGACAATCCTTTCCCGCCGGGGTGGATATGGCCGGGACGATGGGCAGACTGGCCCGCCGGGCCGGAGGGGCCTGGCGGGACTGTGGCCCAGGGCGGAAAACGGACCCGGGTCATTGTCCAGGCCCTTGCTCCTGGCCGCGCACCGGCAGCAGCACCGTGAAGGTGCTGCCCACGTCCGGGGTGCTCTCCACCCGGATCAGACCGCCCAGTGAATCCACCAGCCCCTTGACGATGGGCAGCCCCAGCCCCGTGCCGGTGATGAAGCGGGTCCGGTCGTTCTTGACGCGAAAGAAGCGTTCGAAAATGCGCTCCAGGTAGCGCGCCTCGATGCCGAAGCCGCTGTCCTGCACCTGCACCCGCAGGTTGAGCCCCTCCAGATCCACCCGGACCTGGATGGTCCCGCCCTCGGGGGTGTAGTTGATGGCGTTGGTGATCAGGTTGCCGAAAATGCTTTCCAGCACCAGCGGATCGGCCTTGACGGTCGGCAGGGGCGACGGGGAGGGCGCCAGCCGGAGGTCCTGGCCCCGGGCCCGGGCCCGGGTTCCGAGAAAGTCGACGATTTCCCCCAGCAGCCGGTCGAGCATCACGGGCTTGATCTCCTGGCACACGGCCCCGGCCTCGATGCGCGACAGATCCAGCAGGTCCCCGATGAGGGAGATCAGCCCCTGGGTCTTTTCCTTGGCCCGGCTGAGCAGGTGCTCGTCGGTTTCCGAGACCTGGCCCAGCAGATCGCTCAAGACCCGGGCCAGCTGCTCGTGGATGGTGGCCAACGGAGAGCGCAGTTCATGGGAAACCTTGGCCACGAATTCGCTCTTGAGCCGGTCGATGATCTTCAGGGCGGTGATGTCCACCACGTTCACCAGAGCCCCGAGGCATTCGCGCTGCGCGCCGCGCACTGGCCGGCCCCGGGCCATGAGGAAGCGGTCCCCGCCGGGTGAAAATTCATGGGGGGGAATGTCCTCGGCGTCGATGTGGCGGCCCCGGGAAATGTCCAGGATCAGCCGGCACAGAGCGTCATCGGCGATGTAGGTCCGGATGGGGCGGCCCACGGGGGTGTCCGGCGAGAGGTCGAGCATGTGGCGCACGGCCGGGTTCATCAGCACCAGGTGCCCCTCGGTGTCGGTGACCAGCAGGCCGCTGGGCAGCGAGTCGACCACGGTGCGCAGGCGGCTTTGCTCCTGGCTCAGGTCGGCCAGGGTGCGCGCGCGCTCCCGGGCCATGGCGTCGGCCTCCTGGCGCAGGCGCAGGGTGTCCAGGGCCCGGTTGACCACGATGCGCAGCTGGTCCGGGGTAAAGGGTTTGGGGATGAAATCATAGGCCCCGCGCTTCATGGCCTCCACGGCGGTTTCCAGGGTGGCAAAGCCGGTGATGACGATGACGATGCAGCGCGCGTCATCCTGGCGGATGCGCCGGAGCACCTCCATCCCGTCCATCCCGGGCATCTTCATGTCCAGCAGCACGACACCGGCCGGATCGGCGGCCAGCCGGGATAGCCCGGCCGCCCCGTCGCCGGCCTGGGAGACGCGGCAGCCCATGCGCTGCAAAATCCGCTCGGCGCCGTCGCGAATGCCGGTTTCATCGTCGATGATCAACACGTGGGGGGGCAGGGTATCAGGCGATGGACTCACTATCGGCTCCTTTTTGGGGGGGACCGGCCACCGGCAGGATCACGGCGAAGGTGGTCCCCTGACCGGGCGTGCTTTCCACCCGGATCTCCCCCCCGTGGTTCTGGGCGATGCTGTAGGCCATGCTCAGGCCGAGGCCGGTGCCTTCCCCCGGCGCCTTGGTGGTGAAAAAAGGCTCGAAAATGTGGGGCAGGATTTCCGGGGCGATTCCCGGTCCGGTATCCGACACCGCGATGCGCACCTGGCCGGGGTCCGGCGCCAGGCCGGTCCTGAGCCCCAGGCGGCCCCGGTTGCGCATGGCCTGGACCGCGTTGAGGATCAGGTTCATGAACAGGTGGTTGATCTGCTGGATGTCGGCCTGGACCGGGGGCAGGGCCGGGTCGAATTCGCAGATGATGTCGATGTTCTGGAAGAGGGACTGGTTCTTGAGCAGGAAGAGGGTCCGCGACAGCGCCCGGTTGATGTCCTGGGGCTGCATCTGCTGGCGGGTCTGGCGGGCGAATTCGAGCAGTTCGCGCACCGTGTCGCGGCAGCGTTCGGCGTCCTGGATGATCCGGCGCAGATCCTCCCTGGCGGCCGCCGGAAGATCGTGCTCCTCGATCATCAGTTGGGTGAACAGGGTGATGCTGCCCAGGGGGTTGTTGAGCTGGTGGGCGACCCCGGCGGCCAGCTTGCCCAGGGAGGCCATCTTTTCGGCCTGAAGCAGTTGCACCTGGGCCCGCTTGAGCTCCTCTTCCATGCGCAGGCGTTCGCGCAGGTCGTGGAAAAAGCCGATGGTGGCGATTTCGCGCTCCTCTTCGTAGATGATCGAGGCGTAGAGGCTGATGGGGATCCGCTCGCCGCTCTTGCCGCAGATCGCGGTATGGTACTGCTTGAGCTTGCCTCTGCCGCCGTAGCCCGCGCCGCGCAGCTGGCGCATGATTTCGCGGGCGTTTTCGAGGCCGTCGTCGGGGTAGATCTGCCAGATGTAAAGGGCGTGAAGGGCTTAGGCAATGGTGTATCCGGTGGCCTCGGCGGCCGCCTGGTTGAAGATGATCACCTTGCCGGTCCTGTCGGTGGCGATGATGCCGTCCACGGCGTTGAGCAGGGTGTTGCGCAGAAAGGTGTTGGCGCGCTGATAGCCTTCCTCCAGGCGCGTCAGGCGCGAAAGGTCGTAGTCGACCATGGCCAGGGCCTCGATGCGCTCCTGGTCGAAAATCGGATAGCAGGAAACACTGCGCGGCGCCGCACTGACGGTAAAGCGCTCCTGCATGATGGACGGCCGGCCGGTGCGCAGGACCTCCAGGGCCGGGCATTCGTCGCAGGGCGACTCGCGGCGGTGAATCAGGCGGTGGCAGACCTGGCCGACGATCCGGCCCTCCCATCTCTCTTCGGCGCGGCGGTTGGCGGCCACGATGCGAAAATCCGGGGAGATGATCACCACGTCGTGTCTGAAGGCGTCTAGGGCCCGCAGCAGGATCTCTTTCTGGGCATCGGGACGCATGGTGGCACGCTGGCTTGCACGGGTTGTGTTTTTCTGGCGCATCGCGCCCTCGGGGGCAAGGGGCCATCGGCCCCCTTCTCAGGCCCGCGGCGCCGGTGCAAGGGGCGCTTCGAGCCGGGCTGGGAAGGGCTTCGATGGAAGCTTCATAAAAACATAAACGACGTTAAAAAACAAGAATCCGGCCCATCCCGCGATCATTCCGAGCGCCCCTGGGGATCGAAAAGATAGCCCACGGCGCGCAGGCTCCTGAAGTGGCGCGGCCGGCGCGGATCAGCCTCGAAGTACTTGCGAAAGCGCACGATGAAATTGTCCACCGTGCGGGTGGTCATGCGGCCGCTGTAGCCCCAGCCGATCTGAAGAATCCGATCCCGCGACAGGGGCTGCCCCTCGAAGCGCACGAAGAGCTTGAGCAGCTTGAGCTCCTGTGGGGTGAGCTGGACCCGGCCCTGGCGGCAATCGGCCTGGCCGGTGGAAAAATCGATGCGGTTGGCACCGAAGCGGCAGATCCGCCCAGGGTCCTCGGGCGGCTCCGGCGGACGCCAGGCGGCGCGCACCAGGAGCCTCTCGATCCGCAGCAGCAGCTCTTCTAGATGGAACGGCTTGGCCAGGTAGTCGTCGGCCCCCGCCGCCAGGCCCCTGACGCGGTCCGGTGAAGCGCCCCTGGCCGAGAGAATCAGGATCGGCACCCGCTGGTCGGCCAGCCGGATGCTTTCCAGCACGGCGAGGCCGTCGATGCCCGGCAGCATGATGTCCAGCAGCACCAGGTCGGGGCGGCCGCGGCGCCAGGCAGCCAGGGCTTCGGCGCCGGTGGCGGCCAGTTCCACACGGTAGCCCTGCAGGCAGAGGTTGAGGCGCAGGCCCTCGGCGATATGGGCCTCGTCTTCGACCACGAGGATGGTCTGGCCGGCGGACGGTGGCATGGGGGACAGTCTCCTCCAGGATGGCGGCTTCACGGTTGCGGGTTGGCCCGGGGATCCTTTGGCAAAACGGCGGGCAGGGACAGGGTGAAGGTGGTTCCCAGATCGACTCCGGGGCTTTCCGCGGTTGCCCGCCCGCCGTGCATGCGGGCGATGAGCTGGACCAGATAGAGCCCCAGCCCCGTGCCCCTGGCGGTCATATTCTCGGAATGGCCGACCTGGTAGAACTTGCGAAAGACGCGCTTGAGCTCGCCGCGGGCCATGCCGATCCCGTTGTCGCTGACCCGCACCTGGCACCAGCGCCGCAGGCGGGCGAACTCGACGCGGATGCAGGGCGGATCGGACCGGTTGTACTTGACGGCGTTGGTGGCCAGATTCATCAGGACCATATCGAAGAGGGTCCTGTCGATGCGCACCCGCATGGGGCCGCCGCGTGGCCGGCACAGGGAGATCCGGGCCGGGGCGAAAAGGGCGCGGTGGGTGTCGAAAAAGCGCTGCGCCTCCACGTCCAGTTCGGCGATGACGAATTCTCCCGCATAGCTTCTGCTCTCGATGCGCGCCAGATCGAGGATTCGATTGATGGTGTCGCCCAGGCGGCCGATATCGGCCAGCATGTAGCCCAGGTAGCGCCGGCGCTCGGCCGGACCCAGTTCGTGCTTCTGAAAAGTTTCCAGAAAGAGCTTGAGGCTGGTGACCGGCGTCTTGAGCTCGTGGGTGAAGCTGTTGATGAAGTTGTTTTGCATCCGGTACAGCCGCAGCGCCTTTTGGCTGTAAATGAAAATGATCAAAATGCCCAACAGGATGATGGCCACCAGCAGCGACAGGACCAGGATGACGATCCAGGTCTGGGGCTCGATGACCTGGTGGCGGTCGAGCTGGAAGCGGTTGACCACCGTGCGCAGCCCGGCGCTGACCTCGATGTACCAGTAGATGTACAAAAAGAGGGAAAGCCCCAGGGCCAGGATCGAAAAGACGAACACCACGACGGGATGCAACAGCCACTGGGGCAGGCGAAGCATGGCGGCGGACCTCGGGATGCGGCCGCGGGGCCGGGCATGGTTTCAGGGGAGGCCGCCGCGCGGATCGGAGGGGCGGGGCGCCGGACGGCCCGGGCTCCTTGGCGCACTATGCCACCACGGCCCCGGGAAAAGCAACCCGGGGAAGGGCTGGGGCGCCGCGGGCCCTGCGTAAAAAAATTGTAAAAGCCTCTGGCATGACTGGCGCCGAAAGCCCAGATCTTCTAATCAGGACAAAACGCAAGGCGCCCGGACGACGCGGCGCTACGGCGTCCACCGTCAACCCGAGTCCCCAAACGGCGTCTCGGGCCGCCGCGCCGGGTCGCGGGCGTTTCGCCGCCGTTCGTCCAGGGACGAGCCGGCGGCGCTTTTCGATTTTACCCGCGCCTTGTCCCACAGCCCGGGACGGAACGGAGATCGAGACCATGGTCGATAGCCTTTTCAGACACCTGCGCGGCGCGGTGACGCTGCTGCTCTACGTCCTCAACACGGTCTGGTGGTGCTCCCTGCTGTTTCCGGTGGCCCTGGCCAAACTGATCGTACCGGCGGCCCGCTGGCGCCGCGGCTGCAACCGGGTGCTGCACCTCATCGCCTCGGCCTGGATCGGCTGCAACAACCTCAACCAGCGCCTGCTGGGGCGGATGCGCTGCCGCGTGGAGGGGCTGCCCGAGCTGGAGCGCCGCGGCTGGTACCTGGTGCTGGCCAACCACCAGTCCTGGGTGGACATCCTGGTCCTGCAGCGCATCTTCAACCGCCGCATCCCGCTGCTGACGTTTTTCCTCAAGCGCGAGCTGATCTGGGTGCCGATTCTCGGTCTGGCCTGGTGGGCCCTGGATTTTCCCTTCATGAAGCGCTACTCCAAGGAGCTGTTGGCACGCAAGCCGCATTTGGCCGGCAAGGACCTGGAAATCACCCGGCAGGCCTGCGAGAAGTTTCGCCACCTGCCGGTGGCCGTGATGAACTTCGTCGAGGGGACCCGCTTCACCCGGGCCAAGCAGGACCGACAGGGGTCCCCCTACCGGCACCTGCTGCGTCCCAAGTCCGGCGGTGCGGCTTTCGTGCTCTCGGCCATGGGCGACCGGATGGACCGGGTCCTGGATGTCACCATCGCCTATCCGCCGGGCCCCAAGTCCTTCTGGGCCTTTTTGTGCGGCCGGATCCGGGAGGTCAAGGTGGCCGTGCGCGCCCTGCCGGTGGGGGACGAACTCATGGGCGACTACTTCCAGGATGCGGCCTTCCGCCAGCAATTCCAGGATTGGCTCAACGCCCTGTGGCAGGAAAAGGACCGGCTCATGGACCGGCTCTGTCTGCCCGCGCCGGAAACCCTCTGACCGCCCGGCCCTCGATGCCATTGCCGTTTCTCTCCGGCCCTCCCGCCCCGGGCGGTTGAAAAACCGCCGCGGATGCTTAGGTTCCCCCACGGCGCCGCCAGCGCTGGCCCCCGGCGACATTTCGCTTGACCAAAACCGGCGTCTAAATTATAGATCCTGCATTCATTACAGCTTCATTTTTCTTTTAAATCGTGTTCAGGATCAAATTCGATGGGCATTCAGGAACGCAAGGAACGGGAAAAAGAACGGCGGCGCCAGCAGATCATCGTCGCCGCCAAGCGGGTCTTCACGGAGAAGGGGTTCAACCGGGCCACCATGGAGGACATCGCCAAGGAGGCCGAACTGAGTCCCGGCACCCTGTATCTCTACTTCAAGAACAAGGAGGAGCTCTACGCCTCCTTGTCCCTGCGGATTCTCCAGTACCTGCACATCCGGGTCCAGCATGTGAACAACGAGCCGATGGAACCGGCGCGCAAGCTCAAGGCCCTCATCGAGGCCATGTACGATGTCTATGCCTTCGACCCGCTGATTTTGATCAACATGTTTCATCTCCAGTCCAGCGAGACCCTCAAGAACCTCTCTCCCGAGCTGATGGAGCAGATCGAAAGCCTCTCGCGCCAGTCCATCGGGGCCATCTCGGCGGTCTTCGAAGACGGGATCGCCAAGGGGGTCTTCGTCGAGCGCCATCCGGTGGCCCTGGCCGACATCTTCTGGGCCCTCTTTTCCGGGGTCATCCTCTGGAACACGAGCAAGCGCATCATCGACGACCGCAAGGACTTTCTCGCCCAGACCCTCGAGACCGCCTTTGACATCTTCAGCCGCGGTCTGCTGCGCTAGCTGAAAAGACGCGCGATTTCATCCACCTCGAAGCGGGGCCACGGCGCCGGCCGGCCCTCGCGGCGTGCCTGCAGGCCGCCGCGCGCCGCCGTGATCCGTCCGATGTCGGCAACCGCGATGCCGGCATCCGCCAGGCGCTGGCACAGGGGGACCGCCGCCGGCGGCCGGCAGCAGATCAACAGCGTTCCGGATCCGATCAGCCCCAAAGGATCGACGCCCATGAGCGCACAGACGCGCCGGGTCTCGTCGAAGACCGGCACCCGATCCAGGTCCAGCTCCAGGCCCCACCCGCCGGCGGCCGCCAACTCGGCAGCGGCGGTGGCGAGGCCGCCCTCGGTCACGTCGTGAAGGGCCGTGACCCCGGCGGTGCGGCTGCAGATGCGGGCTTCCGGCAGAATGCCGATTTTTTCGATGAGCCGCCGGGCTCGCTCCAGGACCTCCCTCTCCAGCCCCCGGCGCAACAGCTCGGCTCCTTTTTCGAGGGCGATGATGGCCGTGCCTTCGGCCGCCAGGGCCTTGGTCATCAGGACATGGTCCCCGGGGGCCATGGCGCGCTTGTGGATCAGCGCCGCACGGGCCACGGTGCCGGCCATGGTGGCGCTGATGACCGGCCGCACGACGGCGTCGCTGATTTCGGTGTGCCCGCCGCAAAGGAGGATGCCGTCCCGGGCGCAGGTTTCGGCCAGATCGCGCATCATCTGCCGCACCTGGCTGGGGGTGGTGCCCACCGGCAGCAAAAGGCTGGTGAGCAGCCACCGCGGCAGGGCCCCGGAGGTGGCCATGTCGTTGGCGTTCACCAGCACGGCGTAGTGGGCGATGCGCTCGGTGGCGAAGGTGATGGGATCGGCGGTGAGCACCAGGGTATCGGCCCCGGAGATGTCCACCGCGGCCGTGTCCTGACCGATTCCCGGCTGTACGATGACCGATGCGTCGGCGATCCGGAACTGGCCCAGAAAGCGTTCCAGCAGGTCGTTGGGCAGCTTGCCCGGGGACAGGGGCAGCCCCATGCGGATCACGTCCCGCAGCGCCTCCAGATCGGGCACCGCCGCGTCGCACCCCTCCGGCACGCCGCGACCGCCCACATGGGCCGTCAGCGCCCCGGCCCGGCGCCCGGCTTCGATGTCATAGACATAGTCGCCCACCACCAGAACCCGGTCTACCGGCACGCCGAGCCGCTGGGCGGCCAGATGCACCCCGTCGCCGCTGGGCTTGGGGGCCGCCGGGCTGTCGCGGGTGATGATCAGCGCGAAGCTGTCCGGGTCGATCCGCCCGAAATTTTCCAGGGCCCGCTCCACGGCCCGGCGGCTGTTGCGGGTCAGAATCCCGCAGGGCACTTTTTTGCGCGCCAGCCAGTCGAGCATCTCCTCGGCCCCCGGAGCGGGCCGCGACGCCGCCGCGGCGGCCATTTCATGGGCATCGAGGACCGCGTGGGCCTCCCGGCGCAGGCCGGCCTCGGGCAGGGCATGGATGAATTCGAGAATCGATCGGTTTGTCGGGCAGCCCAAAGCCCGGCGGATGGCGTCGAAATCCAGCGCCCCGGGACGGGTGAGGGTGCCGTCGAAATCGAAAAGCACGGCTTCGATGCGGTAGGCCCGGTCGATCACGGCGCGTCCTCCCTGGGGGCCGCCGGCTCGAAGAGGGAGCGGCTCAGTTCCTGGAGCCTGTACTTCTGCACCTTGCCGCTGGCGGTGAGGGGATAGCGGTCCACGAAGGCCACGTGGGTCGGGATCTTGTAGCGGCTGATGCGCCCCCGGCAAAAATCGCGCACATCCTCGGCGCCAAGATCGGCCCCGGGCTTGAGGATGATGAAGGCCCCCACCTCCTCGCCGTATTTGACGCTGGGCAGCCCCACCACCTGAACGTCGGCCACCCCTTCCAGGCCGAAGAGAAACTCCTCGACCTCGCGCGGATAGATGTTCTCGCCGCCGCGGATGATCATGTCCTTGTGGCGCCCGGTGATGGACAGGTAGCCGTCGGGGTCCATGACCCCCAGATCCCCGGAGTGGAGCCAGCCCTCGGCGTCGATGGCCGCCGCCGTGGCTTCGGGCAGATTGTAGTAGCCTTTCATCACCGAGTAGCCCCGGCAGCAGACTTCGCCCTGGCGCCCGGCGGGCAGCACTTCGCCGGTCTGCGGGTCCACGATGCGCACCGCGATATGCGGCAGGGGCCGGCCCACCGTCTCGGTGCGCCGCCGCAGATCGTCGTCGGGCAGGGTCTGGGTGATCACCGGGGAGGCCTCGGTCAGGCCGTAGCAGATGGTGATCTCGGTCATGTGCAGGCGCTCCATCACGTCGCGCATCACCCGCACCGGGCAGGGGGAGCCGGCCATGATCCCGGTGCGCAGGCTGGTGAAATCGAACTTGGCAAAAAGCTTGTGATCCAGCAGGGCGATGAACATGGTGGGCACCCCGTAGAGGGCCGTGCATTTCTCGGCCTCGATGCTGGCCATGACCTGAACGGGATCGAACTTTTCCAGGATCACCAGGGCCGCCCCGTGGGTCACGGCTCCCAGGACCCCCATGACGCAGCCGAAGCAGTGAAACAGAGGCACGGGCAGACAGATGCGGTCGGCCTGGCTGAAGCGCTGGTTTTCCCCCACCCAGAACCCGTTGTTGGCGATGTTGACGTGGGTGAGCATCACCCCCTTGGGAAAGCCGGTGGTCCCCGAGGTGTACTGCATGTTGACCACGTCGTGGGCGTCCAGCGCTTCCTGGCGCCGCCGGTAGGCCCCGGGATCGGTCATGGGGGCCAGGGCCAGCACCTCGGGGATGGCGTACATCCCGCGGTGTTTTTCCTGGCCGAGGAAGAAGACCCGCCGCAGATGGGGGAAGCCGGGGCTGGAAAGGTAGCCGCGCGGCTGGGTGCGCAGCTCGGGAAGCAGCTCGTAGATCGTGGCCAGGTAGTCGATGTCCTGGTACCCGTCGATGAGAAAGAGGTTTTCGGCTTCGCTCTGGCGCAGCAGGTAGGCCAGCTCGTCGCGCCGATAGTTGGTGTTCACCGTCAGCAGGATGGCCCCGATCTTGGCCGTGGCGAACTGCAGGGCCACCCAGTAGGGGATGTTGGTGGCCCAGACGGCCACCTTTTCGCCGCGGCCGATCCCCAGGGACATGAGGCCCCGGGCCAGCCGGTCCACCAGCTCGCCGAACTGGCGGTAGGTCAGCCGAAAATCGCGGTCCACGTAGACCACCGCCTCGCGGTCGGGAAAGCGGGCCACGGTGTCGTCGAGGATCTGGCCCAGGGGGGCCTGGAGCAGGCCGGCTGGCCGGCCCGTGGGGTTTTGCGGCATGTCAGGGCTCCTCAAAATGAGCTGAAGTGGCGTGTGACGAAAGCGCTGCGTGTCGAAAGTCGCGGGGCCGGTTCCTTGGGGCCATTGCCCCGACCGTCCAAAGCCCGTCCCGCGATGAGCCATGCGGACGACGGCCGCCACCGGTGTCCGGGCGCACCGTTCCCCCGGGACGCCGGCTACTCGGGGATGTAGAGCACGGCGTAGATGGCCGCCGGCTCGGGGCCGGCGCAGCTCACGTAGTGGGGGACCACCGAATTGTAGTAGATGCTGTCGCCCGGCCCCAGGCGGCAGGTCTCACGGCCATAGATCACCTGGACCTCACCGGCCTCGACCACGAACCATTCCTCGCCCTCGTGGGCCGAAAGCCGCGGGGTATCGGCCGACTCGGGCAGCAGCTCCACGTAGAACGGTTCCATGTGGCGATCGGTCTTGCCCCGCCCCAGGGAGTGGAAGCGCATGGTCTGGGGCCGGTCCTTGGCCCTGAGCATGTGCAGCTCGGCGCTGCGCCCGGTGCGGCGCACGATGAGGGGATCCTGGCTGATGCGATCGTCGATGAGGGTCCCCAGGCGCACCCCCAGGGCTCGGGCCACCTTGAGCAGGGGACCGATGGACGGATAGACGTCATCGGCCAGAAGACTTTCGAGAAAGGCGATATCCAGACCGGTGCGCTGGGCCAGCGCGGCGGTGTCCATCTGTCGATCGGCCAGCAGCTTTTGCACGCGCTGGCCGATGTACAGGGTTTTCATCCGTTTGCCTCCATTTTCCGGGTTGCCGCCGGCCAGGGGCACGGCCGGCGGATCAGGTGTCTCGGATTCGGCTTGTCGACGCTCCTGGAACCGCCACGGCAGGCCGGTTTCACTCCGGGCTTTCGCGGGGCAGCACCAGGGGCAAAAAATTGAGGGTGGCAAAGTGGTCGCCCACCGTCTCGGCGCGCCGGATCCGCGCCACCGTGCCGTCCGCCCGCAGCAGCAGCTCCTGGGGCCGCAGCTTGCCGTTGTAGTTGAAGCCCATGGAATGGCCGTGGGCCCCGGTGTCGTGGATCACCACCAGGTCGCCGTCGGCGATGGGCGGCAGCTCGCGCTGGATGGCGAACTTGTCGTTGTTTTCGCACAGGGCGCCCACCACGTCCACCGTCTGGCGGGCCACTTCGCCGTCGCGGGACGGCACAGTGATGTGGTGGTAGGCCCCGTACATCCCCGGGCGCATGAGCGCCGTCATGCAGGCATCGACCCCCACGTAGGTGCGGTAGGTCTCCTTGCGGTTGATGGCCCGGGTCACCAGGACGCCGTGGGGGCCGGTCATGAACCGGCCGCTTTCCATGAAAAGCCGCGGCGCGTATCCCTGGGCGATGCGGAAGCGCTCCATCTGGGTCTGGATCCGGGCGGCCATCTCCTCCAGGTCCAGGGGCGCGTCCAGGGGCCGGTAGGGGATGCCCAGGCCCCCGCCCATGTTGACGTAGTCGAAACGGATCTCCAGTTCGCGGCCGATCCAGGCCACGATTTCCAGCAGCATTTCCACGGTCTGGACCATGTAGGCGCCGTTGCGCTCGTTGGAGGCGAGCATGGTGTGCAGCCCGAAACGCCGGGCCCCGCGGTCCATGGCGGCCCGGTAGGCGTCCAGGATCTGGTCGTGGCTCACCCCGTACTTGGCCTCCACCGGCTTGCCGATGATCTCGTTGCCGCTGCGCCGGGCCCCGGGGTTGTAGCGGAAGCAGATCTCCTCGGGCATGGCCGGGATCTTGGGGACCAGGCGGATGTCGTCCAGGTTGAGCCGGCAGCCCCCGTCCAGGGCCGCCACCCGGAAATCCTCCGCGCTGGTGTTGTTGGAGGTGAACATGATGTCGGCCGGCCCGGCGCCCACCCGGCGGGCCAGGATCAGTTCGGTGACCGAACTGCAGTCGAATCCGAAGCCCTCGTCGGCCATGACGGCCAGGACGGTCGGGTTGGGCAGGGCCTTGACGGCGAAAAATTCGCGAAATCCTTCCAGGCCGGCAAAAGCGGTCTTGAGGCGCCGGGCGGTGTCCCGGATCCCCACCTCGTCGTAGAGGTGAAAGGGGGTGCCGAAATGACCGGCGATGACTTCCAGCCGGGGGTAGAGTCGGGCTTCGAACGCGGTGGACATGGGCATGGTCAGGGGGCCTCCTCGTCGTCGATAAAAATGCGGGCGGTTTCTTTCAGCGTGGTCAGGGCGATGGCCGTGCGCGTGGCCACCACCCCGTCCAGGGTGGCGATCCTTTCGCGCAGGAGCCGGTCCAGGGCCCGGGTGTCGGCGCAGCGCACCTTGACCAGGTAGCTGTCCTGGCCGGCCACGAAATGGACTTCCTGGACTTCGGCAATGGCGGCCAGACGCCGGCCGGTGACCGGTTCGGCTTCGGGGCCGGCCGTGGTCACGGTGACGAAGGCCACCAGGCGGCGGCCGAAGCGCTCGGGGTTGAGGCGCACCTCGTAGCCGTCGATGTACGCCTGGCGCTCCAGTTTGCGGATCCTTTCCAGGACCGCCGAAGGGGCCATGCCCACCTGGCGGGCCACCTCCACGTTGGGAATGCGGGCCTTTTCCTGGAGAATCTTCAAAATGGCAAGGTCGATGTCGTCCAGCATGGGGGTCCTTTGCTCACAGGGCGGATGAGTACGCCAGGAAACGGTAGTTGTCAATATAAAATTCTCCTCAAACAGGAAATCGCCGAATTATATTCTTCGCAGCGCTCGAGTCGGAGTCCGGGCCAGGCGCTGAACCCGACTCCGTGCTCTTCCCCGGTGCGCCCAACGGCTGCCCCGCCCCCGGCGCGCCATCGACCGGTTTGGCCGCGGCGGGCGCCTGTGGTATGAAGGGGACACCCGTCACCGGAGGTGCGCCGTCGAGAGGCCCGGGATAATGAAAATCGTACTGATCTACCCCTATTTTCTGGAAGCGCGGATCCACGGGGCCGAGGAGGTGGCCGCCGTGCCCATGGGCCTGTACTACCTGGGGGCCGTGCTGCGCCACCACGGCTACGCGGTGCAGATCCTCAACTGGCATGACCGGGGCGGCCAGGATGCGGCCATGGCGCGGGAGCTGGAAGCCCTGGAACCGGACCTGGTGGGTCTTTCCGTGCTGCACGCCAACCGCTGGGGCGCCATCGACATCGCCCGCCTGGTGCGCCGCCACCTGCCCCGGGCCACGGTGGTCCTGGGCGGGATCGGCGCCAGCTTCCTCTGGGAGCATCTGCTGGCCCATTTCGAGGAGATCGACGCCGTGGTGGTGGGCGAGGGGGAAGAGACCCTGCTGGCCATGGTCCGCCACCTGGAGCGCAGCGGGGGGCTGCCCGCCCGGCTTCCCGGGCTGGCCCTGCGCCGGGAGGGCAAACCGCTGCTCACGGCCCCGCCCCGGCGCCTGGCCCGTCTGGACCGGCTCCCGGATCCGGCCCGCTACTTCGACTTCCAGCACCTGGCCATGACCCGCGGCTGTCCGGGCCGCTGCACCTTTTGCGGATCGCCGCGCTTCTGGGGCCGGCGGGTGCGCTTCCATTCGGCCGATTATGTCGTGGATCAGATCGAGCGGCTCTACCGGCGGGGGATCACTTTTTTCTACTTTTGCGACGACACCTTCACCCTGAGCCGGCGCCGGGTCCAGGCCGTGTGCCGCCGCATCCTGGAGCGGGACCTGAAGATCACATGGGTGGCCATCAGCAAGGTAAACTGCGTGGACGCCGAAACCCTGACCTGGATGCGCCGGGCCGGATGCGTCCAGATCAGCTTCGGGATCGAGAGCGGGTCGCCCGCGGTGCGCCGCCTTCTGTGCAAGGATATCGGCGAGGACGCCATCCGCACGGCCTTCGCTCTGGCCACCGGCTGCGGGATCCTGGCCCGGGCCTATTTCATCTACGGCTGCCCCGGCGAAAGCCGGGCGACCATCGACCAGACCCTGGCCCTGATGGACGCCATCGCCCCTCTGGCGGCCATCTTCTACGTTCTGGACCTGTTTCCCGGAACGGCCCTCTACGCCGATTTCCAGCGGCGCACCGGTGCTACCGACGCCATCTGGCTGCAGCGGATCGAGGACATCCTCTACTACGAAACCGACCCGGCCCTGACCCGCGACCAGGTGCTGGAATTCGGCCGCACCCTGCGGCGCCACTTTTACGGCCGCTTGCCGGCCTACGCCCTCGGCCTTAGATTAGGAGTGGATCCGGCGCTGGCTGGGCTGCAGGCCGATTTCCTCTCCCGCCTGGCCCTTACCTTTCACCAGGGCGACTACGCCCGCCGGCCCCAGATCCCCGAAAGCGCCGCGGTGGCCGAGGCTCTCTACCGGCGGGCCCTGGCCCTGGCCCCCGATGCCCGGGCCAGCCTCGGTCTGGGAATGCTGCTCCAGCAGCGGCGGCAAACCGCCGAGAGCATCGCCGTTCTGGAGACCGGGCTGCGGCAGTTTCCGAACGACGGCCAGATCCGGCTCTGTCTGGCGGTCAGCCGGATGAACGCCGGCGATTTCCGGCAGGCCCTGGAGCTCCTGGATTCCCTGGGCAACGCGCCCCATGCGGAAAAGTTTCGTGCCATCTGCCTGCGGGCGCTGGGTCTTCGAGCCCCAGACAGCCCTTGACCTGCGTCGGCACCGGCCGCGGACGCGTCCGCCCGGGGCCCATGACCTGCATTTTTCCAACCCCATCAAGGAGAATCCGCCATGACCCAGAAGATCCTCATTGCCTGCGACGAATCGGAAAACGCCATGCGCGCCGTGGAGTACGTGGCGCGCCACTTCTCCCCGGCGCACCAGGTGACCCTCATGGCCGTCATCCCCGATACGGCGGCCCTGTGCGAGATGCAGTCCCCCGAGCTGACCCCCTATTTCAAGGCCCAGCAGGCCAGCTTTTGCGAGCTGGAAAACCGCAAGCAGCAGGTGGTGGACCAGGCCCTCGAGGCCGGCCGGAAGCGCCTGTTGGCGGCGGGATTTTCCTCTCCGCAGATCACGCTCAAATCCCAGAAAAAGAAAAAGGGCGTGGCCCGGGACATTCTGGCCGAGGCCGCCGACGGCTACGATCTCATCGTGCTCGGGCGCCGGGGCCAGTCGGCGGTACGCGAGTTCTTCCTCGGCAGCACGTCCCAGAAGATCCTGGCCCTGGCCAGGGAGCAGTCGGTGTTGATCGTCAACTAGCCGATCGGCCGCCCTCATGGCAGCGGCTGATCACGGCGGATCCGCGGTTTGCCCGGATGCTGCAAAAAGAGGCGGTCTGGGGCCTCGGACAGGCGCTATCCTTCCCGGTAGCCGCGGTCCGGGTCCCAGCTGCGCAGGCGCAAAAGGTCAGGAAAGGCCTCGGGCTTGTAGATCGAGGTTCCCGCGAGCAGACGCAGGCACTCCTGGATGGCCTCGGACATGGTGGGATGAGGGTAGAGGGATCTGAGCACGTCGTGGATCCCCCGGTCCTGGTCGATGAGCATGGCCACGCTCATGATGGTGTTGGAGGCCTGGGGGCCGGCGGCCCGCATCCCCAGGATCTTCTGGCCCCCGTCGGCCGCGGCGATGATCTTGACGAACCCTCGGGTGGCGCGCATGGCGATGGCCCGGGGCAGCAGGGCCAGGGAGAGGCAGGCCACGCGGTAGGCGATTGTGCGCCGCTGGCAGTCCTTTTCGTTGAGGCCCACCGCAGCCAGGGTCGGCTTAAAGAACATCACGGTGCTCATGTTGCGGTAGGACAGGGGCCGGTGCGAAACGCCGAACATGGCCTCCACCGCGTGGCGGCCTTCCATCTCGGCCAGGTTGACCAGGGCCGGATGGGCCGTGACATCGCCGCAGGCATAGATCCGGCCGGCCACCCGGCCGTCGGCGTCCACCTCGAGAAAACCGCGCGCGTCGGGAACGATTCCCGCCGTTTCCAGCCCCAGGTCGTCCAGCCGCGGCTTGCGGCCCACGGCCACCAGAAGGGCGTCGGCGCCGATGGTCCGGCGCCGGCCGCCGGCGACCTTCAAGACCACCTGGAGCCCGTCGGGGCCCTGGTGGACGCGGTCCAGAACGGCCGAATGCAGGATTCGAACCCCGTCGGCCGTGAGGCTGGCGTTGACGAAGTCGCTGACGTCCTCGTCTTCGTAGGGGATGATGCGTTCGGCGCTGTCCACCAGATCGACCCGGGTCTGGCCGAAATTGGAAAAGATGGTGGCATACTCGCAGCCGATGATTCCAGCCCCGACGATCACCAGGCGCCGGGGAAAGGCCTTGAGGCGCAGGACCCCGTCGGAGTCCAGGACCCGCTGCTGGTCGCAGTGGATCTGCGCCAGGCGCCGGGGCCGCGATCCGGTGGCGATGAGAAAGCGCTCGGCCGTGACCTCGGTGCGCCGGTTCCCCGCGGACAAGACTTCCAACCGGCCGGGATCGACAAAGCGGGCATGACCGCGCAGGCGGGTCACGCCGGGGCAGCCGGCCGGGCGGCCCGCGGCCGAGAAGGTCTCGAGCTGTCGGCGCATCTGTGCCTGGCGCTCGCGCACGGCCGCCATGACGACGTTCCGCACCGCGCTGTAGTCCACGCTCAGCCGGGCCGCCCGGTAGCCGCGGTCCCGCTTGCGGGCCACGTCGTAGTCCTTGGCCAGCTCCCACAGGGTCTTGGAGGCCAGGGCCCCCCACATGACCCCGGCTCCCCCGATCTGCGCGGCCTCGATGACGCAGACCCGCCGGCCCAGGTCCATGGCCCGCATGGCGCCGGCAAAGCCTCCCGGCCCGCAGCCGATGACCGCCAGATCATAATGCCCAGCCGCAGTGGCGTTCATGGATCTGTCCCGCCGGCCGCTTCAGGTCAACGCCGCCCGGATGCGTTCCAGGGCCGCCGCGACCTTCTGCGGGCTGTTGAAGGCGCTGATGCGGATAAAGCCCTCGCCGCAGCGGCCGAATCCCGTCCCCGGGGTGCAGACCACTCCGGCGCGGTTGAGCAGCAGGTCGAAAAATTCCCAGGCGTCGCGCCGGGCGTCGACCCAGACGTAGGGGGAATGAACCCCGCCGCAGCAGGCGAAGCCCAGGTTCTCCATGGCCTGGCGGATCCTCTCGGCGTTGGCCAGGTACCCGGCGACCAGGTCCCGGGCCTGGCGGCGGCCCTCTGGGGCGTAGACCGCCGCCGCGGCCCGCTGGACAGGGTAGGAGACGCCGTTGAACTTGGTGGACTGGCGCCGCAGCCAGAGGCCGTGGACCGATACGGGGGTGCCGTCGTCCGCATAGGCCATGCATTCTCGGGGCACCACGGTAAAGGCGCAGCGGGTGCCGGTGAACCCGGCGGTCTTGGAAAAGCTGCGGAACTCCACCGCCACCTCGCGGGCCCCGGGAATCTCGAAGATCGAGCGGGGCAGGGCGTCGTCGCGGATGAAGGCCTCGTAGGCCGCGTCGAAGAGGATCAGGGCCTTGTGCCGGCGGGCCCAGTCCACCCAGGCCGCCAGGCCGGCCCGGTCGATGGTGGCGCCGGTGGGATTGTTGGGAAAGCAGAGGTAGACCAGGTCCACCGCCTCCTGGGGCAGGTCCGGGACGAACCCGTTTTCACGGCGGCCTTCCAGGTAGACCAGCCCCGGGTAGCGGCCGCCGGTGAAGTGGCCGGTGCGGCCGGCCATGACGTTGGTGTCCACGTAGACCGGGTAGACCGGGTCGGGCACGGCGATGCGGATGTCGGCGGCGAACAGCTCCTGGAAATTGCCCGTGTCGCACTTGGACCCGTCGCTGATGAAGATCTCGTCGGGATGGATCTGGGCACCCCGGGCCTGGAAGTCTTCCCGGGCCACGGCCTCGCGCAGGAAGGGATAGCCCTGTTCCGGGCCGTAGCCGCGGAAGGTGGCGTCGTCGGCCATTTCGTCCACCGCCTGGTGAAAGGCGGTCACACAGGCCGGCGGCAGGGCCCGGGTCACGTCGCCGATCCCCAGGCGGATGAGGTCCCGCTGGGGATGGGCCGCCTGAAAGGCGTTGACGCGCTTGGCGATTTCGGAAAAAAGGTACGAGGATTGAAGTTTGCGGTAGTGGTCGTTGATGCGGATCATGGACGCTTCCTCGGCTGGGTTGATGGCTGTCGCCTCCCGTTTGGCCCCCGGGCGGCCAGAAACGGCGAGACGACCGGGCTAACGGTTGCAGACGATAGATAAAGGGTTCGCCGGGTGAATGCAACCCCGCAACGGCAGGATGCGCCCGGCCGGCCCGACCGGGGCCCCCGGACTTTGGCGCCCGGCTTCAGGGGAGACGGATCATGGATTCACCGGACATCCGCGATCGGGTGCGCCTGGACCACGCCGACGTGGTGGCCCTGAACTTCATCCGCGCCGACGCCCCCTACCTGTTCAGGCCCCATTTTCGCAGCGGTTTGCGCTCTCACATCCTCGAGATGCTGCCCCGCCAGGCGGTGATCCTGGAATCCCAGGGGATGGCCGCCGGCGGCGTCCCCTTTTTTCCCCGGGCCCGTCCGGTCAAGATGCTGCGCATTTTCCGGCGCCGCTTCACCTCGCTGGCCGAGGCCTTGGGGGAAACCCGGCGTTTCAAGGTCCTGGAGCGCTGCCTGGGACCGGCGCATATCGCCCGCTCCTGCGAATTTTACGTCGACTACCGGCGCGGGCAGCGCCGCGAGATCCTGCTTTGCGGCCTTCAGGATCCCGTGGCCGGCACCGGTCTGGATCCCTGGCAGGTCCAGCGTCCCGGCTACCTGGCCGAACTGCACGAGCGGCTGCGGCGCGAAACCGGTGACCGCGCCGGCATGGCGGACGCCGATTTTCAGCGCCGTCTGCGCGGCCAGGCCCGGGAACTGATCCGGCGGGTGCGGGCCATGATGACCGGGGACGCCCTGGTCCCGGATCTGGCCGGGGTGCGCAACCTGCTGGTGACCCGCGGGCCGCGCATCGTGCTGGTGGACATCAACAACATCCATCCACTGGTCCGGGGTCCGGAAATCCCCCTGGACGACAAGGGCTATCCGGTTCTGGACCGCTCCCTGGAGGCCCTGGAGCGGCTCGGGCGCGGATTGCTGGGGCGCTCGATCCTGGCGCGCCACCCCGATTACGCCCTCTTTTTCGATCCGGTCCGCCAGCGCCGGGTGGCGGCCCTGGAGGCCGGCTTCACCGCCCGGGCCGGGGCGCTTTGATATCGTGTTCCGGACCGGTGGCGGTCCGGGGATCGGCCCCATGCCCGGTGCGCGGGCGCCATTGCCGTTTTGCCATCCCCTGCGCTTTCTGCTACCATCGCCTGCCGGCGCCGAGGTGGGCATCCGCGGCGATTCCAAAGGGCCTTTCGACCCGGCAACGGCGCAGTTTTCCCCGGACACCGCCAAACGGAGCCAGACTTCGGCCATGGCCACATCGCTCCAGCGCAAAGTCGGCATCGCCTCGCTGATCATGATGGGCTCGGTCTTCGCCAGCCGGGTGATGGGCCTGGTGCGGGAGATGGTCATCGCCTACGCCGGCGGGGTGGGGGCCCAGGTGGACGCCTACCAGGTGGCCTTCGTGATTCCCGAGATCCTCAATCACGTGGTGGCTTCGGGGTTTCTTTCGGTCACCTTCATCCCCCTGTTCACCGGCTATCTGGTGCGCGATGCCCAGGAGGAGGCCTGGCGCCTGCTGTGGACGCTGCTGGGTCTCTTCGGCGGCCTGCTGGGAGTGCTGATCGTGGCCGCTGAAATCTGGTGCCCCCTGCTGGTGGGGCTGGTCGCCCCCGGACTCACGGATGAAACGGTGCTCGCGGCGGCGGTTCGCATGACCCGCATCATCCTGCCCGCCCAGTTCTTCTTTTTTGCCGGGGGGCTTTTTACCGCCGTCCAGTTCGCCCGGGAACAGATCGGAAGAGCACACGTCTGAACTCCAGTCACGTCAGTCAA
>CALJLV010000147.1 GCA_937982505.1 uncultured Desulfobacteraceae bacterium | reverse complement strand
TGTATCCCCAGGTCCAGACGGTGCCGTCCCGCTTGAGGGCCGCCGTGTGATAGAACCCCGCGGCAACGGCGGCAACGTCGGTGAGCCCGACGACCGGCACCGGCTCGCTGGTGCTTACGGTGGTGCCGTTGCCCAGTTGGCCGTCCTCGTTCAGCCCCCAGGCCCACAGTGTCCCGTCTTTTTTCAGGGCGACGGTGTGGAACGCCCCCGCGGCGACGGCGGCAACGTCCGTGAGCCCGCTGACCGGCCCGGGCGCGCTGGCGTTTGTGCTGGTGCCGTTGCCGAGCTGGCCGTCTTCGTTGCGCCCCCAGGTCCAGACCGTTCCGTCCTGTTTCAGCGCGACCGTGTGCGATCCGCCCACCCCGATGGCCGTCACCGCCGTCAGCCCGCTCACCTGCACGGGCACGTTGGCGTCCACGGTGGTGCCGTTGCCGAGTTGTCCGAAATAGTTGTGCCCCCAGGTCCAGACCGTTCCGTCCGGCTTCAGGGCCGCCGAATGCAGTGCCCCCGATGCTATTTGCACCCTTGCCTGGGCGTTGTTTCCGCTGAAAAGAACCAGCGCGCACGCAAGAATGATCGCAAGAATGAACGGCTGGATTCTGTTCGGCGAGCAGGTGTCGGATGGCGCTGTCATTGGGTGAGCCTTTCCGGGCTAGCGCCGGGCAGATGTGATGATGAGCCCCGGCATCGCGTCAAGTGAGAGCAACTCGTGATCGGTCCATAAGAGCGAAGCTTTTCTCTTTAACCGAAAAGATAGCCGAATTTCAACGGCGACCCATCGATTCGCGATGAACGCGCGGCCGAGACAAATATCGGTGATTCATCTATTTCGGGGCGCAGCGCGGGCAGCACGGCGCCGCCGTGCGGCTGCAGTGCAGCCGGTAGGTGCTCTCGCGGCAGATCGGGCAGACCAGCGGATCGAGGGTGCGGGTGATCGGGTTGTAGACCAGCGACAGGCGGTGGGGGACCTTTCCCACCTGAAGGCGAATCATGAGTTTGACCGCCGGGGCGTGGATCAGCATCCCGGCGCAGAGGCGCAGCGCGGCCCGGATGCTGTACTTCTTGAACAGGTCTTCCCGCTTGCGCGCCTGCTCGGCCGGCAGCAGGGCGATCTTTTCGCGCCGTTCGGCCTTGAGCGCCTCGCTGAGCCCGGGCCGCTCCAGACTGGCGCGCATCTCCTGGCCCAGTGCCGCGTAGTATTCCTCCAGGCTGGCGGCATCACGGGCGAAACGGCGGTTCATGCGCCCCTCGAAGTCGGCCATCACGGCGGCGACGGCCTGCCGGGCGCGCCTTTCGGCCCAGGCCAGAATCCCTTCGGCCCGGGCCGGATCCCAGGGAAAGGGGGTGCCGGCGGCGGCCGGCACCGTTTCCAGGCCGGGCCAGAAGTCCTCGATTCCGCTTACATCGGCCTGGGTGTCGAGGTTCAGGGCGACATGGACCAGGCCTTCGGTCTGTTCGTCGCTCTGGGCCAGGTAGGCGAAGGTCAGCGCCAGATAGGCCGTCTGGATCGCGGCCTGGCTTTCCACGGCGACCTCCCCGGCGCCCTGGAATCGGAACCGTTCCTGGATGAGGCGTTCGAATCCGGCGCTTTTGAGATAGTGAAAGACCGCCTGGCAGCGGGCCAGGGGCACGCTGGCGCCGGCGGCGGTCAACATCTGCTCCAGGATCCGGGATCCATAGCCCACCGCCACGCAGGGCGGTTCCTGCCCCGGTGGGGCCTCGCTGCCGGCGAAGGTCAGCCGCACCAGTTCCGGGGTGGCCCACCGGGTGCTCAGGGCCTCGGGCAGCAGGACCTCGAAACCGTGTGGGACCGGTTCCAGCGCGGCTCCGGCCGCTTCGAGAAAGCGGCGCACGAAATCCGCCAGGGCCGGATCCACGGTGGCCACGCGGGGGGTGTCAGAGGTGGCGATTTCCACGGGGCATCCTTGGCTAGAGTTCATAATTTTCCCCGAACAGCCGGGTGTCCAAGGAACGGGACTGGAGATAGGCGTTTTTGCTGCGGGCGAGCTGGGCCGCCAACTGGCTGAAGCCCCGATCCTGGTCGGCCTTGGAAGCCGACTTGACCCAGATATCGTAGACCAGTTCGGAAAATTCGGCTTCGCCGCGGATCCGCCCCAGGATCATGTCGATCTCGCCGATGACCATTTCGAACATGTTGATCTTGCGGTCGAGGATCTCGAGGATGTAGTCCTCGGCGCTTTCCGCGGCGCACAGGTTCTGGATGAGCACCTCGCTTTCCTGGCCGATGCGGTGGATGCGCCCGATGCGCTGTTCGATGCGCATGGGGTTCCACGGCAGATCGTAGTTGATCATCTGGTGGCAGAACTGCAGGTTGCGCCCTTCGCCGCCGACTTCGGTGGTCACCAGCAGGTCCTGGGCCTGGCGAAAGGCCTCGATCTGGCGATCCTTTTCGGCGTTGTTGAGCCCCCCGTGGAACAGGGCGTGGGCAATGCGCCGGCCGGTGAGAAAATCCGAGATGTGTTCCAGGGTCGCCGTGTACTTGACGAAAATGATCGTCTTTCCCGGCATGGCACGCAGCAGGTCGAGCAGAACCGCGTTTTTGCGGGTGTCGGCCATGGTGCGGGTCAGGTTGACGATGGCCCGGGCCGCATCGTACTGGTCGGCCGAAAGCTGGGGGTCGGCCAGCATGGCGCCGACGGTCTTGGCCACGGCCGGTGGCGAGGATCCGGCTTCGGCCAGCAGGGTCTTGAGCAGTACCCGGCGCCGTGAGCCGTCGTCGGTGTTGATGCGGCGCACCAGGTCCGTGACCCGCTGGTAGAGTTCGCGTTCGTGGGCCGCAGGATCGATCCGCACCGTATGCGCGTAGCGTGGCGGCAGGTTGACCTTGGCCAGGGCGCGGGTGTTGCGGATCATCACCTGGTCGAGCAACTGGCGGAGCCGGACACGGTTCTGCGGTGCGGTGGGGTCGCCGCGGGTCATGAACTCGGCCTTGAACTCGCTCGGGGTGCTCAACTGGCCGGGTTTCAGCAGGGTGACCAGATTGTACAGCTCCATGAGGTTGTTTTCCACCGGGGTGGCCGTGAGCAGGAGCAGAAAGCGTTTTTTGAGGGCGTTGACCAGCTTCCAGTTCTGGGTGCTGCGGTTTTTCAGGTGATGGGCCTCGTCGACGATGACCAGATCATACTCGCGGCGGCAGACGGTTTCGGCGTGCTTGCGCGATTTGGCGATGTTGATCGAGGCCACCACGACCCGTGCGTCCCAGAAGGCCTCGCCCTGGGCGCGAAAGTTGGCGTCATCCGTCGAGGGCACCGCCAAGTCGAACTTGCTGCGCAGTTCTTCCTGCCACTGGCTCACCAGGGGGGCGGGCACCAGGATGAGCGCCGCCTTGACCATTCCGCGCAGGATGTACTCCTTGAGCACGATCCCCGCCTCGATGGTTTTGCCCAGACCGACTTCGTCGGCCAGCAGGGCCCGGCCGTGAAAACGGCGCATCACCTTGCGGGCGGTCTCCTCCTGGTACCACAGCGAGCGTACGTTCTTCAGGCCGGCCAGGCAGATCAGGCTTTCGAAGGATTCGCGGAATCGCAGCCGGTGTCCCTGAAGGCAGAGGTCATAGACCGCCGGATCGGCGAAGCGTCCGGCGGTCATGGCCGCCAGGAAGGCCTGGCGGTCCACGGAGATCGTCACCGGGATGGCCGGCAAGGCGGTTGGCTGCGGCGCGGCGGGCGCCGGCGCGGCCGGTGGAACGGGGGACGGCGGCCGCGGGGCCGGTGGCGCGGATGTCACGGATTTTGCCTGTTGCGCCGGGCGCATCGATTGCGCCGGCGGTGGCGTTGCGGTCCCGGCGAAGCGGCCACAAATCGTGCTGATATCCTGGAAGAAGCGGCGCTGGGTGGCAACGCCCCTGAACCGCTTGCCGGCCAGGTGCGCCAGCCCTTTTTGGCAAACCGCCAGGGCGTCGTCGTATCGTTTGGCTTCCATCAGCAGATGGACGTACGCCGGGTAGAACTCTTCGGGCATCGCCCCAAGGCGCCAGAGGCGCCCCAGGGCCTTGAGCTCGAGGGCGGTGCGTCCCGTCGCGTGGCCCAGGTGGCCGAGAAAACGGAGCATTTCGACGTTGTCCGGGGCCAGACGCAAGGCCTTTTCCAACAGCGGAATGGCTTTGTCGAACTGCGCGTCCTGGGCGCACCATTTGGCCTCTTCAAACAGAAAATCCGACTTCACATCGCGGGCCGCATCGAGCTTCTGCTGCGTGCGCGCCTTGGCGAGTTCCTTGACCCTGGCCTTGCGCTTGGCTTTCTTGTCGACTTTCATCCGTGGTGCGGTATCCTGACGGTCCTGTGGCCGGATGGGCAAGGGCGTTTCCGGCACCGTGCGCCGGTTCCCATATCACGTCTCCGGCAGGACCTTAACCCGGGCCGAACACAATGTCACCCCTTTCCCATCGCCGGCCGTCCAGCGAAAGCACACGCAGATGGCCTCAAGGGGCAGGGCAAGGCGGGTGTTGTCGATTTTCATCTGACCGAATGGCCTCGAAAATCTCCCGTGCCAGAATGGGAAAAGCCGCCCCCTGAAACTCCTGGTCCGCCATGTAACGGGTGACGATCTTGTCGTTTTCGGCCATGCGGTCGATCATCAGATCCTCGATCAATTTGCGGATGCCCAGCACGAACTTGTCCAGGGGGTTGGCCATGGCCGTCTGGATGACCTGATCGTCTTTGCAGGCCTTCTCCTTGATCTGTTGGAAAAACAGGCGATCTTCCTCTGTAAAGCGGGTCCCGAACCGTTCGTTGAGGACCAGATCGGAAGAGCGTCGTGTAGGGAAAGAGTGTAGGTCTCGGGGGTCGGCG
>CALJLV010000146.1 GCA_937982505.1 uncultured Desulfobacteraceae bacterium | reverse complement strand
AGATTGACTGACGTGACTGGAGTTCAGACGTGTGCTCTTCCGATCTAAGGCAGAATTGTATAAATAGTATAGTTTAAATAGCGCTATACATTTAAAAAATTTAATCTTTTAAAATGCTTATGCGCACAGCTGTCCAGCCGATGGCATAAATCGTGGCTTAACCAGGACCATTTTCATGTTTGTTATATAATTCCCACTGCGTTCCTACGCCTCGTTTGTTTCCGACAACCCTGATGATTTTTGCCCGCCTCATTTCTTGCAGTAGATTGGTAACCAAGTTTTTTTTCTGGTCGGTCGTCAGCGCGTCCGACACTTTCTCAAGAATCAACTGATCAAAGTCGGCTCGCGTGGCTACCTGAAACCTTTTCAGGTAGCTTTCGATCATCTTCATGTAATGCTGTTTGTCGAATGCTCGTTTTCGGATGTAATCGGCTTTTGTTTCCGTTGCCGCGGCAACTTCCGCCGACACGAAAAGGTTAGGGCGGCGGCCTTCGATCAACCCTTTCTTCTTCAGCATCTTAAATTCATCGTCGGTGACCGGCTTGCCTTTTTGGACCTTGTCCAAAGCGATCACTTCCTGCAAGCTGAGGTCGGTTCGCTGCATCAACATCCGGGTATATCGCTCATCAATGACCTTGCCGATGATACGAACCTTCACCCTTCCTCATTCACTTAAATCGTATTCCGGTATGGGAAAATTGCGGTCCCGCTGCTTGGTGAACATGCGTTTGATGCCGCTGCCGATGGTGTCGATCATGTTGAGGTTCACCATGGCCTCGGCTAGGAAACGGTTGCGATAAAATTCAGGCGGCGCATCCCTGCGGATGACTTCATCCACGCTTCCGGGCAGAAAATCACCGAGGTTCGTGAAGAGGAGCGAATGCGGTTCCTCAACCACGTTGATGCGTCCTCCCAGTAGGTAATCTTGATGGGCAATACAATTGTGAAGGCTTTCCCGGATCACCCAGACGTCGTATTGAGACAACTCGATCGGAAATAACCGCCCGCTGGGCAAGTGCCGGTATGTTAAATTTCTGATTCTTGAAAACAACAGCTCGACTGCCATCAACAGAGGGGGGCCGAAATGGGCATAGTCTTTTTCAATCTGTTGGTCATTTCTGAGCAGCCAGGTGATTTTGGCGATGGCAGGAGACAAAAAGTGCTCAGCTTCATTTTTTCCAAGCAGGATAATGGCGGCCCGGGTGATGCCTCTGGAAATGCATACTTTGGCTTTTTTCAGAAAAGTGCTGTCATCCCATTGGCCCACTTCCTGGGCCAACATTGGATGTTTCCGGATGAAATTTTCCCTTGCCCGCATAATAGCGCGATCGTCGAGATCATGGATCGTTGCCCCCTCACAGATACCGGCCGACCAGTCCTCCTCCACCACCTGCCTGCGGATCATATCGATTTTATGGAGGCTCAAAGGCCCGAGAGAATCATGAATGCGGCCGTAGGCAACGCTTCGCCAAGTGGTCGGAACCCCCCGGGGAGCCGGCGGAATCTAAAATAAGAGGATACGCCGGCCGTCTATTATCATCTCGTGAATTTCAGTGAACGTCATCTGATGATTGGTGTTTCTTGAAACTTCATGTTTGAGCTTTTCCAACCCCGGTTTCTGGAGCCTATAATTCGATCCCACCATTTGCCGCGGTGGCTGATTGGTTACCCCGAAGATCAGCCAACCCGCGGCACCTCTTTGAGGGTGCCGTCTTCGTTGTACTTGCCCGGCCAGACCAGTTCGGTGCGGGTGACCCGCATCATCCCAGCCGGCGGGTCAGGCAGGAGCACGGGGGCCTGTTTCTGTTCATTCTGATTGCCATTGTTCTGCTTATCCAGCATGGGGGGCGACTCCTTTTGAGCTTGTTTTCTGTTCTGTTTCGCGATCTTCATCGAACTGGGCTGCGATGGCTTTGCCGGTATCTGTGCTGCTGCCCCAGTTGGATTCAAAAGCTGTTCTATCAATTTCTTGCGCCGGCCCTTGGAACTGACGGCCATCTGCTCGCACACCGCCTTGACCTGCTTTTCGCTCAGGTGCGCCAGCAGCGTTTCCGGTTCCGCCCGCCGGCTGCGGGCCACCTTGGCCCGCATATCTTCAACGCTTCGGCGGTCCACAGCTTCCATTTCCATGTCATCGACCACCGCCTTGAGCGTGTCGCGGTCCATGATCGCCAGGATGGCCTGTTTCAGCTTCATCTATCCGCTTTCCTTATCGCGATTGGTTTTGCGCAAGAATTCTTTTCCTAATGCGGTGAGCCGATACCGTTGCTTGGGACTTCGGGGTTTATCCGGAATGGTCAATTCAATCAGGCCCATGGCCATCAGCGGCTTGAGAACTTGGTCCCTGAACTTGGTGCGGTTTTTTCGGCCCCACAGGGCCATGAGATCTACTATTGGTTTTTCTTCAAGACAGTTACGCAAGATATTAACTTGGTCCCGACTTGGTCCCGACTTGGTCCTGGCTTCGTCCTTTAATTCGGGAGACGGGGATTGGATGTTGATTTGTTCAGCCAAACGCACGGTCACCCGCACCCGCATGCCGATCTCTTCCATTTGCAAATCCGGCAGGCCCAACTCTTCGGCCTCACTCAAAATGCGGGGGATGCCGCTGCCCCACTGCTCGATCAGGTTCAGCTCCCGAAAAATTCGCGCGATGACATGGTTGCGGATCTTGGAGACGCCCCGGCGCATGTCTTCGATGGTCATACCGGGCAGCAGGATGCCCGGGTTTTCAACCTCGATGCGATCATCGAAAAAAGCAACCCGGATGGGGGCGCCCCTTTGGGAATAATCGGCGTGCACCAGAGCGTTGATCACCACCTCGCGCAGAATCCCAAGGGGAATGCTCCACACATCCTTGCGTCGCACCTCGGAGAAATCGGCGCCGCGCATGGCGTGTTTCTTGAGAAACAGCATAATGCTCTCCACCGCCTGGGGCAAATGATCGTTGAGGTCGATGTGATCGAAGATGCGCGCCTTGTCCCGGCCGATGAACCGGCCGCACTGCACCCAGGCATCGGGGAAATGCAGCCCCCGCTCCTTGCCGCAAAGCAAGACAGCGCCCTTGGTGGGAACCAGCCGGCTTTGGTCTTTTGTCAGCAGCCGCAGGGTCAGCATTTCCTTTTCGTCCAGATCATGCTTGCCGCGAAACATCGATTTGAGCGCCGCCAGGTCCAGATCATCAACGCTCAAGTCGGCCATGGGCAGTTCATCAAAGGCAATGCCTTCCACCAAACGCCGCAGTTCGGCGATCAACTCCCGGTCGGCCTGCCGGTTGGTGGACCCCAGGCGCAGGTATACGCCCGTTTCCGGTCCCTCGGCTTTGACCCAGTGGGGCCGGGTGCCGCTCAAAAAGACTTCAACCACCAAAAGCGTCTTGTTCTCGACCGTAACCATCTCCACGCTCGGGACGAGTCTCGGACTGATGGCATCGGCGATCATGCTACAGAGGCGCTCTTCTTCATCCAGAGGGTGGGTGACGCCGACAGGCGCACGGCTTTTGTCATCCACGCCGATGATGACCTTGCCACCGGCTGTATTGGCAAAGGCCACCAGGGTTTTCATCAGCTTTTTGGGTGAAGACAGATCCCGCTTGAATTCGAAAGTCTTGCCTTCGGGCTGATTCAATAAGGTTTCCATGGTCATGATGGCCACCCGCCTATAAAATCCGAAATCCCCAATCCGAAATCCAAAATCATATTCTTCCTTCCGCCCCGCACAGGGCCTTCAAGTC
>CALJLV010000145.1 GCA_937982505.1 uncultured Desulfobacteraceae bacterium | reverse complement strand
CCACCCAGCGCAGCGCCAAAAACAGCCGGTATCCAATGGCAGAAGAAGGTCGGCACATTCGAAGAAAAGAAAATAGTCAACGGAAAAGCACAGCTGACAGGTGACAATATCCTCTTGTCCATCATTAATTCAAGGGAATACCAGCACCTGTATGAGGCGGACATCAACGGAACCCGCGTGCGTTATTGGCCGAATAAACCCGACATCGCTATGGCGCACAGGGGCAAGGTGGAAATCTTGACGGCCGGTGCCGATTCGGCCGCCTCCAACAAACTGTTCGATGTCATGGAAGAGCTGGGAGTCAAAACAAATGTCCCGGATGCGCTGGATATCGAAGAGGTTTACCTTGTTCAGACGTTGAAGCACTTGAGCCGACCATCTTTAAGGGCCGACATCGATGACATCCTCAGCAGGCATGCCAATGACAAAACGGCGCGAGTGTCTGCTCTTAAAGAAAAGTTGTTGGTCGAGCTCAGGAAAGATCCATTAAAAGACAAGGTGGAGGATCTTCCCAATTATAATCCAACGGGCAAACGGCAGGCGTTCGACAATGGGCATATCCACAAATACCGTCCGGACCTTGAAGGAAAAGAGTGGGAAGATTTTCAAAAAGATTATATAATCACCCACCAGATTACCAAGGGGGATATCGTTTCAAACATTGATTTGATTTTGAACGGTGGTGGACAGATGGCGCCATCTACCGACAAGCTGCGCAGAGGTTTTTCATGGGGTGGGATGTCTCCAACTCAAGATATGGATACCGGTGGGGCGTCTTACTTTTTTACGAGAATTGCGTCTCGAAGTGCTGTTGAGACAAAGAGCGCAGAAGGTTTTTATTGGAAACCAAAACTTGTCAGCCGACTTGATGCCATGTCATACACGCACGACAAATTCGGCGATGTGAAACAAAGCGTGATCGACACCTACCGCAGGGGAAACGTTAAGGGCTGGAAGGAATGTGCAAAAAACTGGTCGATAGATTCAGGCAACGAAACTAATTTCAAGAACAGCCTTTCGGTCTTCGACGATTTGGAGTTTATCGTTGTGTCTCCGAGCAAGTACAACGCCGCCATGGACACGCTCCGGAAACACCTGGGCGGGGACACATGGCCAGATGGCCGAGATATAACAGAGGTCGTTTTTAAGCAAAGCGACATTGGCAAGGCGCTAAAACGTCATGGAAGGTAAAGGAAGATAAAAAAATGGATCCGATTGAGTATGCACGAAAGCATCCCGATGAAACGCTTTACGTCCATTGGGACAACCATGAATGCCGCCGGATTCTGGCCGAGGTGTTCAGAACGAAAAAAGGGGAGTTGCTATTTTTCGATACAGGGTGGCCGCTTTCCGATGGCCATCCGATTCATATCATCGAGGGACCGATGCCGACCGAAGGACCCCCATGGCAATTCCAGGACGACGACCGGAAGGTGGTTGACGTTTTGACCGACGACAACCCGGACAAGGCGCTCTTGAGTAACCGGGACGTGTGGCAGTGGTACCGTCTCACCGAGGGCGAGCAATATGACACCGAATCAGCAAGAGAGGCCCTTCACACCGAAGTGACGGAGGAATAATCAAGTATGTGGATCATGACCAAAAACGGATTTTTAAGCGCAGTGAAGAAGACGCCGGGCGACAAGATTACTGTTCGCGCAAGACGTCTCGATGACATCGAGTATGCGGCAAAGTGCATGAAAGTGAAGAAAAAGGACATACTGAAAAATGTCGGGACCGATTATCAATATCGCATTATCGTTTCGCAATCCGACTTTGCCAAGTTCATGGAACAAGAATCGCTAGACATCGACTATGCCAATTTCAAGAACGCCTCATGCCTGGGAGATAAGAGGCGGCACGATGCGTATTTCAAGTGCTGGGAAGCGCTCTGGAACCTATAGTTCGATTGTCAACTTGATCTCTTTCACCACCGCTTTTGCGATCTCATGTCCGAGGTCCTGGATGAGCCTCGGCATGAGAAAATCAAACCCGCTCGCGCTCACCTCGTCGATCGCTTCCTGAAAGAACGGCCTGCCGACCCTGGCGGGCTGAAACACCTGCCGGGCGAACACCGTTTTTCCTCCCAAATGAAATTTCAGCCGGGCCTTTTTCATGTCCCGGTGCTTCCGATCGCCGAGCGGAGGGTTCTTCTGAACGTTCGGCCGGATGGTGAGCGCCTTCCGCCCGTCATGCACCGCCCTGGCATAGGAAAGGTTACTGCCGACGGCCGCCATGCCGGCGCCGATCAGCTCCGTGCAGATCGATTTGCGAAGGTCGCCGGTATCGAACGGGATGCGGCCCTGCTTCGTGGCCTTGTCCCGCACCCTTTCGGCGATCATGAGTGCGATCTGGTCTGCGGTGATCACAGGCTTTTCCTTATCAGCTCCAGCTGCTGGACAATGTCGGTTTCTTTTTCTGGCGGCTTTTCTTCTTCTTTTTTCGGCGAAAGGCCGATATCTTCCCGCGCCTCGTTCACGCCCAGAATACCGGCCGTTACCATTTTCGGGTAATACTCGCTGTTCGATTCCTGGATGCTGGTGTCCATGGACTCGAAGCGAAGCGTGGCGTTTTTGAATCCCATTTCCTGAATGACGGGTGTCAATTTGGTCGCCAGCCAGTTCTGTTTCGGCCAGATGGTGATCTCCTGAAACGTTTTCAGCTGACCCTGCACCTCACCGCCGCCTCCGAGCTGACCGGCCGACACGACACCCACCAGCCGGGGCGGCACGCCGTGAGCCGCGATGATGTTGTCCCGGCATCGGGCGCGCAGGTTGTCGAAACTCATGTCCACGTTTTTCTGGTCGACGGCGAGTTTTTCGAATCGCACCTTCACGTCCGGGGAATTTACCGGAAGATAAAGGGTTCGGTGCGCGTTCAGAACGCCTTTGAAATTTCCCTGTAGAAATTCCATGACCTGCTTTTCCGTTTCGGCGTCGAACTCGCCGCCCTCAACAACGATGGCCAGATCCGGGATGCCGCTGTTGATGAAAAAGCGCTGGTTGTAGAGCACCGCGTAGTGATCCAGCTCGATGTCCGGCACGCACCCACGCCAGTGCGGAAGGCCGTAATGACGGTCCACGTTCGTGTATGCGGCAAAGCTCAGCACGGAGTGGGTGTTTTGCGTCTCTCCCGGGCGGTACATCGGGTAATAGACGTTGCCGCCGGTGCCGCGGTAAAGGACTCTGTCCGGGTAGGATCTGTGGCGCCTGTAGGTGAGGATGGCGGGCATGTGGTACAGCTCCACAACGGCGCCGCCGGCCCCGCGAACGATCTCCAGGTGGCCGTTCCCCGTCGATTCAAGATCCAGCGCAACGCGTTCCAGCACTTCGGTGAGTGACTGGCCGTCCTCGTTCACCACATCGACCGCCTGGTCGAAGCCGGTATCGGACGCCTCCACGAGCGACATGCCGAGACCGACGGTGCAGTCCACCTTCACGGTGAGGCAGCGCGCGTGGTAGCTGTTCACGTCCATCAGACTCGCGTAATAATCGATCAGATCGCCGCGTTCGGTGCTGTATGGCCGCGGGATCTCGTCGCCATACGTATCGTCGTTCTGCTTCGATTCCTTCCGCACATCCCTTGCCACATAAATGACCTTTGCGCCGCCAAATGCTTTTTCCATGGTGTCTCCTTCATGGGTGATGGTCTTTTTTTGCTGAATTTCACACGGAATCGACCTGCTTGAAATATCGAAATCACTATATAGCGCTATATAGTGATTGAGGTATTGAAAAGCTTCGGCTTTTCCTTTCTGATTGCGTGGAAATCAGACAATCCCGCACTGGAGGGAACATGCCGACGGAACTTCGCAACATCCGCATCGAATTCATCAGCCTCGTCAAGGCCGGCGCCAACGGAAAGCACATCATCTGGAAATCCGCCGACGGCGACAAGGCGCAAAGCCTCAAAGAAATCCCGATTTCCAAAACGGACGACGAAAAACGCATGGTTTACGGCATCGTCTATTCGCCCGGGGAGCCGGACACGGATGGCGAGTTCGCCACGTCCGAAGAAATCGAACAGGCCGCCTACCGGTTCATGAAGGCGAGGAACACGCCGAACGTGGACCGCCAGCACAATTTCAAGCCGGACGGGGCCTATGTGGCGGAAAGCTGGATCACCAAGGCCGGCGACCCGTTCTTCCCGAGTGATCCTGTCGGGTCGTGGGCCGTTGGCATCAAGATCGAAGCGGAGCCGCTGTGGAAGTCGGTCAAGGAGGGGGAAATCAAGGGACTGTCGATGGCGGGGGTGGCGGACAAGCACCCGGATATCGACGCCAGAACGATCGAAAGTTTTTTTGGAAAGATGATCCGCAAATTTTTGAAACGAGAACAATTACAAGGAGAAAACGAAATGGATAAAACCGAGGTTCAGGCCATCGTCCAGGAGGCCGTCGAAAAAATGGAAAAACCGCTTTCGAAGGAGGACATGGCCACCGTTGTGAAAGCCGCCATCGATGGCGCCGTGAAGCCTCTTTCCGATCGCATCGAAAAGCTGGAGAAGGCGGCACCTGGCACCAAGCAGGATGACGACCCGATCCAGAAAAATGCCGATCTGGAAAAACTCGGCGCTGAAATCGCCAAAATGGTGAACGGATAAAGGAGGGATAGACCATGTCAAGAGACTTTGGAGTCACTGTTACCGATCAGGAATTTCTGTCCCTGGTCGTTGCCGCTCCGCTTCCTCCGCAGCCGGTCACCATCGCGACGACCGGGTCCGCAGCCGACTATGTGCGCGGGACGGTGCTGGGTCGCGTGAAGCTTGGAGCCGCCACCGCCGCAAAAGTCACCGGCGGAACGGGGGATGCCACCATCGCCATGGACGGCACCACGCCGATTCTGGAAGATGCCAAGGCGGGCGTTTACAACATCATCATGACCGGCGCGACCGCCTTCCAGGTGTTCGACCCGGACGGTGCCATGATCGGGATCGGCGCCAACGGCACCGCGTTTGCCCGGCATATCAAGTTCACCGTGACGACCGGTTCGACTCCCCAGGTGGCAGGCGATGCCTTCACTGTGACCATCGCTCAGGGGTCCGGGAAGTTCACCGCCATGTCCCTTACCGCCGTTGACGGAACCGCCGTTCCGGCCGCGATCCTGGCCGAGGACGTTTCCGTTGGAGCCTCTGCCGACGAGCCGACTTCCGCCTACCGGAAAGGCATTTTCCGCTCGGCCGACCTCACCTGGCCGTCCGGCATTTCGGCTGCACAGAAAAAGGCTGCGTACCTGGCCATGGAATCTGCCGGCCTTTTTGTTGACCTCAACCCGACCGCGTTCGTGTAATCGCTAAAGGAGGGATTTACACATGCCTATTGCAAACGAATTCGAGTGGAGAGCGATGACGGCCGCGATCAACCAGATCAAACCCGCGCCGCGCTTCCTTCAGGACACCATCTTCAAAACCCGGAACACCAACGCCGCCGAGAACATCGATGTGGACGTGGTGATCGGTGGACGGAAGGTTCTGCCTTTCGTGTCTCCCGTTGAAGGCGGGTCTGTTGTCGCCAAGATGGGCCGCGAAATGCGATCCATCAAAACGCCGCGCATCCGGCCGAAGAAACCCTTTTCTGCTCCAGAGCTGCTGAACACGCGCGGCATCGGCGCGAACCTCTACATGGGAAGCTCCGGCTCCGTCGCCGCTTATCGTCAGGCCAAGGTGGGGCAGGAACTGGCCGCGCTCCGGGCAGACATCGACACCACCATCGAGTACATGTGCGCCAAAGCCCTCACCGGCACCCTGACCGTCTCACAAGACAACGTTGCGTTCAGCGTGGACTACCAGGTGCCGGGTGCGCACAAACCGACGGCTGCCGCCGATTGGGCGCAACTGTATGTTCCGGCATCGGGTGAAGATGATGCCATCCCGGAAACCGACATCATCGCCGACATCGACACCTGGTCCCAGCTCATCCGGGACGCCATCGGGTTTGGGCCATCGCTTGCCATCTGCGGGAAAAACGCCGCCAACGCCATCCGGAAGAACACCGCGATCAGCGGCTCGGCCGGCATTCTCGACAATCGGCGCATCGAGGGCGGGAGTCTTCTGTACGATGCCAACAGCGATTATCTCGGCACCCTGAACGGCATCCGGCTGTATCGGTACGGCCAGTCCTACACCCTGCAGGACGGCACCACCGGGAACTTCGTCGCTGACGATTACTTCATCCTGGTGGCGCCACAGGCCCGGTTTTCCGTCGAGTTCGGCATGATCATGGACCTCGAAGCGGATGCACAGATCGTCAGCCAGTACTTTTCGAAGAGCTGGATCGAGAAGGACCCGTCCGCTTTGTGGGTGCTCGCCGAAAGCCGGCCGCTTCCCGTTCTGTGGCAGCCGGAAGCCATCGTGTACGCCAAGGTGACGAACGTCTAACCATGGCCCTTGCAACCATCCTATATGTCCGAGGGGTTGGCCGCCTGCCTGAATGGGAGCGGCTCCCCGACGACACCATCGAAGAACACCTCGCTGCCGCCGCCCGCGAGCTGGCCGGGATGATCGGTGCGTATGAGGACAGCTCAGATCAAGCCAAAATTGCCGCCTGCAAATACGCTGAAGCCTGTCTCACGATGCACCTGATCATCCCGGTCCTAAACACCTTTTACACCCAGGAGATTCCCGGGCTGCAGAAGGAAGTGGGGGAGGTGGATTTTTTGTTCAGCAACCCGGCCGATCAGGAACGGATTGCGAATATGTGGCTTGAACGGGCCAGAACGGCCGTTACAAGCTACATGGGAGAGGAAACGAACATGGATAGCGGCGGTGGGTACGTCGCGGGTCGTGTGGGCTGGTACGCGGTATGATCGACGACTTCATCGAATATCACCTGACCCAGCAGGCGCTTTCAGCCTGGCCGGAAAGCGTGACGGAAGACAACATCATCGTCAAGGTGATGGAAGCGCGGTTCAAGTACACGTCCGGGCCGAGAGGGGTGATCGGGGAAGAGACCATCACCGCCACCATGATGGTGGACTCGGACGCGAAGCTGGATCGTGGGGAACTGATCCAGCGCCTTCCGAAGCGGATCGTCACCGTGACCCTTCCGGCCGAAGATCCGGAGGAAACCGGCGAATCGGCGACGCTCGAACAGGAATACATGGGTTACAAGTACTTCGACAAGGTCGAAGGGTTGCAGCACAAGGTGGCGGTTTTCACGATTACTTACAAATATGACTACCTTAGAGATTAAAAAGAAGGAATAAACCAATGGCTGAAATTGTACCCGGATCAGCGGCATTCATCGGCGCGGGGGACGTATATCTGGCCCTTTACGCTGATGGTGTGCTTCAGGGCGAAAAGAAGATCGGCAACGTCCCGGAGTTCGTCATCAACGCGCCGGACATCGAAGAAAAGGAACTGATCGGCCGGACGCGGGCCACCTTCGGCCAGACGATCAAGACGATCACCACCAAGGTGACGCAGGAACTCCAGATGACCATCAACGACGTGATGGTGAAGGAGACCTTCGCCACCGCCATGTACGGCGACATGAGCGACATCACCCAGACCGGAGGAACGGACGCGACGGCCGTTGACGTGAAGGTGTTCACGGATCAGTGGACGAAGCTCGGGCACATGAACCTGGACCCGGACGTGCCACCCGTTGTGACGGACGCCACCGGCGTGACGACTTACACCGAGGATACCGATTACGAAATCGATTACCAGCTGGGCATGATCAAGGGCCTTGGCGCCGGGATCACCAGCGGGACGACCGTCAAGGTCACCTCAACGTGGCTCGGGGTTTCCGGCGGGTGGAAGGTCATCGCCAATCAGGACCTTACCAAGGAAGCGCAGATCCGCATGATCGGCGAGGATCAGGCAAACGATGCACTGGTCATGGTCGTCATCCCGCGCGTGCAGATCAAACCCATGGGGGACGTGTCCCTCATCGGCGAAGACTTCATGGAAATCCAGGTGGGCGGGAAGATCATGCCGGACGACAACGGCGAGAGCTGGTACGTGGAGAAGTTGGGGACGTTCGCCACCACCTAACCTGATCCGACCAACCATTGATTGCTGAGTGACATTAGCAGCCGGGACAGGGGGCCGGCGTGATGGGAACCAGACAATACGAACGCATCAAGATCGACGGCCGGGACGTGAAGGTCTCGGAGTTGAAAGCCAAGCACATCCGGGCCATCTGGAGCCAGGTCGGCGCCGATGGCCTTACCTTCGACTGGCTCTTGTCCTACGGGAAAGACATTTTTGATGAGGCCATCGAAGGGCTGACGGTCGAAGACATGTGGGAACTCACGCCATCCGAAATAGACGAGGTATGGCAGGCGTTCCGACGCGTCAACGACCGTTTTTTTTTAGCGATCGAAAAGGCGGGGTTGAAAAGCCTCGCCCTAAACATGTGGGACGGCCTGCTCGACACGACACGGAAAGCGCTGTCGAACGCTTTGACCGAATCGCTTGCCGGCTTATCGAAGCCGGACACACCCATTGCCTCGACTACGGATGGGGATTCTTCAACGCCGCCATATCCTCTGCCGAGCGAGGAAGGCGTGAACGGCGAAATGACATGGCCATAGCGTTCCGGATCGCACAGAACGCCGGCAAGAAAGATTTTCTGAAGTTTATCAAGGAAGACGATGTCTGATCAGAACCTGCGGGTCATAATCGAAGCGGTGACAAAAGGCGTCAAGGAGGCGGTCAACAAGACCGGCACCGAGATTCAGAGCGCCTTCGGCAAAGGCAAGGCCGCCGTCACCGCCTTCAACAACGAGGTGTCCAAAAGCCTCGGTGGTGTCAACGGGCTCATCAAAGGCCTCATGACCGCCGGGACGACCTTAGCTGGCATCTCCATCGGCAAGGGGCTGTACCAGGCCGCGGCCGATCTGCAGGCGATCAACCGGGCATTTGAAGCTATTACCGGGTCCGCCGAAGGCGCAAGGGACGAAATGGATTTCGTCCGACAGGAAGCCAACCGCCTTGGCCTTGAGCTTCTCAGTACCGCCAGCAGTTACAAGGGCATCGCTGCGGCCGGAAAAGCCGCCGTCATGTCGCAAAAAGACGTTCGGGTGGTGTTCACCGGGGTTGCGGAGGCCGCCGCCGCTCTCGGCCTTGGGGCCGATGAGGCAAGCGGGGCGCTTTATGCCATCGGCCAGATGATGAGTAAGGGCAATGTCACCGCCGAAGAACTCCGGGGGCAATTGGGCGAGCGGTTGCCGGTCGCCATCGGCATCATGAGCAAGGCCCTTGGGGTTTCGATCAAAGACCTCGACAAGATGATGGAGCGCGGCGAGCTGGTGGCCGATGAAGTACTGCCGAAGTTCGGCAAAGCGTTGTCGCAAAACTTCGGGGCCTCGGCCGCAAGGGCCATTTCGGACCCGCGCCAGCAGATCAACCTTTTCTCCAACGCCATTCTGGAACTCAAAAACCAAATCGCCAATGCCGGCTTCATGCAGGCGCTTACCGATGCCGTGCAACGCCTCACCACCGCTATCAAGGACCCGGCGAACGTCGAAGGCCTGAAGACCATCGTCACCGGCATATCCGAAGCCGTTGCCGCCGTTATCAGCTTTGCAGCCGAATGGCCGAAGCTGACGGCCGCCATCATCGGGATCGGTGCCGCCGCTCCGATTCTGTCCGGGCTGTGGTCCGTGCTGATGGGGATCGGCGCCGCCATGACCGCCATGGGCGTTACGGCTTGGGCACAGAGCATTCTTTCCGCAGCCAATTCAATTACCATGGCGACAATTGCCACAGGCGGGTGGGCAACGGCGCTTGGCAGTATTGCCGGTATCTTTGCCGCGTGGACACTCGGCCAGAAGGTGGGTGAATGGATTGGGTCGTTTGAGCTGGTGCAACAAGTTACCCAGACGACATTTGCGGCTCTTTCCATGTGGATAGACAGGTCGATCATGAAATATCTGGAGTTGAAGAAAGCGGCGCTCGATTTTTTCGGTGCAGACACAACAGCCGTCGATCAGGCCATCGCAAACAAGCAGCGAGAGCTTGAGATCAGTGAACGGGTTTTTGACAGTTACGTCAATTCTGGTGAGGCGGCGGAAGATGCCGGCAAGAAGGTAGCAGCCATGCCGGCCGTTCCAGATAAAGTCATCACCGGCGCAGAGATCCTCCAGCAGGTTCAGGAGCAGATCAAGAAAGACATTTTCGGCGGTGCCGACGCTTATGATTCTTTCATGAAAAAGGCCGAGACAGCGTACAAGGAAGCGGCCCGCATGGCGCAAGAGTACGCGAAACAGATCAAGGACATCGACGATGCGGCCGCAAAGCGTCAGCAGTCGTTAGAGGACAAAAAGCGAGATCTTCGCCGCGAGTCGATGACCGAAGAGGAACAGCTGGCCGACATCCGCCTTGAAGCGATCGAAAAGAGCGACAAGGCGCACAAGTTATATGCCGAAGGCGTGCGCACCGGAAACAAGGAAATGGTGGATGCCGCCTACAACATGCAGGGAGCATCTCAGGACCTGTGGCTTGAGTGGGGAAAAGGGACCGGATCGGTAGAAGAAGCCATCAGGGAGGTCGATAAACTCGAACACGAGATGACCACCTGGGACACCGGCCAGAAGACAGTCCTTTATCAGCTTGAAAACGATATGAAGGACGTCATGAAGAACATCGAGTCTCTGTGGAAGCGGATGAAGTTAGACCCGGTCAAGGTCGAAGCGGAGGCCGACCAGGCGAAGCGGGAACTTGCCGCCGTTAAAACGGCGCTCGATAAAATAAAAGATAAAACAGTTACCGTAACAATCAAAACAGTCAATGAAGGTGGAGGCACCGCGCCAGCTCCTGTCGAAGACACGGGGGGTGGTGGCGGGTTTGCCACCGGCACGATCCTTTCCGGTTACGGCGGGGGCGACAGAATCCGGGCGCTTTTGGAGGCAGGCGAGGCGGTTATTCGCAAGGAAAGCGTTCGTGGCGCAGGAACGCGGGCCACGGCGGCCTTCAACGCGGGGCGCTGGGACGTGGTGGTTGTAGAACTCTTGAAGCGCTTCGGAGGCCGTGTTCGGGCAACGGCAAAGGCGTTGAAGCTTCGCACTGGCGGCATTGTCGGGGTCGGCCGCAGGGCGTGGAATGCCGCTGGTGGGCCGGTGCAAAGGTTTTCTGTGGGGGGGATGGCATTACTGAGAAACCCACTTGGGATTGACCGAAGTTGGCTGAGACTTTTCGACAATATTTTGAAGCAACTTCAAATGGTCATGGAGTCCGGTGGCGGAGAAATGCTGGAAGCGGCAGAAGCCGTAAAAGAAAAAGCAGAAACATGGCTGTCTAACCTGCGAGGCGGAAATAGAACGTCCGAGATAGCCTACGAAAAAGCAGCGGAAGTGTTTAAGGAATTTGCCGCGTGGGAAGACAAGATCGCGGCGACAGAAGAGAAAAAGCAAAGAGACCTGGAAGCCGCCATGGAGAAAGAAGAAGAACGCGAACGGGACAGGGCATCCGCAAAGGGTGAGAAAACCGTCAGTGTCAACCTGAATGTGGGCGGGAAAAGCGCAAAACTGCAGGGTGAAAAAGAACAGGTGGACAGCCTGATCAGCGCGTTGAAGGCGGCGCAGCTTACCGCCTCCGGGGTGGCTGCATGATCCTCTCAGACGGCACCACATCCATCACGCTCCCGGATGATCTCCGTTGGGACGACGAATTCAAATGGGCGCCGATTGCTCAGACCGTGAACTACGGCCTCACCGGGGCGCTTTTCGTTGAGGAGGGGGCCAAACAGGCCGGGCGCCCCATCACGCTCACCGCTCATGACGACATGGCATGGGTGGACCGGGAGACGGCGCAGGCGCTGATTACCATGGCCGCTGTCACCGACAAGGAAATGACGCTCACCATCACCGAGGCATCGACCGGCGAAGAAGATCCGGGGCGAGAGATAGACGTGATGTTCCGCCGGCACGACGGCGAACCGATAGAACTGGAGCCGGTGAAGGGCTTTGGGATCGATGATGATTTCATCGTCCGGGCCATCCGGCTCATGGAGATTTAAATGGTCGATATCAACCACGCCGACATCAAGCTCATGGCCTCCCAGCGCCTGGACGACACGGACGAGGGCGGGGGCCAGATGACCGCAACAGAGGTGGTGGACGGGGCCGTCAACAACCTTTTCCCGGACATCTCCCGGTTCGACCGGGTCTACGGCCGGGTGTCCATGCGGAAAGCCTTCCTTGCGGTACAGACGGCCAACCGGGCCACCTATTACGGGTCGCACGCCGTCATCACCGAGCAGGCCGCCGATCCGAATGTAGGCGTGACGTTTTTCTCGTCCGAGGACTGGTTCGACACGCGGGAGGACGCCAAGAACCGCATCGAGTCCTATCTCGTCAAAGGTCCGCAGCAGCAGGCCGCCCTTTGGGGCACGCATTATGTCGGCTCTCGCGCCGTCAGCTTTTTCCAGGACGAGACGACTCCCGTGCCATCCATTGGCGATGTCATTGTGCTGGTAAAGGATGCAGGGCTTTCAACCGAATTAAGCCAGTTCGTCCGCTTGACCGATGTGACGCAGGAAACCCGTACGTTCACTTACATGTACGGATCGACGGCCGTATCATACCGGAAAAACGTTGTCACGGCGTCTTTTGGCGAGTCGCTCATTGCCGACTTCCCGGGCAGTGAAGCATTCCCTGGGAGCACTTACAAAAACAGCGGGACGTATCCCATCGGCACCATGATCTATACGACCGTGGCGGCCGACGCTTCCCGGTATTATGGCATCGCCACGCTGGCCGACGCGGCAGAGTCGGGCGACCTGTCCGTGCGCGTGGACTCCATTTTCACGCCGCTGGTTCCGTCGGCCCAATCCGAGACGGCCATTGTGGATGCGGGCCTTGGGACGGCCGTCTCGCCGATCACGCAGACGCAGGCCGCAGGCGCGCAGGTCACCATCACAAGATCCATTGCCTTTACGTTCGGGCCGAACGCGCAACTCTTTCTAGGAGAAGGCATTTTGCCGGGGACGTTTTCATGGTCCGGAGGCACGGCCCTAACCGATGACGGGAAGGGCGGCATTTACGCAGGGTCGACCGAAGTCGGGTCCATCGCTTACGACACGGGCGTCATCACGTTTGGCGGCAGCATGAGTTCATGGAGCGGGACCGGTACGGCCACCTACGTTCCGGCCTGCGCGCCTGTCGAGACATCGGAAAGCGGCGCGATTGGGATCGAGGCCGCCAACCGCGGATTCGTGTACACCTATTCCTGCAATCCGCTGCCGGTGCCAGGAACGCTTCGCATCGATTATCTGGCAGGCGGCAAGTGGTACACACTGAGAGATCTCGGAAACGGTGAGGTCAAAGGGTCTGATCCGGCACTTGGGTCGGCTTCCGTCAATTTCACCACGGGATCCGTTTCAATCAGCCTCGGCGCCATGCCGGATATCGGGTCTCTCATTCTGCTGTTCTGGGGGCGATCCGTTCTCTATTCGGACGTTTCCGGCGACACCCTCGCCATCAAATATCCGTTCAGCCTGAACCACCAGGGCATCAACCAGGGAAGTCTTGTCATCACATGGGTCGGGGACGGCAACGGACCCGGGCCGGATGGGCGCTATGGCGTCATCGATGATGGCGAAGGCAAGATGGTGGCGGCGAACTACTCGGGCGGGGCATGGGTCGAGACAGCAACGGAAGTCGGGTGGGTCCGATATGCTGCCGGGGAAGGCGAATTCGGCATCGGAGCGACCCAGTACGTGCCGCTTTCAAGTGAGCTGTTCAGCATTTCTTATGCCTATGGCGCGAAGCTGACGGAGTCGTTCACGGGGCTTACTCGCGATCCGGACACCACCATCACGCTCACCATTGCAGGTGCTCCGGTTGTGCCAGGGTCGGTCAGGATCACATGGAAGAACCAGTGGTCGGAGTGGGATCCTGCTATCCAGCAGGTGCGGTTTTCCGATCCATCCGGATACTACGAATATAAATATTACGGGTATTCAGCGATCAATGAGCAGACCGGGGAAGTCACTATGGTAGTGGAAGACGACGGCCTTGGGAACCTGAAAATCGGCAGCACAACGGTGGGGACCATTGTCTATGCAACAGGTGTTTGCAATTTTCAGCCGGACAAGATCGTGCCGTTACCCATCATTCAATACGACTGGACATCGACCACATGGGAAAAGGAATAGGCTGAACCATGGGCGTTTTACAGCAAATAGGAAGCGGACAGGATTGGTGGGGAGCAAAGCACTTCTACCCGTCCGGCATCGAAATCGAGAATCAGCCGACATTCTACGACAGCGGCGCCATTACCGTCGAGTATCTGGCCGCGGCCGGCGCTGAGAGCGATGCTTACACACAGGCTATTCCGAAGGCATACCAGATCAGGCCGACATCGGCCCTTGAGTTGATCCCCGGTTCAGTCCGGTTCACGGTCGCCAAATATGCCGGAGGCAGCGCGCAAGTCACGGACAACATCAACGGGAAGTTGTACCGGGACATTTCCGGCGTGACGGGATCAGGGGTCGAGGTTGGGTCGGTAGACTGGTCAAGCCGGACGCTCACCATAAACGATGACGAGTTGGTCGGCCGCACGATTTCCATCACGCACGGGTCCGCAAGGGTTCCGGCAGAGCCGGTGAGTGCGCTGGTGTTTCGAGCACCCGGTGCGCCGATCCGCACCGCGAGCATTTCTATCCGAGGTACGACAGCCGCCGGCGAGCTGGTGGAAGGCACCGGCGATTTCGATGGGCTGATAACCGGGACAAAACTGCGTGGGGCCATCGACTATCAAACCGGCATCGGCATTGTGCAGTTTGGCGAGATGGTCACAGATGACGCCGAGGCGCAGGCGGCTGTCTGGTACGACGCCGACTTGCGGGACACCGTAAACGGCACCGTACTGAAGCCTCTCACCGTATTGGCATCCACCGTTTTGATCAACTGCGTCATCACCAGTTACCTGCCCCTTGACGAAACGCTGCTCGGCCTCAACCCCGTTCGCCTTCCCATCGACGGCCGGGTGCCGATTTTCCGGGACGGGTACGTCATCCTGGTTCACCACACCCAGCAGTACACCATGCCGAACCCGCTTTCGGCCGGGCAGGTGGTGACGCTTCCGAGGAGCGGTCTTTCCCTCATCGAGCTTTACGACGCCACGGGCCAGTACGTTTACGACGCCGATACCTACACGGTGGACCTTGCCGCCGGCACCGTCACCATGGCCGACCCGCTGGACCTTTCCGGCTACACGCAGCCGCTGGTGGCCCTCCACCGCATAGAGGACATGTGCCTTTGCGCGGATGTTCAGGTGACGGGCCACATGGCGCTCACGAACCCGCTCACGCACGATTACCCGGCAGGCGAAACCATGGTGTCGAGCGTCCTTCCGAGCCGGGATCTTCAGAGCCGGGTTTATGGCGAGTTCACCCAGGCCAGCTGGACAACCGTTTGGAGTGACGATCGGATCGGCAGCGGCACCACGGCAAATTACGACCTGTTGAACTACCCGATAGAGGTGACGAACGCCGCGGCCATCAAGGAGCGGTTTGCCATCATTTTTCAATCGACGGACACGGTCAACGTGGTGGGGGAACACCTTGGGGTGATCCAGAGTCTCGTTTCCATTTCTGTCGATATCGCGCCCATCAACCCGATGACGGGGTCGCCTTATTTCACCATCAAGGCCACCGGTTGGGGGTCAGGGTGGGCGGCCGGGAACGTGCTGCGGTTCAACTGCGACGCCGCAAATTTCCCCTACTGGTTCGTTCGTACGACGCTTCAGGCGCCGCCGACGGAACCGACAGATCATTACCGGATTCAGCTTCGAGGAGACACCGCTTAAATGGGAATCGGGAGACTCTTATCATATACGGACACTGGGGCACCACAGTTACAGGGAACTGTCGGGAGCCTTGCTGCTGTTTTAAAAGCTGCTCTTGTCGATGGTTACGGGAGTGTTGCGCCTCTTGGATGGACGCTTGAGTATTCGTCGGATAGCTACAAGGTGTGTGCCTTTCGAAACAATCCGGCAACCGGAACCGGATTCTACTTAAAAGTAGACGATAATTACACGACAAATACACGGTATGCTTTTTTTTATGGTTACGAGCAAATGACTGCGATTGACAGTTATGTCAATCCACTGCTTGAAAGTGAATCATCCCCATACTGGGTATGTAAGTCATTTTACAACACAGCACAGACAAATGCCATACCATGGTGGATCATTGGTGACGATCGTGGTTTTTGGTTAATAATCAAAGGTACTTACAACCGCGGTGGCGGGTTTGACAAAATTGCTAAGATCGGAAGAGCACACGTCTGAACTCCAGTCACGTCAGTCAATCT
>CALJLV010000144.1 GCA_937982505.1 uncultured Desulfobacteraceae bacterium | reverse complement strand
GCGGCGGCGGCCCGGGTCGAGGCGGCGGCGGCAAGGGTGCGCCAGGCCCGCGCGGCCTACTGGCCGCGGCTGGACGCCGCTGCCGGGCTTTCCCGGATCGAGATGGCCGACAGCGACTACCGGACCCGCCTGGCCCAGGCCCGGGTCCTCGATCCCAGCGCCACCCTGGCCGATCCGCAGGACTTCTATGAGAGCCGCCTGACCGCCTCCTGGACCGTTTTCGACGGGTTTGCCCGGCGGTTTGCCCTTCTCCAGGCGGGCCACGGCCGCCAAGAAACGGCCGCCGCCCGCGACGAAGCCCGGCGCCTGCTCCTCGAGGCCGTTTCCGAGGCCTTCCACGGCGTCCAGTTGGCCCGTGAGGCGGTGGCCGTCGCCGAGGCCGACGCGGGCTACAACGGTCGCCTGATGGAAGAGGCCCGGATCCGACGGGAGGTCGGCACCGGTTCGCTCAGCGACGTGCTCAACTTCGAGGTCGGGGTAAACGCGGCCCGCTCCGAGGTGATCAGCGCCCGCCGGCAGCAGCACGAAGCCACGGCCGGCCTGGCTGCACTGCTTGGCTTTCCCGCAGGCCGACTTCCCGACGGAATGGTGCCGGCCGCCCTGGCGCCTGAAACCACCGCGGAAATGACGATTCCCGAGGCGGACGCAGAGATCGCTTACGCACTGGCCCGCCGCCCCGACCTCACCCAGCGCGCCGAAGCCCTGCAGGCGGCCGAGGCCGGGCTGGGCGCGGCCCGCTCCGGCTTCTGGCCCACGGTACGCCTGGCCGCCAGCCTGGACGGCGACCGGGCCAACGACGGCCGTCTGCGCCGCGACGACTTCGGCGACAGCGTGACCCTGTCGCTCAGCTACACTCTTTTCGCCGGGGGGTATCACCAGGCCCGGGTGGCCGAAGCCCGCCAGAACCAGGCCGCGGCGACCAAGGAGCTGGAAAGCCGCCGCCAGGGCGTAGCGGCTGAAATCGTTCAGGCCCTGGCCGATATCGAGGCCTCGACCGAGCAGCTTCGGCTGCAGCGGCGCAACGCGGAGCTGGTGCAACGCCACCGCGACCTGGTGGAAAAGGAATACGCCGTGGGCCAGGTGTCCCTGGTGCGCCTCAACGAGGCCCAGCGCAACCTGGTTCAGGCCCAGGGGCGCCTGGCCCAGGCCAGGGTCGCACTCCAGCAGGCCCGCTTCACCCTGGACACGGCCACGGGACGGAGCCTGGAACGCTTTGCCCGTTGAGGGTCCGGAGCGTCATCACCTTTACCGACGACGGGGTTTCAAGGGGGTTCCATGAACGACTGCAGCCAGAGCACCCGGGAGTACTTTGCCGCGCGCATGACCGAGATCCTCAACGCCGGGGCCTTGAATCTGGCCCTGGCCATCGGTTATCGCACCGGTCTTTTCGATGCCATGGACCGCCTCCAGGGGCCCCAAACCTGTGCCGCCATCGCCGCCGCCGCCGGACTTGACGCCCGTTACGTGCGCGAATGGCTGGCGGTGATGGCCACCGGCAAGGTGGTGGCCTTGACGGAAGATGACGCCGGTGAGGCCTGCTACCGCCTGCCGCCAGCCCACGCCGACCTGCTGACCCGGCGGGCCGGCAGCGCCAATCTGGGGGTCTATGCCCAGGAGATTCCGCTGCTGACGACCATCGCCCTGGAATCGGTGATCGAGGGCCTTGCCACCGGGGCCGGCGTCCCTTATGAACGCTATCCGCGGTTTCAGCGCTTCATGACGGAACTGGCCGACGCCAAGCACCGGCGCATGCTGGTGCCCCGCTTTTTGCCCTCGGTGGACGACGGGCGGATGGTCGCCCGGCTCGAGGCCGGGATCCGGGTCTGCGATCTGGGGTGCGGGGAAGGGCTGGCGCTGCTGCTCATGGCCGAAGCCTATCCGGCCAGCCGTTTCGTGGGGATCGACATCTGCGCCGACAGCCTCGCCCGCGGTCGACAGGAGGCCCGGCGCCTGGGGCTGACCAACGTCGAATTTCTCTGCCAGGACGTGGCCGGTCTGGGCCCCGGGGACCGGACGCCCCAGCGGTTCGACTATATCACCGCCTTCGATGCCATCCATGACCAGACCCGCCCCCTGGAGGCCCTGCGCGCCGCCCATGCCCTCCTGGCTCCGGATGGGGCCTTTTCCATGGTGGACATCGCCGCCGACAGCCGCCTGGCGGCCAACCTGGAGCATCCCATGGGGCCCTTTCTCTACACGGTGAGCCTGATGCATTGCATGCCGGTGGGGTTGGTGAACGGCGGGATGGGGCTGGGGATGATGTGGGGGCGCCAGCGCGCAACGGCCCTGTTGGAGGAAGCCGGCTTTTCCCGGGTGACGGTTGCGCCCATCCCGGAGGACGCCTTCAACCTCCATTTCTTTTGCCGCAAGTAAACCCGCCGCCACCCTGCTCGCGGCGCCGTGCGGCCCTGGCGGATCGGTTCCCGGGCGAGCGGGGGGCCAGATCCAAGCAAAACTGAAATCCACCGGCCGCCTGTTATTCCCAGTCATGAAGACTGGTGGATTTCGCGGTCCGTGCATAACATTTTTGTAATTTGATTAAGAAATTAATGACAAAACTGTTTACATCATGGTAATCGGCCGGGCTCCGAGGATTCTGGAACCATCGGTCTCCAAGCCGATCGGGATGGGCGGCACAACCGTTGCATTCCGATTCGCAACCGTCATGGAAAAGGGGCACCGCTCCGGACGGAGCGGTTCACGCCAACGCCGATCAAGGAGAAGCGCGCCATGTGCCGACTGTTTGCCATCACCAGCCAGGATCCCCTCTCGCCCATGGTGGCCATCGAGGCCCTCGACGTGATGCGCGAGGGCCACGACGGCAGCGGGGTGGGGCTCTTCCTGCGCGATCTGGGCGGGCCTTTCGAGGAGATCAAGGACGCGCCGATCCTGTCGGGGATCTTCACCGACGCCGGGCTCAAACGGCTGGACGCCTTCATGATGGATATCGGCTTCATGACCAAGTACAAGCTCTCCATCAAGGTGCCCAAGGCCGTCCCGCCCGGAGTGCCGCGGCGCGACGTCTACCTGATCCGGGCCTACGAGTACCCCGAAGAGTGGGACGGGCTGCCCGCCGCGGAGCTCCAGCGCCGCCTGCTCCAGGTGCGGCTCCAGCTGCGCCACATGGGCGAGGAAAAGCGCGACATGATCGTTTTTTCCTTCTGGCCCGACGTGATCATGATCAAGGAGATCGGCGATCCGTTGACCGTGGCGCGCTACCTGCGCCTGGAGCGCAAGGAGCTGCGGGCCCGGGTGATCATGGCCCAGGGGCGTCAGAACACCAACTACGCCATCAACCTCTACGCCTGCCACCCGTTCTTCATCCAGGGGCTGGCTTCCATGACCAACGGCGAGAACACGGCCTTCGTGCCCATCCGCGAGTTTCTCGCCTCCCGGGGCTTCGACGGCTACATCGGCTACCAGAGCGACTCGGAGGTGTTCACCCACATTCTGCACTACACCCTGCATTCCCTGAAACTGGGTCTGGAGGCCTACAAGCACGTCATCACCCCCTTGAACGACGCGGCCATCGCCGCCCATCCGGACGCCGTCCTGCTCCGGCACCTCAAGCATTCGTGCCGCCCGCTGATCATCGACGGGCCCAACTGCGTCATCGGCTGCCTGCTCGACCATTCCCTCTTCATGGTCCAGGACCGCAAGAAACTGCGGCCCGGCGTGGTGGGCGGCCGGCCGGGACGCTTCGCCTTCTCATCGGAAATTTGCGGTTTGGACGCCGCGATCCCCGACCGGGACAAGGCCCGGGATTTCCAGCCCATGCATCTGGACACGGTCATTATCGGACCGGACCGACAGGAGATCAGGACATGCTCGCAGACCGACCCATTACCCCCAGCACCCTGAGCCTCAAGGACCTGCCCTGGCAGATCGTCTGGGACCGGGAAAAGTGTACCCTCTGTGGGCGCTGCACCGCCGTCTGCCCGGTGCAGGCCATCGAGCTGGGGGTCTTTCGCAAGCGCAGTGTCGTGCCGTCCCTGGATCCGCAGCGGCCCCCGGCCAACAGCTTCGCCACCTATTACGGGATCCGCCAGAAGACCGATCCGGCCTGCCGCTGCGTGGGCTGCGCCACGTGCACCCTGGTCTGCCCCAACGACGCCATCCTGCCCGTGCACTCGGATGAGGCCGACAAGCTGCGCTTTCACATCAACGCCGGCGGACAGCCGCGCAACCGCGGCGGGCGGCGCAACGTGCCGGGTTCCATTCTCGACCGGATCAAGTTCACCCGCATCTCGATGCTCACCGACCCGGCCCTGGATGCCGGCCGCCACGAGTTCGAGCTGCGCACTCTGCTCGGGCGGGTCCTGCCTCCGGAAAAGAACCTCCAGTTTTTGCGTGAAAACGGCTGGATCCCGCCGGTGCGCGAGATCTATCCGCTGATCATCGGCGGCATGAGCTTCGGGGCGCTGTCGCCCAACATGTGGGAGGCCCTGCAGCTCGGGGTGGCCTATCTCAACGAGGAACTGGGCATCCCGGTGCGCATCTGCACCGGCGAGGGAGGCTGTCCGCCGCGCCTTTTGCGCAGCCGTTTTCTCAAGTACGTGATCCTGCAGATCGCCAGCGGCTACTTCGGCTGGGACGAGATCATCCACGCCATCCCCGAAATGAAGGAAGATCCGTGCGCCATCGAGATCAAGTACGGCCAGGGGGCCAAGCCGGGCGATGGCGGGCTGCTCATGTGGTACAAGGTCAACCGGCTCATCGCCGCCATCCGCGGGGTGCCGGCGGGCGTCAGCCTGCCCAGTCCGCCCACCCACCAGACCCAGTATTCCATCGAGGAATCGGTGGCCAAAATGATCCTGTCCATGTCCATGGCCTGGGGCTTTCGGGTGCCGGTCTACCCCAAGATCTCCGGCACCTCGACGGCCATGGCGGTCCTGAACAACCTGACGCGCAACCCCTATGCGGCCGGGCTGGCCATCGACGGCGAGGATGGGGGCACCGGCGCGGCCTACAACGTTTCCATGGACCACATGGGCCATCCCATCGCCAGCAACATCCGCGACGGTTACAAGACCCTGGTGGAACTGGGCCAGCAAAACGAAATCCCCCTCTTTGCCGGCGGCGGGATCGGCAAATCGGGAAATCTGGCGGCCAACGCCGCGGCCCTGATCATGCTGGGGGCCAGCGGGGTTCAGGTGGGCAAGTCCATCATGCAGGCCGCCGCCGGGTGCGTGGGCAGCGAGTCGGATCGCTGCAACATCTGCAACATCGGCCAGTGCCCCAAGGGGATCACCAGCCAGGACCCGCGTCTCTACCGGCGCCTGGACGTGGATGCGGTGGCCCAGCGCCTGGTGGACACGGTTCTGTCCTTTGACACCGAATTGAAAAAGATCGTGGCGCCCCTGGGCCGCTCCACCTCGCTGCCCATCGGCATGGCCGACGCCATCGGCATCGACGACGCCCATGCGGCCGGGCGGCTGGATATCCGCTTTGTGGTGTAAAGGAGCCTGGAATGAACGCGGTGGATCAACAAAACGCCGATGAAATGGTCCTTTCCGGCCGCGAAAACGGCCATCGCCTCCCTTCACGGATCCTTGAAGAGCGAATTCAGCAGGCCGTGGCCGAGGGGCACCGGCGGCTTCGGGTCGAGGCTTTCGGCCAGCACGGGATCGGCGGGCGGCTCTGGGGGGCCGGCGGCGAGCCGGTCCATGTGATCGTCGAAGGCCACGCCGGCCAGCGCCTCGGGTCCCTGGGCTTTGCCAACACGCGGATCGAGCTCATGGGACCGGCCTCGGACGACGTGGGCTGGCTCAACGCCGGGGCCGCCATCGTGGTCCACGGCAACGCCTCCAACGGGGTGGGCAACGGGATGGCCCAGGGCCGAATCCGCATCGGCGGCAGCATCGGGGCCCGGGGCATGACCATGACCAAGCACAACCCGCGTTTTGCCCCGCCCGAGCTGTGGGTCCTGGGCTCGGTGGGCGACTACTTCGGCGAGTTCATGGCCGGGGGGATCGCCGTCGTCTGCGGAGTCGGTCCCCAGAATCCCGGTAATGTCCTCGGGTATCGGCCCTTCGTGGGCATGGTGGGGGGCAAGGTCTTTTTCCGCGGCCCGCACCAGGGTTACAGCCAGGCTGATGCCAAGCGGGTGCCCATCGCGGATGGCGACTGGAACTGGCTCATGGATCGCCTGCCGCGCTTTCTTGCCGAGATCCAGCGCCCTGAATTGGGCGAGGCCCTGTGCGACCGCACCCAGTGGCAGCTGATCATGGCCCGCGCTCCCATGGAGCGCCGGGGGCGGCCGCTGCGGGCCATGGGCGACTTTCACCGGACGGTCTGGGATGCCGAACTCGGGGCCGGCGGTCTGGTGGGCGACCTGACCCAGGTGCCGCGCACGCCCATTGCGGTGGTCACCACCGGCGATTTGCGCCGCTGGGTGCCGGTCTGGGAAAACCGCCAGTACACCGCCCCCTGCGAGGCGAGCTGCCCCACCGGAATCCCGGTCCAGGAGCGCTGGGCCCTGGTGCGCCAGGGGCGGGTGGACGAGGCGGTGGACCTGGCCCTGGCCTATACCCCTTTTCCCGCCGCGGTCTGCGGTTACCTGTGCCCCAACCTGTGCATGGCGGCCTGCACCAAGCAGTCGGCGTTGATGGCGCCGGTGGACGTCACCCGGCTCGGCCGGGCCAGCATCGCGGCCCGTCTGCCTGAACTGCCGCCCCTCAGCGGCCGGCGCATCGCCGTGATCGGCGGCGGTCCGGCCGGGATCTCGGTGGCCTGGCAGCTGCGGCGCGCCGGCCACGAGGCCACGATTTTCGATGCGGCCGAAACCCTGGGCGGCAAGATGGCCCGTGCGATCCCCCAAAGCCGGATTCCGGCCGAGGTCCTGGAGGCCGAATTCGAGCGGGTGCGGGCCGTGATCCCCCACACCCGTCTCCAGGAGCCCCTGACCCCGGCCGATGTGCGGCAGATGGCGGCGGACTACGATGCCGTGGTGGTCGCCGTGGGGGCCGCCCGCCCGCGCAGCCTGCCGATTCCCGGTGCCGAGCGCCTGGTGACGGCCCTCGATTTTCTGGCCGCCGCCAAGACCGGCACCGCCCATCCCGGCGAGCGGGTGGTCGTCATCGGCGCGGGCAACGTGGGCTGCGACGTGGCCACCGAGGCCCACCGCCTGGGGGCCCGGGACATCACCCTCGTCGATGTCCAGGAACCGGCCTCCTTCGGCAGGGAACGCCAGGCGGCCGAGGCCGTGGGGGCCCGCTTCCGCTGGCCGCTGTTTACCCGGGAGATCACCGGCGAGGGCCTGGTCACCACAGACGGGGAGATTCTGCCCGCCGATACGGTGGTCATCTCCATCGGCGACAGCCCGGATCTGTCTTTTCTCCCGGAGACCGTCTCCGTGGTTCGGGGCTTTGTAAAGGTGGACGACCAGTTCCAGACCAGCGATCCGAAGATTTTCGCCATCGGCGACGCGGTGCGCCCCGGACTGCTGACCGACGCCATCGGCGCCGGACGCCGGGCGGCCGCGGCCATCGTCGAAGTTCTGGCCGGCCGGCGGCCGAGGACCACGGCCCGGCGGATGATCGACAAGCAGCGCATGGCCCTGGCCTACTTCGATCCCCGCGTGGTCGCCTACGAGAGCCTCGACCAGTGCGGGGCCGAATGCGCTTCCTGCGGCAGTTGCCGGGATTGCGGGATCTGCGCCGCGGTCTGCCCCCAGACGGCCATCCGGCGGGAGGAAACCGCCGAGGGGGGCTGGCGCTACGCGGCGGATTCGGAGCGCTGCATCGGCTGCGGCTTTTGCGCCGGGGCCTGCCCCTGCGGAATCTGGGACCTGGTGGAAAACGAGCCGTTAGGGTAGGGTGGACACTGGAAATTTGAAACTGGAAACTGGAAAATGAAAGCCCTTTTAGCTCTGGAAGACGGCCGCACCTTCGCCTGCCGCAGCTTCACCGGTCCCGGCGAAGCTTGCGGCGAGGTGGTGTTCAATACCGGCATGAGCGGCTACCAGGAGATCCTCACCGATCCGTCCTACTGCGGCCAGATGGTGGCCATGACCTATCCGCTCATGGGCAATTACGGGGTCAATCCCGAGGATGTCGAGTCGCACCGCATCCAGGTGGCCGCTTTTCTGGTGCGCGAATACCAGCGCCGCCCGAGCAACTGGCGCGCCTCCCAGAGCCTCGCCGATTATCTGGCCGCCCAGGGGGTCCTGGGCCTGGAGGCCCTGGACACCCGGGCCCTGACGCGCCACATCCGCAACCGGGGCGCCCTGCGGGCCGTGGTTTCCACCCAGGACCTGGACCCCGAGGCCCTCGCGGCCCGGGCCCGGGCCTTGCCCAGCATGGTGGGCCAGGATCTGGCCCGGACCGTGACGGCCGATACCGCCTACCGCTGGCGGAACGGAAGCGCGGTGCCACTGGGGATGGGCGTTGCGGTCCTCGACCGGCGCGTCTGGCGCCACCGGGGTGCGCGGCCGGCGGTGGTGGCCTTCGATTTCGGCATCAAGCACAATATTCTGCGCTGTCTGGAAGGGGCGGGGTTCGAGATCGTGGTGGTGCCGGCGGCCACCGAGGCGGCCACGGTGCGGGCCATGGACCCGGACGGGATTTTTCTCTCCAACGGCCCCGGAGACCCGGAACCGGTCGTCTACGCCGTGGAGGCCATCCGTTCGCTGCTCGGCTACCGGCCCATGTTCGGGATCTGCCTGGGGCACCAGTTGCTCGGCCTGGCGCTGGGCGGGCGCACCTACAAGCTCAAGTTCGGCCACCGGGGCATCAACCAGCCGGTGAAGAATCTGCTTACCGGCCGGATCGAGATTACCAGCCAGAACCACGGGTTCGCCGTGGACCTGGACAGTCTGGCGGGCAAGCCGGTCCAGGTGACCCACATCAACCTCAACGACGCCACCCTGGAAGGGTTCCGGCACCTCGAGTATCCGCTGATGGCGGTCCAGTACCATCCCGAGGCCGGTCCGGGGCCCCACGACGCCCATTATCTCTTTGGCGAGTTTCGAGACCTGATCGGGCGGTGAAGGCCCTGCCCCCCGGCAAGGATCAATCAGATCGGTCGGATCCGCCGGATCGGACCGATGGGACGGATCACCCTTAAAAACCATGCCCAAGCGAAGCGACATCCACAAGATTCTGATCATCGGAGCCGGGCCGATCATCATCAGCCAGGCCTGCGAGTTCGACTATTCCGGCACCCAGGCCTGCAAGGCCCTGCGCGAAGAGGGCTACGAGGTGCTCCTGGTCAACTCCAACCCGGCCACCATCATGACCGATCCGGAAACCGCCGACCGCACCTACATCGAGCCGGTGACGCCGGAGGCCGTGCGCCTGATCATCGAAAAAGAGCGGCCGGACGCCCTGCTGCCGACCCTGGGGGGCCAGACCGGCCTGAACACGGCGGTGGAAGTGGCCCGCATGGGGGTCCTCGAAAAATACGGGGTGGAGCTGATCGGGGCCTCCATCGCGGCCATCGAGAAGGCCGAGGACCGCGACCGCTTCCGCCGGGCCATGGGCCGCATCGGGCTGCGCATCCCCCGCAGCGGCATCGCCACCACCCTGGAGGAAGCCCACCGCGTCGCCGCCGAGATCGGATATCCCATCATCGTGCGGCCCAGCTTCACCCTGGGCGGCACCGGGGGCGGGGTGGCCTACAACCCCGAGGACCTGGACCTGTGGGCCAAGGCGGGGATCGACGCCAGCCTGATCCACCAGGTGATGCTGGAGGAATCGGTCCTGGGCTGGAAGGAGTACGAGCTGGAGGTGATGCGCGACCGCAACGACAACGTGTGCATCATCTGCTCGATTGAAAACCTGGATCCCATGGGGGTCCACACCGGCGATTCCATCACCGTGGCCCCGGCCCAGACCCTCACCGACCGCGAGTACCAGGCCATGCGCGACGCGGCCATCGCCATCATGCGCGAAATCGGGGTGGACACCGGGGGCTCCAACGTCCAGTTCGCCGTCCATCCGGGCACCGGCGAGATGGTGGTGGTGGAGATGAACCCGCGGGTGTCGCGCTCTTCGGCCCTGGCCTCCAAGGCCACGGGCTATCCCATTGCCAAGATCGCCGCCAAGCTGGCCGTGGGCTACACCCTGGACGAGATCCAAAACGACATCACCGGCCAGACCATGGCGGCCTTCGAGCCGACCCTGGACTACTGCGTGGTCAAGATTCCCCGCTGGACCTTCGAAAAATTTCCCGAAACCGAGGACCTGCTCACCACCGCCATGCGCTCGGTGGGCGAGACCATGGCCATCGGCCGCACCTTCAAGGAGGCCCTGCAAAAGGCCCTGCGATCCCTGGAGATCGGCCGCTTCGGCCTGGGGGCCGACGGCCGCGACGGGGCCGAACGCGGCGAACGGGCCGACAGCCCCCTGACCGTCGGCGAAATCGAGCGGAAACTGGCCGTGCCCAACAGCCAGCGGATCTTCTACCTGCGCCAGGCCCTGGTGCACCAGATCCCCATCGACGCCATCCAGCGCCTGACCGGGATCGACCCGTGGTTTCTCTACCAGATTCAGGAAATCGTGGATTACGAGCAGCGCCTGCGCGGCGCGCAAGGGGAGCTCGAACACCGACCGCTGTGGCGGGCCAAGCGCCTGGGGTTTTCCGACGTGCAGATCGCCCATCTGACCGGCACCGGCGAAGACGCGGTCTCGGCCCGGCGCAAGCATCTGGGCATCCGGCCGGTCTACAAGCTGGTGGACACCTGCGCGGCGGAGTTTCGCGCCGCCACGCCCTACTACTACAGCACCTACGAAGAGGAAAACGAGGCCCGGGTCTCGGACCGCCAAAAAGTGATGATCCTCGGCGGCGGTCCCAACCGCATCGGCCAGGGGATCGAGTTCGACTACTGCTGCGTGCACGCCTCTTTCGCCCTGCGCGAGATGGGCATCGAGAGCATCATGGTCAACTCCAACCCCGAGACGGTGAGCACGGACTACGACACCAGCGACAAGCTCTACTTCGAGCCGCTGACCAGGGAGGATGTGCTGCACATCGTGGAGACCGAAAAGCCCATGGGGGTCATCGTGCAGTTCGGCGGCCAGACGCCCCTCAACCTGGCCGTGCCCCTGGCCCGGGCCGGGGTGCCGATCCTGGGCACCCAGCCGGCGAGCATCGACCGGGCCGAAGACCGCCAATTGTTCCAGGCCATGCTCCACAAACTGGGCCTCAAGCAGCCGCCCAACGGCACGGCCGTCGGGGTGGCCGAGGCGGCGGCGGTGGCCGAGCGCATCGGCTATCCGGTGATCGTGCGGCCCTCGTACGTCCTGGGGGGAAGGGCCATGAAAATCGTCCATGACCGGGTCGACCTGGACGCCTTCACCCGCCTGGCCCTCCAGGCCTCTCCGGAACACCCGGTGCTCATCGACAAGTTTCTCGAGGACGCCGTGGAGCTGGACGTGGATGCCATCTGCGACGGGACCACCACCCTGATCGGCGGAATCATGGAGCACATCGAGGAGGCCGGGGTCCATTCGGGCGACTCGGCCTGCGTGCTGCCCCCCGACAGCATCGACGCCGAGCTGATCGAGGAAGTGGCGGCCGCCACCCGGGCGATGGCCATGGAGCTGGGCGTGGTCGGACTGATGAATGTCCAATACGCCATCAAGGATCGGCAGCTCTACGTGCTGGAAGTCAACCCCCGCGCGTCGCGCACCGTGCCCTTTGTTTCCAAGGCCACCGGGGTTCCCCTGGCCAAGCTGGCCACCCGGGTGATGCTGGGCCAGAGCCTGGCCCAACTGGGATATGCCGCCGAGCGGATTCCGGCCCACGTTTCGGTCAAGGAGGCCGTGCTGCCCTTCGACCGCTTTCCCGGGGCCGACACCCTGCTGGGTCCGGAGATGAAGTCCACCGGGGAAGTGATGGGCATCGACACCGATTTCGGCCGGGCCTACGCCAAGGCCCAGCTCGGGGCCGGCCAGCGGCTGCCCTTGGAAGGGACGGTCTTTTTATCCGTCGAAGATCGCCACAAGCCGGCCCTGGTGCCCGTGGCGCGCCAGTTGGCCGAATGCGGTTTTCGGATTCTGGCCACCCGGGGCACCAGCGCCTTTCTGACGGACCAGGGAATCGCCAACCAGCCCATCAACAAGGTCTCGTCGGGCCGGCCCCACGTGGTGGACGCCATCAAGAACCAGGAGATCCACCTGGTGATCAACACCGGCAGTGGAGGTTTCGGGCAGACCCAGCGCGACGGGTTCGAGATCCGCCGGGCGGCCATCAAGTACCGCGTCCCGTATGCCACCACCCTGGCCGGCGCCAGGGCCATGGCCCGGGGCATCGCGGCGATGAAGCGGCAGGATCTGGGGGTCCGGGCGCTTCAGGAGTATTTTGTGGTTTGAAACTGGAAAATCGAAATTAGAAATTGGAAATTAGAAACTTGGTTTGCCGCTCTTTTGCGTAGCGTCTTATGGGCGTTGAGATATTCCTGGAACGTTCAGTCCGGGAGGCAGCAATGAAAGCGGTGGTCGAGCTGGATGCCTATAAACTGGCGAAGAGCTTTCGGACCTCATCTGGAATGCCTTCGACACATGGCCTGTTAAAGTCCAAAGAACCATCGGATATCAGATCATCGAC
>CALJLV010000143.1 GCA_937982505.1 uncultured Desulfobacteraceae bacterium | reverse complement strand
ATTGACTGACGTGACTGGAGTTCAGACGTGTGCTCTTCCGATCTGCCGGTGGCCGAATGGATCCACTACACCAGCTTCCTGGTGCAGGAGCGCCTCGACCCCTACCGTCTCGGCCCCCTGGCCCGCCTGCGCCTGAGGCTGCGCCACCAGGTGATGCGCCGCGACGAACAGCGCCTCAAAGCCTCCATGCGCGGCGATGCACTCCCCCCGGCGCCCATGGTGGACATCGCGCACATCGTTGCCCATGCCGCACCTTACATTTCCGCCCATCTGACCGGCGAGGCCGTCCTCACCGTGGGCAGCGCCCTGGCGGAAATCGTCGACCAGGTCTGCGGCGTCATCGCCATCGGTCCTTTCGGGTGCATGCCCAATCGGCTCTCGGAAGCCCTGCTCACCGAAGCCATGACCCGCCCGGGGAAGCTGGCCGCCGCCGCGGATCCGGCCCGGTACGCGCGACTGGGCGAAATCGACGACCTCCCCTTTCTGGCCATCGAAAGCGACGGCGCCCCCTTTCCGCAGCTCATCGACGCCAAGCTGGAAACCTTCTGCCTGCGCGCCCGCCGGCTCCACGACCTCATCCACCAGCACGATCCGGGCTGAGACGCCTCCCGTCAGGGCTCAATCGAAGACGATCCCCGCGTCGGTCCAGCCGAAGATCTCGCCGTTGACGACGAGCTGTTCCTTGGCGAACCAGAGGGCCGCGTCGGCGGACGGAGCATTTTTCCCGTCCGTCTGCCCCCCCTCCTGAAGAAGAAATGCAGCCCCGCCGGCATGGCGTTCGATTTTGGCCAGGCGGGCCTCGGGCGGCAGGATTTCGGAGGTAAAGAACAGTTCGATCCGGCAGACGTCCGGATCGGTTCCATCCAGGAGCGGCCTGGCCTGCGCCAGGGTGACGCAGACCTCCACGAAACGCTTCTTTCTGACCATCGCCGGGATGGAAAGAACGTCCTCGAACCTCACCAGCGTCATTTCCGGGTGGAGGGGGATCACCGTCATCTCGGCGGGATGAAAGACCTGCTCGCCCGTCTCGCCCACAACGCGCAGGCTCACGTCCAGATTTTCCGCCACCCACCGGGTGGGCAGGAAGAGGACCAGGTGGTCGTCCTTGAAGAGGTTCAGGGGATTGAGGGCCGACCGCTGCTGGGCCAGGAGCAGGACCTGCTGGAATTCGGGCGCGATCTTCCTGAGGATGTCCCGGTTGCGGATCTCCTTGTAGAGCCACAGCAGATCGTAGTTCTTGATCTTGTCCTGCCGGAGGATTTCATCCAGGATGCGGTCGCGCACATCGTCCCGGGCGTTGAGCAGCAGCGCCGGCCCGACGGCCCGGATCATGTCCGGCGATTCGATAAAGGCGCTGTAACCGTTGTCCAGGTTGCGCAGAATCAGCCTGCCCGCCGTGTCCGCGTCTCCCAGGCGGGCGTACTGAAGGGCCGCGAAGAGGATGTTGCCCCAGTCGGCGTCCTCCGAATTGTCCACAAGCCGCTCAAGATCCCGGCGAACCGCATCGGCGGAGGCCGTATCGGTCGCCAGCATGGTCTTGCACATGGCCGTGGAGGCCGCGTAGGGATCCTTGCGAAAGATCTCCTGGTGAATCCGCTGGAATTGGTCGAAGCAGCGCAGGGCCTCGTTTCGCTGGCCGATCTCCATGGCGGTCTGGCCGCGGTAGTACCAGTAGGGCGGAAATTTCTGGAATCCGGATTCGATCCGTTCCAGTTTGCGATGGCGCAGGGCGGGGTCGCGCTCCTTCAGAATGGCCGTGTAGTGGCTCAGCTGCTTCTCATCCAGACGCCACTGGTCGGGAAAGCCGTAGCGACGCATGAGATCCCAGGAAGACTTGAGCAGTTTCTTGTAGAAGTGGTTCAACCCTTCCAGGGTCCTGGCTTCGATCTGCCAGCCCTTTTCGGCCTGTTCTCTCCGGTACTGATCGATCTGGGAACGGTAGTGGAAAAAGAAAGACCCCACGTTGAGCACCGCCTCCAGAACGGTGGCGTAGGGATTCAGGACGATATCGGTGTCGAAAATGCGAGACCGCAGCCGCTTCTTGAGTTCCGCCTGGATGTTCTGGTCGTAGGTGCGCATGAGATAGGCGCGTTCGTGGGCCTGGATCTTGGAACTGGTGAGCAGGTCCATCAGCTCCTGGAGCAGGGCGATGATGTCGGCGTCCGGGATCTTGCTCAGGTTGAGGTTGTGGATGATGTTGTTGTACTCCTGGTCCAGCACCACCTTGTCGTTGTAGTTCATGATATGGGTCAGCGACACCGCGATCTGGTTGAGGCACTGCAGGACCTGGAGCTGTTTCAGGTCGTGGTCCGCCCGGACCGCCGGCGGGGGCGGGAAAAGCATTGCCGTCAACCCGCAGAGGACCGCCAGGGCCGTCGCTCGCCATCCTCGCCGGAATCTGTGTGGGGCCGCCATTGCCAGGGTCTCCGTCCGCTTCGGGCCGCCCCTCCTGGGGCGGCCCGTGAAGATCGGCGCGCCAATGCGCGCCTGAAATCGCTCAGGGCAACGCTATAGCACTTAACCGGGAAGAGCAAAAGAGGCCCCCCCGAGCCTCCGGGCCAGCCCCTCCCGGGTCGGGTTGGGCCCAGGCGTAAAAGACTGTTTTCCAGACCCGACCCGTGCTAAGAGAGCACGCGCCAGAAAATCCCGCGCCGACCGGCCGGACCCGACACCTGAAACGGAGCCCATGAAGATCGAACTGACCGACAAGCACATCGTCCTGCGACGCACGGTGCGGTCCTTTGCCGACCGGGAAATCCGGCCCATCGCCGCCGCCATCGACCAGGAGGCCCGCTTTCCCTGGGAGGTGGTGGAAAAGATGGCCCGGCTGGGCTACTTCGGGATCCAGACCCCCCGGGAGCTGGACGGGGCCGGGATGGACAGCCTCAGCTACGCCCTCATCGTCGAGGAGCTTTCCCGGGCCAGCGCCGGCATCGGGCTGTGCATCGCGGTGCACAACAGCGTGGCCCTCTACCCCCTGCTGACCTTCGGCAGCGAGGCCCAGAAACGGCGCTGGGTCCCGCCCCTGGCCCGGGGCGAGAGGATCGGGGCTTTCTGCCTCACCGAGCCCAACGCCGGCTCGGACGCCGCCGGCATCGAGGCCACGGCGGTGGCCGACGGCGACGGGTATCGGGTCAACGCCAACAAGGTCTTTGTCACCAACGGCGCGGTGGCCGATGTCTGCCTGCTCTTTGTGCGCACGGGAACCACGGGGGGCAAGGAAGACATCAGCGTGGTGGTGGCCGAGCGCGAAACCCCCGGCTTCGCGGTGGGCGATCTGGAGGACCTTTGCGGGATGCGGGCCAATCCGGTGAGTTCCATCCGGCTCTGCGACTGCCGGGTGCCGGCCTTCAACCTGCTGGGCCGGCCGGGAATGGGGCTCCAGATCGGCCTGGCGGCCCTGGACACCGGCCGCGTGGGAATCGCGGCCCAGGCCCTGGGGATCGCCCAGGCGGCCCTGGACGAATCGCTCCGCTATGCCCGCCAGCGGCGCCAGTTCGGCCAGCCCCTGGCCAGGCACCAGGCCATCCAGATGATGATCGCCGACATGGCCACCCGGGTGGATGCGGCCCGCCTGATGGTCTACCGCGCCGCGGCCCTCAAGGACGACGGCCGGCCCTTCGGAACCCAGGCGGCCATGGCCAAACTCTTCGCCTCGGAGACGGCCACAGCGGTCACCGACCTGGCCGTCCAGATCCACGGGGGCTACGGTTACTCCAAGGCCTATCCCGTGGAGCGCTATTACCGCGACGCCCGGGTCACGCGCATCTACGAGGGCACATCGGAGGTCCATCGGATGGTCATTGCCAGGGGGGTGCTGGGATGAAAGAGCGTCACTGGATCGTGTGCGTCAAGGCGGTGGTATTGGACGCGGCGGCCGGACCGGCACGGCGCACGGCGGCAAACAGCATCCTCAACCCCTTTGATGCCCCGGCCCTGGCCCTGGCCTTCGATCTGCGCCGGATTCTGGGCGGCACGGTGACCACCGTTTCCATGGGGCCTCCCGCGGCCGGCCCCGTGCTGCGCGAGACCCTGGCCCTGGGGGCCGACAGGGCCGTGCTGCTCTGCGATCCGGCCATGGCCGGGGCCGACACGGTGGCCACGGCGGCCGTCCTGGCGGCCGCCGTGGGACAACTGAGCCCCGTGGACCTGATCCTTTTCGGCACCCGCAGCGCCGACAGCGACACCGGCCAGGTGGGGGCCCAGACGGCCACGGCCCTCCGTCTGCCCCTGGTCGCCGACGTTCAGACCCTGGTCTGGCACGATGGCCGCTGCCGGGTCACCAGGGATTGCGACGGGTTTCTGGAAACCTACGACCTGGACTTTCCCGCGGCCCTGACCGTCCGTCCCGAGGCGGCCGCGACGGGGGACCTGGCCCTGGGGCGCCTGGAAGCGGCCTTTGCCGGTCAGGGGCCCCACGTCTGGGATCTGAACCGCCTGGGCCTTTCCCCCGGGGCCGCCGGCCAGGCCGGATCGCCCACCGTGGTCCGGCAGCTGACCCCTGTGGGGCAGCGCAAGACCTGCCGCTTCATCGAAGGCGATGACGCCGCCAAGGCCGATGAACTGGTCAGGCGCCTGGTGGACGGCGGATTGATCGGTTAGAACGCCGGGATCGATGGCGGCCGACGCCCGCGGGCGGGAAGGAGGGGGAACCGAATGGAGATGGCCGAACCGATGGACAAGGATGTCTGGGTCGTTGGCGACCTTCGCGGCCCCGCATTTTTTAAGGGATGCCTCAAGCTCCTGGGCAAGGCCCGCGAGCTGGCCGGGGCCACCGGCGGCCGGGCCGTGGGCGTCCTCTTCGAGGCTGCCGGCGGCCCGGCGGAAGACCCGGCGGCCTGCGGCCCGGCCCTTCAGGCCCGCTCCGCGGCCCGGGACCTCACCCGCCACGGCGCGGACCACGTATGGGTGCTGCACCATCCCGGGTTTGTCGTTCCCCGGGCCGACCTCCAGGCCCCGGCCCTGGCCGACCTGGTGATGCGCCAAGGGCCCGGCCTGGTGCTCTTGCCCATGACCGACTGGGGCCGCGAACTGGCGGCCCGCACCAGCGTCCATTGCCGCTGCGGCCTGATGGCCGACTGCGTGGACCTCCAGGTCCGCGAGAAGCGCTTCGTAGGCTTCTGTCCGGCCTGGGGCGGGCGCATCCTGGCGGAAATCACCTACGCCCCGGACCAGCGCCGCGGACTGGCCACGGTCCAGCCCCACGGCTTTTCACTGTCCGAAATTTCCGGTGATCCGGGCCGCATCGACACCCTGGCCGCGGCCCTGCCCCCGGACCTGCCCCTGCCCCGCCTGGTTTCGCGCAACCAAGCGCCGCGGCCGGAAAAGGACCTGGCCAGCGCCGAGACCGTGGTGGTGGGCGGGGCCGGCGTGGGGGATCTGGCCGGCTTCGCCCGGGTGCGCCAACTGGCCGCGGCGCTCGGGGGCCAGGTGGGGGCCACCCGCCCGCCGGTGATGAACCACTGGGTGGACGAGGATCGGCTCATCGGCCAGACTGGAAAAACGGTACGGCCCCGCCTCCTGGTTTCGGTGGGCACCTCCGGGGCCATCCAGTACACTTCCGGAATCGTGGACGCCGGCACCATCGTGGCCGTCAATCGCGACCCCGAGGCCCCCATCTTCCAGATCGCCGACATGGGTATCGTGGCCGACGCCGGCGCCTTCCTGCCGCTTTTCATCGAGCGGGCCCAGAAGGCCCTCCTGCGCGCCCTGGCCGACGAACGCTGCGCCCCGGCCGCGCCAGCGGCCAGCCCTTTCGGCGACCGGATGCGGCAGTTTCGCCAGGCCCGGAACTGGTCGCTGGAGGATCTGGCCCAACGCACCGGCCAGACCCCGGAGTACATCGCGGCGGTGGAATCCGGCCGCAGCACGCCGCCGGTGAGCTTCCTGGTGCGCCTGGCCGGGGCCCTGAGCATCGATCCGGGCACCTTTCTGAAAAAAACCGAGCAGGCCGAACTGCGGGACCTGCGCGCCCGGGCCTACGCCCAGCGCACCCGCCACTACTCGTACCAGACCCTCACCGACGGCGGCCCCAACGACCACCTGCGCGCCTTCATGGTCTCCATCGAACCCCAGAGCGAGCACAAGCCCGTGGCCTACAAACACGAGGGCGAAGAATTCATCTTCGTCTGGGAAGGGGACCTGCGGCTCAGCCTGGGCGGCAAGACCCATGTCCTGAAACCGGGCGAATCGATCCACTTCAATTCGGACATCCCGCACAAGCTCACCAGCCTGTCCAGCGCGCCCACGCGCTGCCTGGTGGTCCTCTATACGGTGTAGCGATGCGAGGCGGTTCTTAGTAGACGGGGCGCTGGGGCATGCGCCGGAACGCTTCCAGCAGAGCCACGGCCTCCTGGCTGAGTAGGGGCTGGCAGGCGACCTGGCGGCGCGCCGGCGGGAGGGCAAATTCCTCGTAGATGGCCACGTCGTCAAACCCGATGGCGGCGGCTTCGAAGATGGAAAACCCGTAATAGACGGTCCGGATGCGCGCCCAGTAGATGGCCCCCAGGCACATGGGGCAGGGCTGGCCCGTGGTGTAGAGCAGACACCCGTCCAGGTTGAAGGTCTCCAGGCGCCGGGACGCGTCCCGGATGGCCACGATTTCACCGTGGGCCGTGGGATCGTTGCGGGCCAGGACCTGGTTGCACCCCTCGCCCACGATGCGGCCCTCGCGCACTACCACCGCGCCGAAGGGTCCACCCTCCCCCGCCGCCATCCCGGCTCTGGCCAGATCAATGGCCCGACGCATGAAGCGTGGGTGCGTCTCCATCAACAGACCTCCGGCTTTCGGCGTTTACCGTGGTGCTGGCCCACAATCAGAACTTGCGGCACGGGTCTTACGCGGCGCCGGCCGCCGCCTCCGCGTCGGCCCGAATCTCCAGGCTCACGGCCTCAACCGGGCATTCCCGGGCGCAGAACCCGCAACCGAGGCAGGCCCCGGGATCGCTCAGAAGCGGATAGGCGGTCTTGCGCTTGGGGTCCGGCGGCCCGGGTTCCAGGCATCCCGCGGGACAGGCGTCCACGCAGATGCCGCAGGCCATGCAGAGGCCCAGATCGAAGACCGGCTTTTTCCAGTCCTTCTTTTTTTCGCTTTTCGCCATCCGGCCGAAGGGATCCTGGACCGCGTTATGCGGACAGATGCGGCCGCAGGCCCCACATTCGATGCACAGTTGGGCCGCGATGGCGTGCCGAGCCTTTTTCACCCCCCGGGCCGCCCCGGTGGGACAGAAGTGGGCGCACAAGGTGCATCCGGTGCAGTTGTCGGTGATCTGGTAGGCCATGGGTCTCCCTTCAGGCCGCGCGGCCGAGCTTTTCCAGGATCTCCTGGCCGGGCTTGCCCGTTTGGGGGTCCCAGCCGAACGCTTGCCAGTAATGGGTCATCATGGCCTCGATGTCGATGCTGCGGCCCTTGTTGGCCCCCTCGGTCTGGACCGGGCGGCCCAGGGCGCGGTCGCTGATCCTGTGGTCCCGCGGTTCGATCCCGTGCTTGACGTTGAAGGCCTGCTTGAGCGTATGGATCTCTCCGGCCAGATCCATGTAGGCTTCGGAACTCAGATCCCAGCCCGTGGCCGCGTTGAGCCACTCGAAGAGCCGAAAGCGCCGGGCGCCGAGAAAGGCGGCGAACAGGCAGGCCCCGGCGCAGTTGACCAGGGTCATGAAGCGGCTGTTGGCCGCCCCGATGGCCGCTTGGCGCTGGGGGTTTTTGTACTTGCTGCCCTTGAGGTAGATAGGCGGCATCCGGGGAACCCCCCGGACCACCTTCCAGAGCTGAAACATCTCGTAGTACAGGTGGGCGCCCAGGGTGTGGCGCCCCGGCGTGGGCTCCACCGAGTAGTGCAGGGCGAACCCCGGATCGTTGCGCCCGTCGTGCATGGCCGGCTCCTGGCCGCCGGCCAGAACGGCGCAGACCTCGCTGCCCTTGCCGATGCGGTGGGCGGCCTGCTTGACCCCGTCGGCCAGCACATGACCGAACCCTTCCCGCCGGACCATCTGTTCCACCAGGGCCACGATGGCCCGGCTGTTGCCCCAGGTGAGTTCCAGGCCGCCGGTGTCCTCCCGGTCGATGATCCCCGCCTCGTAGCATTCCAGGGCAAAGGCCACGGCGTGCCCGGCCGAGATGGTGTCCATCCCGGCCCGGTTGAGCACTTCGTTGAGGTAAAAGATGCTGTCCACGTCCTGGTTGAGGCAGAACCCGCCCAAAGACAGCACCGTTTCGTACTCGGGCTTGTGGGTCTGGGCGTATTTGCCGTCCAGGGCGCAGATGGCGCCGCAGCCCAGGGGACACGAGTAGCAGTGGAATTTCACCGTTTCCCGCCGGCTGAACACACCGGGGTGGGTGCTGTAGCTCTTGCGGAAGCCCCAGTCCCGGGAGCTGCCCTTCCAGTTTCGGATGGGGGCGTCCCCCATTTCCGGGGAGAGCTGGTTCATGGAGACCGTACCCCATTTTTTCAGCAGGATCTTGTACAGGATCCCGTCCTGGGTGATCACCGCGGGCATGATGCGCATCAGGGCCCCCACCAGGGCCGTCAGGGGTCCCGGAACGAAGGGGGGCTGGAACTGCACCCAGCGGTTGCAGGCCTGGCTCAGCCGTTTCATCTCCTCGCGGTTGTGGGGCTCGATGCGTTTCTGGCCGCACAGCACGACGGCCTTCAGGCGCTTGGCCCCCATGACGGCCCCCAGCCCCGAGCGGGCCGCCAGGCGCCCCTGGTCCGTGGCGATCCCCGAAATCAGCGACACCTGCTCGCCGGCCGGTCCGATGCAGGCCACCTTAGGCTTCTTGCCCCCCGGCTTGGCGTGGGCCTTGAGCCAGGCCTCAGTCTCCACCGCGTCCAGACCCCATACCGCTGACGCATCCCGCAGCTCCCGGGTCTGGTCGTCCACGTAGAGATAGACCGGGGTGGGGCTGGTGCCCCTCACGAAAATCCCGTCATAGCCGCAGCGCTTGATCTCCGGGGAAAAGGTGCCGCCGCAGTTGGCGTCGCCCCAACCGCCGGTGAGGGGGGACTTGCCCACCACCATCCAGCGCCCGGTGAACAGGCTTCCCGTTCCGGTGAGCAGCCCGGGCAGAAAGCCCAGCATGTTGTCCGGCCCCAAGGGGTCGGCACCCGCGGGGATGCGCTGATAGAGGATGTGCGCCCCCAGCCCCATGCCGCCCAGGTACCTGCGGTAGATCTCTTCGGGAGGACTTTCCTCCCAGATGGTCCCCTGGCTCAGATCCACCATCAGAATCTTGCCCATGTAGCCCTTGCGCTTCATCGGGTCGCCATCCTTTCCTGATCAACCTCGCTTGATGCGTTGCGGGTCCAGGGGCAGCCCGGCCCAGGCCGCCTCCAGCACCATCAGCAGGTCGTCAACATCCAATTCTTCGGGATTGTAGAAAATCGAGGCGTCGCCCTGGGCCACCCGGGCAATATCGGCCAGCTTGCCCCTGGGCACCAGGGCCTTGCCGTCCCGGTCCCTTACTTCCCCGAGGGTTCGCGGGTGCCGTGCCCCCGTGGCCTCGTGGAGGGCCTGGTTCAGCGCGCGGATGCGGGCCACGGTCTGTTGGGCCCGCTGGTCCCGGGGAGTCCGGATGAACTCCGCCTCCCCGGCCAGGGCATAGAGCAGCTCTCCGGCCTCGTCTCCGTTCTTGTGCATGTTGTACTCCAGCCCGTAGGGCAGCAGGATGGCCATGCAGGTGCCGTGGGGCACGCGGCAGACGGCCCCCACGCTGTGGCCCAGGGTGTGGACCATGCCCACCATGGCGTTGGAAAAGGCCATGCCGGCCAGGGTGGCGGCGGTGGCCAGGGCCAGGCGGCCGTCCCGGTGGCCGGGGTTTTCAACCACCTGCAAGAGGTTGCCGGCGATGAGGGAAATGGCCTCCAGGGCGCAGGCGTCGCTGACGGGATTCTTGGCCAGGCAGGTGTAGGCCTCCACCGCGTGGCATAATGCGTCCATGGCGGTCTGGGCAGTGATCGAATCCGGCAGGGTCAGGGTCATGCGCGAATCGACGACCGCCACGTCCGGCAGCAGGAAATAGGAGGTGAACGGGATCTTGCGATTGTTTTCATGGTCCGCGATCACCGCCACCAGGGTCACCTCGGAGCCGGTGCCGGCGGTGGTGGGTACGGCCACCAGGGGCTTGAGGCGCTTTTTCAGGGCCCCGGCGCCGGTGAAAGCCAGCAGATCCTCGCCGCCTTCGGAGACTAGGACGTTGACCCCCTTGGCCGTGTCCATCACCGAGCCGCCGCCCACGGCGATGATGGCGTCGCAGCCCTTTTCCCCGTAGACCCGGGCCAGACGGCTGACCGCCTGGAGGTCCGAATCCGGGGGCACCGCGTCGGCGACGGCGCCGATGGCGATCCGGTCTTTCAGGGCCCCGGTGACCACGTCCAGCAACCCGGCGGCCGCCACGCCCGGGTCGGTGATGATCATGGGCCGCCCGGCATGAAGCCGGGCCAGAAGCGCGGGAATCTCTTCCAGAACCTCATGGCCCGCGACGATCTTCACCCGGCAGCAGTATTCGTAGTAGTCGGGCAAACGCATGGATCCCTCCTTGTCCCTAAGCGGTCAGCGGCCGGCCGTCAAAGGCGTGTTCCAGAATGGTACGGCAGGCCCGGGCCAGGTCCTCGTCCGGGTCCTGCGCGGCCACGCTCTGCGCCACGGCTTCCAGGGCGTTGCGGGTCAGTCCCGCATCCTCCAGGGTCCGGGGAACGGCGGTCTCGGTCAGGACGAACAGCTCGTTGCCAAGATGCCGGAGGCTTCCCATGGCGGCGGCAAAGCGCTGTCCGGCGGGGGTGGCGCAGTAACGTTCCAGACCGACCATGGGGCGCAGGATCCGCGACAGATCGCGCCCCTGCCGATGGGCGTGGTACTCCAGGGCGCAGGGCAGCAGGATGCCCATGGCCAGGGCCGGGTCCACCTCGCCGCCGCGGCCCGCGGCCTGCCCCAGGCGGGCGGCCAGCCCCCGGGGGGTGTTGGCGTAAACGTACCCGGCCATGCAGGCGGCGTTGACTAGGGCCAGGCGGTCCTTTTTAAGGGAAAACCCGTCGGCCAGACGGGCCATTTTCCCCTTCGGGGCCATCACGGCGCGCACCACGTCGAGCAGGTGGGCCATCACAAAGCCGATGGCGAGCTGGGCATAGCTTTCGGCGAAGGGATGGGGCCGGGGGCAGACATAGGCCTCGGCGGCATGGGTCAGGGCCGCCATGGCGCCGGAGACGATGCGCATCGGCGCTGGGTCGCCGATCATCCGCGGATCGATGGTCACCAGATCGGGAATCAGATGGGCGGAGCAATAGGTCCGATCCCCCAAGCTGGCCTCGCCGGCGCATTCCGTCCCGGTTCCCGAGCCCGCCGGAATGAAGACCAGGGGGTTCAGAGGGTGGTCGATCCGGTCGACGCCCTGGCAGCGGTTGAGATCCTCGGGTTGTCCGGAGACGGCGATGTTGACCACCTTGGCCAGATCCACCGTAGGGCCGCTTCCCAGGGCCAGGATGGCATCGAACCCCCTGTCCAGGTAGAGGTCGAAGAGGTCCTTGACCGTGTCCATGCCCGCGTCCGGGCCGATCCCGTCGTAAACCCCCAGGGTCAGGCCCGAGGTGCGAAAGGCCTTGGCGATCTGTTGGACCCGGCCCTCACGGGTGCTGCTGGGGTCGGTGATGATCAGCGGCCTGCGGGCGTTGAGGGCCTCCAGGTCTCCCGGCAGATGTTCCAGGGCTTTGAACCCGGAGGCGGTCTTGGCCGGGCAGAAAAATTCGAAACGATCGGGCAATGTCATGACGGGATCTCCCTTGGATCTGCCCCCTGGATCAAACGCCGAGGACGGTTCTCAGAAGGACCAGGGTCCGGTCCCAGGCGTGCCGTTTGAAGGACCACCGGGGGTAGCGTTTGACGGCCAGTCTGGCCACCGGCTTGGGCAGCAGGTAGACTTGGACGATGTCCAGAATCCGCACCACGGCGCAGGCTTCCGCGAGGCTGCCCTCCACGTAGAGGCGGTCCCGGGCCGTGGCGGTGGCGGTGCTCTCGCGGAAAGTGAAGAGCAGAAAGAGCCCTTCCATGTGCTTGAGGGTCAGCTTGACGTTGAGAGGATGATTCGCCGGCCGGCGGCCCAGGTATGTCACCCGCCCGGTCTCGTCCTTGCTCACCACCATGGAAGGCCCGTCCGGGGCCGCGGTCAGGGTGAAGGTGAAGCCCTCGGGCAATTGGGCGAATTCCCGCTTCACCGCCGGGTCCTGCCGGGCCGCGGCCTGGATGGCGCGGCCCACGAACCAGAGCATGACGTTGAGGTAGATCCGGGTGAACGGGCGTCCACCCGGAGTGATCTTCCTGAAATCGTTCATCTCCACCTCCTGGCAGGATCCATGGCGGTCATGGGTTGGCTCGAGGCCGTGCCCCGGGCTGGCGGGCTGCCCGTCTTATACCATGGGCCAGGGTTTCGTCAAAGTACCCATGAAGAACTGGCCGAAGGCACCGGAGCCGTTCTCAGCGACAACATCCTGCAGACGGCATCCTGAACCATCGACTCTTCATGAGAGATCGGAAGAGCGTCGTGTAGGGAAAGAGTGTAGATCTCGGTGG
>CALJLV010000142.1 GCA_937982505.1 uncultured Desulfobacteraceae bacterium | reverse complement strand
TGGCGTCCCCAAGGGGATTTGAACCCCTGTCGCCGGCGTGAAAGGCCGGTGTCCTGGACCGGGCTAGACGATGGGGACGAAAACGGCCGCATTCTGGTGGGCCGTGTTGGACTCGAACCAACGACTCTCTGCTTAAAAGGCAGATACTCTACCGACTGAGTTAACGGCCCGTGCCCAATGAAAGGCTGCTTTTAACCTCCCTTGGACCCGCTGTCAACAAAAAACAAAGACTACTTGCGCCAAAATTCCGGCACCAGCAGGATCATTACGGTAAAAACTTCCAGCCGCCCCAGGAGCATGCACCAGATCAAAACCCATTTTCCGGCCAAGGGCAGATGGGCGAAATTCTCCACCGGCCCCACGGTGCCGAAACCCGGACCGATGTTGCCCAGGGCGGCGGCCACGGCGCTGAAACTGGTGGTCAACTCCACCCCCCGGCCGGCCAGGATCACGCTGGCGGCGACAAAGATGGCCATGTAAAGGGCCAAAAAGCCCATCACCGAGCGCATCACGTCCTCGGGGACGGTCCTTCCGCCGATCTTGACGTGGGTGACGGCATGGGGGTGGATCAGGTTGAACAGTTCCCGGTAGCAGTACTTGAGACAGAGCATGACCCTCAGGCACTTGACGCCGCCGCCGGTGGACCCGGCGCTGGCCCCCACGAACATGCACAGCAGCAAAAGGACCTGGCTCATGGCGGGCCACCCCTCGTAGTCGGCGGTGGCAAAACCGGTGGTGGTGAGAATCGAGGCCACCTGAAAGGCGCCGTAGCGCAGGGCGTCGCCCATGGCCGGATAGACGCTGCGCCAGACATCGAAGCTCACCGCCAGGGTCAGCACCCCTACGGCGCCCAGAAAAAAGCGGCACTCCGGGTCGCGCCAGAACGCCAGGGGCCGGCCGCGCAGAAACTGGTAGTGCAGCGAAAAATTGATCCCCGCCAGAACCATGAAGGAAAAGATCACCGCGTCGATGTAGACGCTGTCCCAGGCCGCCACCGACGCGTTGCGGGTGGAAAAACCGCCGGTGGGCATGGTGGTGAAGGTATGACAAAGGGCGTCGAAAGGACTCATGCCCCCCAGGAGCAGAAAGAGCACCTCGGCGGCGCTGATGAGCACATAGACCTTCCACATGATCCGGGCCGTATCGCGGATCCGCGGCTTGAGCTTGTCGGGCACCGGGCTGGGCACCTCGGCCTTGTAGAGCTGCATCCCGCCGACCCCCAGAAAGGGCAGGATGGCCACAGACAAGACGATGATCCCCATGCCGCCGAGCCATTGGATCAGGCTGCGCCAGAAGAGCAGCCCGGGCGGAATGGACGTGATGTCGGTGAGGATGGACGAACCGGTGGTGGTGAAGCCGGAAACCGATTCGAAGCAGGCATCGGTGAAACCGCCGAATCCCGGGCCGAAGTAAAATGGCAGGGCGCCGAACAGCCCTGCCAGGGTCCAGCCGAAGGCCACGATGGCCATCCCTTCGCGCTGGTTGATGGTCTCCATGCGATTTTGGCGTACCGCCAGATGCATCAGCAGACCGGCGCCCACGGTCAGGCCCGCGGCCTTGAGCAGGGCGGTGGTGCTGGCGTCGCGGTACAACAGCCCCACGGCCAGGGGCAGCAGCATGCTCAGCCCGAGAAAGGCGATCAGCAGACCCACCACGTTCACGATGGGGCGCCAGCGCACTAGAAGTACTCCAGCTTGACCGCCAGGATCTTTTCGACCTTGGAGATCGCCTCTCGCCTGGCGAAGATGATGATCCGGTCTTCGGGGGCGATGACGCTGTCGCCGGTGGGAATGATCACCTGGCGGCCACGGATGATCCCGGTGACCAGACTCCCCTTGGGGAAATCGATGCGGCGCAGCGGTTGGCCGACGATGTCCGAGGTTTCCAGAGCCACGGCTTCCATCACCTCGGCCTGTTCGCCCTTGATGGAAAAGGCCGCGAGGATCTTGCCGCGGCGGATATGCTGCAAGATGGAGTTGATGGCCGACAGACGCGGACTGACCACGTGGTCCAGGCCGATGGCCGACATCAGCGGCAGATAGCTGAACTTGTTGATCTTGGTGATGGTCTTGCGCGCCCCGAGGCGCCGCGCCAGCAGGGAAGAGAGAATGTTGGTCTCCTCATCGTTGGTCAGGGTGACCACCAGGTCCGCATCCTGGACGTTCTCTTCGGTGAGCAGGGCCTGATCACTGCCGTCGCCGTGCAGGACTAAGGCCTTGTTGAGCCGTTCGGCCAGCAGCCGGCAGCGGGTCGGGTTGCGCTCAACAATCTTGGTATGGATCCCGTCCTGCTCCAGGCGCAGGGCCAGACGCAGACCAATGCGGCCTCCGCCGACGATCATGGCGCGCCGGATGGGCTGAGCGTGCTTGCCGAAGAGTGACAGCGTGTCGTTCAGGAAGGGCTCTTCACAGATGAAATAAACCAGATCCCCGGTCATGAGGCGATCGCCGCCGCGGGGAATGATCAGTTTTTCCTCCCTGACCACGGCGGCGATGAGGAGCCGCCGCCCCTTGAGCACCCCGGGCAGGTCCATAAGGCGGATTCCCGCCAGAATCGACCTGTCGTCCAGCTGAATCCCCACGAACTTGACCCGGCCGTCGGCGAATTCATTCACATCCACGGCCCCGGGGATGCGCATCATCCGTTCGATGGTGCGAACCACCTCCACCTCGGGATTGATCACCGTGTCGATGTGCGGGGCCTGATCCCGGAACCGCTCGGTGTAGGCGTCGAATTCGGAGATCGGAAGAGCGTCGTGTAGGGAAAGAGTGTAGATCTCGG